>JBNKWI010000147.1:0-6584 GCA_050299695.1 Paracoccaceae bacterium
GCGCTTTGGTGACGTCCCGCGCCGAACGGTTGTACTGCGGGCTTGAGGGATAAAGTGCCCCGAAGAACCGTTGATACGCCATCCCACGGGCAGGCGCTCGCCCGGCTTGCACGCTGTGGCAAGGTAAGAGCGAACCTGCCACGCGCCATTCCTGGCGAAGGCGGCGCGGCAGGAACGATCAGTCGAGCGTCAGCCGGCCTTCGGAGGTGCGGACGGCCTGGCCGGCGACGGTGACGGCGGCGGTGCGGCCGTTGTCGAGGGTCACCTCGGTTTCGATCAGGGAGGGGCGGCCCATGTCTTCGCCCTGGTGGATGGTGAATGTCGTGGTTCCGTCGGCCTCGGCGAGGACGGCCGAGAGCGCGGCGGCGGCGGAGCCGGTGGCCGGGTCTTCGGGGATGTTGTCGAGGGGGGCGAACATGCGGGCGTGGAGCGTGGCGCCGTCGCGGGTGTAGGCCATGACGGCGAAGTCGAGCTTCGTCGGGTAGCGGCGGGCGGCGGCGCGGAACGCGTCGGTGACGGGCTGCGCGCGGGAGAGTGCGGCGCGGTCGGCGAGTTCGACGAGGGCGAATTCAAGGCCGAGCCCGGCCTGTTCGGGGGCGCGGCGGTCGGTGCGGATGTCGGACGCGTCGAGGCCGAGGCAGGCGGCGACGTCTTCGGGGGCCGGCATGCCGCCCCGGACGAGGGGCTGGGTGGCGGTGAAGCGGGCGTGGCCGTGTTCCGCATGGGCGGCGGTGGGGCCGACGCCGAGCTCGAGCACCATGTCGGTGCCGCGGCCAAGATCGTTGAGCGCGACGGCGGTGCCGATCAGCGGGTGGCCGGCGAAGGGGACCTCCTGGGTGGGGGTGAAGATCCGGACCCTGGCGGTGTGGGCGGGGTCTTCGGGCGGGAAGACGAAGGTGGTTTCGGAGAAGTTGAACTCGCGGGCGATCTTCTGGAGGCGGTCCTCGGGGATGCCCGTGGCGTCGGGAAGGATTGCGAGCGGGTTGCCACCGAAGGGGGTGTCGGTGAAGACGTCGTAGACGAGGTAGTCGTACATCACACCAGATCCGGTTCGCGGCCGAGCCTGTTGGCGAGCGGCTTGATGGTGAGACCCTGCACCACGATGGAGAAGATCACCACGATATAGGTGGCGGTGAGGATCATCGGCTTCCACTCGCTCTCGGGGAGCGAGAGGGCGAGGGCGACGGAGATGCCGCCCTTGAGCCCGCCCCAGGTCATGATCCGGATCACCCCGCCCGAGAAGTCCCGGCTGCGGCCGAGAAGAAGGACCGGCACGGCGACCGAGACGAAGCGGGCGGCGAGCGAGAGGACGATGGCGAGGAGGCCGGCCTTCACCGCCTCGGCCGGGAAGGCGATGGCGAAGACCTCGAGCCCGATCAGTAGGAACAGGACGGCGTTCAGGATCTCGTCGATCAGCTTCCAGAAGGCGTCGACGTATTTGCGGGTCTCCTCGCTCATCCCGTCGCGGGTGCCGATATGGCCGATCAGCAGCCCGGCGCAGACCGCCATGATCGGCGCCGAGACATGGAGCGTGACGGCAAGTTCGTAGCCGCCGAAGGCGAGGCCGAGGGTGAGCAGCACTTCGAGCGAGTAATCGTCGATCCGCCGCATCAGCCGGAAGGTGAGCCAGCCGAGCACGATGCCGAGAAGCGCGCCGCCCACGGCCTCGCGGAGGAAAAGTTCGGCGGCGGCGAGGGCGGTGCCCTCCGTGGCGTGGGCACCATGGGCGGCGGGGAAGGCGAGGCCCACGAGGATCAGGAACACCACATAGGCAACGCCGTCGTTGAAGAGGCTTTCGCCGGCGATCTTGACCTCGAGCGATTTCCGCAAGGACGCCTCGCGGAGGACGCCAAGCACGGCGACCGGGTCGGTCGGTGAGATCAGGCTTCCGAACACCAGCGCCGCGAGGAGCGGCATGCCGGTTACCCAGGAGAAGCCCGCGCCGACGATCGCCGTGGAGAGCGCCACGCCGAGCGTCGCCATCAGCGCCACCACCGACCAGGCGGAGCGGAGCCGTTCGAGATCCACATGGAGCGCGCCGGCGAAGAGGAGGAGGCCGAGCATGCCTTCGAGGAGGGCGCCCGAGAAGTCGATGCCCGTCACAAGGCCGGTCAGCGTGGCGTCGAGCCCGAGGCCCGGCACTACCACGTCGAGGATCAGGATCGCGATGGAGGCGAGAAGCGCCACAACGAGGATGCCGATCGCGGTGGGCAGCTTCAGCACCAGGTAGTTCACTGCGCCGAACAGGCCGGCGAGGACGATCAGGATCGAGGCGATCTGGAGGAGGGTCATGGGGGCGGCCCGGTCCGCTGGGAAAGGGCCCTCGGCCTAGCATGGCAGGGGGCTTCGGGAAACCGGTTTGACGTGCGGGCACTGGTCTTTCCGGCGCGTCGCGCCTACCTCTGGGGGGCGATGCTCAAGATCCCGTTCGACAACAGCTATGGCCGCCTGCCCGAGCGGTTCTTTACGCGGATGCCGCCGAAGCCGGTCGCCGCGCCGCGTTTGGTCGCCTTGAACCTGGCTTTGGCGGAGGATTTGGGGATCGACCCCGAGGCCTTGGCCGCGCCGGAGGGCGTGGCGGTGCTGGCCGGGAACCGGGTGCCCGAGGGGGCGGATCCTTTGGCGCAGGTCTATGCCGGGCACCAGTTCGGCGGCTGGGCGCCGCAGCTGGGCGACGGGCGGGCGCTGCTTCTGGGCGAGGTGGTGGATGTTTCGGGCGTGCGTCGGGACATTCAACTCAAGGGCTCCGGCCCGACGCCTTATTCGCGGATGGGCGACGGGCGGGCCTGGCTGGGGCCGGTGCTGCGGGAGTATCTCGTGTCGGAGGCAATGCATGCTTTGGGCATTCCGACCACGCGGGCGCTGGCGGCGGTGGCCACGGGCCAGCCGGTGCTGCGCGAGCGCGCGCTGCCCGGGGCGGTGCTGACCCGGGTCGCGTCGAGCCATATCCGGGTGGGCACGTTCCAGTATTTCGCGGCGCGTCAGGATGTGGCGGCCTTGGAGGCGCTGACCGCCCATGTGATCGCGCGGCACTATCCGGAGGCCGAGGGTCCGCTCGGCCTCCTCGACGCGGTGGTGGCGGCGCAGGCGCGGCTGGTGGCGGCCTGGCTCGGGGTGGGGTTCATCCATGGGGTGATGAACACCGACAATTGTGCAATCTCGGGCGAGACCATCGACTATGGCCCCTGCGCGTTCATGGACAGCTATGACCCAGAGACGGTGTTTTCCTCCATCGACCGTTTCGGGCGCTATGCCTATGACCGGCAGCCGGACGTGATGATCTGGAACCTGGCGCAGTTCGCGACCGCGCTTCTGCCGGTGATGGGCGAGGACCGGGCGGCGGCGGTGGAGGCGGCGACGGAGGCGGTGCACCGGTTCCCGGGACTGTTCATCGAGGCCTGGACCGGGGTGTTCCGGGCGAAGCTGGGGCTGGCCGGCTCGGAGGAGGAGGACGAGCTCCTGATCCACCGCTTCCTCGGGCTGATGGCCGAGGGGCAGGCGGATTTCACCAATGCGTTCAGGGCTTTGGGTAGTACTGCCGCGCGGGATCAGTTCCTGGATCCCGAGGCGTTCGATGCCTGGGAGGCGGAGTGGAAGGCGCGTTTGGCGCGGGATCCGGGGGATGCGGCGGTTATTTTGGCGGGGGCGAACCCGGTTCTGATCCCGCGGAACCACCGGATCGAGGAGGCGATCTCGGCGGCGGTTTCGGGGGATTTCGGGCCGTTCGAACGGCTCGGCCGGGCGCTCGCGCGGCCGTTCGAGGAACTGCCGGAATTCGCCGACCTGCGCCGCTCGCCGGAGCCGGGCGAGGAAGTGCGGCAGACCTTCTGCGGGACCTGATCGGGCCGGATTCCGGGCTGCACAACCTGTACACAGGCTGTACACAACCTGTACACCGGCGGGAGCGCTCAGAGCGCGGTGAGGCAGGTTTTCAGGTGGTCGCGGAGTTTTTTGGCCTTCTCGTGATTGAAGGCCATGTGCTCGGGGTCGAAGACGGTCAGTGCCGCTTCGACATCGGTGAGCGCGGCTTCGAGATGCGGGCGGGGGTCGGTGGTGGTGTCGTGGTCGGCTATGGCTTCTTCCGCGAGGGCCACGTTCTCCATCGTCATGGCCCATTCCACGGGACGGTCCTCGCGGGTCCGGACAGTGAGCGCGGCGTGGTAGGCGTCCACGGCGTTCGCGAGAAGGGCGGAGCCGTCTGGCCCGGATGTGCGTGAGCCTTGGGCCTTGAGTGCGAAGGCGAGGTTCTGCTGGGTGCCGGCCCAGTCCACAGATTGGTTCTCGCGGGTCACGACGGTGAGGGCAGCGCGATAGGCCGCGACGGCCTGGGCGAGCAGGGCCGCGTCCTCCGGACCGGCGGAGCGGGTGCCCTGAGCGAGATACGCGTTGCCGAGGTTCCGGTGGGCCTGGGCCCATTGCACCGGATGGCGCTCTCGGGTCAGGACGGTCAACGCGTCGCAACAGGACGCGACTGCCATGGCGAGGAGGTCGGCGCCTTCTGCCTCGCCTGCATGAATGCCCTGGGTCCGAAGCGCGATGCCGAGGTTCTGCTGGATCGCGGCCCAAATCTCGGGATAGTCCTCGCGCGTCCGCACGGTGAGTGCGGCGCGGTTGGCCTCAACAGCCTCAGCAAGGACTGCCGCACTGTCGGGCCCGGCGGTGCGCGCGCCCTGGGCCTCGAGCGCGACGGCCAGGTTCTGCTGGGTCGTGGCCCAATCCACGGGATGGTCCTCGCGGGTCAGGACGGCGAGGGCGGCGCTGTTCATGTCAGCGGCGAGTCCTAGTCCCGCTCCGCCGTATCTCAGACCGTGTCTGTAGAGACGGTCTTCGTAGCGCATTCGCCGCCGGGCCGGTTCCAGCGGATCGACACTGGCAAAACTGTCGGCGGCGGCGGAGAGGATGCGGTAGGCGTCTTCGACCTTGCCGCGGAGGAGGGCGTTGTCGGCGCGGAGTTCGGCGGTTTTCGCGGCTTCCTCGAGTTCGGTGGTCTGGACGAGGAGGAGGAGGTTTTCGACCTCCTCGAGATCGACCCGCGCGATGGCGTCCTGCGCGGCGGCTTTGAGGTTCGAGAGGCGTTTCATGGCGGGGTCGATGGCGTCGACCTCGCGTTTGAGGGCGCGGTAGTCCTGGGCCTTCTTTTCGAGTTCGGCGCGGAGGGCGGCGTCGGAGAGGTCGAAGGCGTCGGGGATCTGGAAGCGGGCGGCGAGCGCCTCCATCAGGTCGCGGCCGGCGGCGGCGAGGTTGTCGAGCTTTTCGGCGACGTTGCCGAGGTCTTGCAGGACGGCGGCCATGAAGGCCGGGGTGAGGTCGTCGGCGAAGCTTTTTTCGGCGAGGAGGCGGTCGAGGACCGGTTGGGTGAGGTCGCGGAACAGGTCGGGCATGGGCGGGCGGAGGTGTGCGCGGTCGGTGAGATTGGCGAGCATGGCGGTGGTGATCGCGGCGGGGTCCATGCGGGCCGTGACGATGGTTTGCGGGTCGGGGAGGGCGGCGATGACCATCTGCTCGTAGAGGATTTCGGCATCGGGGGGCAGGTCGGCGAAGCCGTCGAAGGTGGGGCGGGCGCTGGCGGTGAGGTCGTTGGCGAGGGTGGCGATGCCGGGCGGGGCCTGGGCGAGCATCTTCTTCAGGGTGTCGTGGATCGAGAGGCCGGTTTTCAGCGCGTCGAGCAGCGAGGGTTTCGCCAGGAAGCCGCCGATGGCGACGACGAGGCTGATGCCGTTTTTCAGCGGGTCGGTGGGCACGGGCTCTGAAAATCCCTCAAGGCAATGGAGGGAGGTTAGGGCGGGGGCGGGTGTCGATCAAGCGGGAGCCGGGCGGGCGCCTGCCCGTGGGATGGCGCCGCGGCGATTGAGCGGGGCACTTTATCTCGCCAGCCCGCCGAACGACCGTCCGGAGCGGGACGGCACCAGAGCGCCAGCCCGTGGGGACGGGCAGGCGCTCGCCCGGCGGGCCTGCGGCCCTTGATTCCGGGCGAAGTGGGGTTGTGCCGGCGGTCGGGGCAAGAGGTCCCGGCTCAGGGCCGGGACGGCGTTGCGCGCGGGGTCAGAGGCCGAGCTTGGCGGTGACGAGGTCGTTCACCGCCTTGGGGTTGGCCTTGCCGCCGGTGGCTTTCATGACCTGGCCGACGAACCAGCCGGCGAGCTTGGGGTTGGCCCTGGCCTTTTCGACCTGGTCGGGGTTCGCGGCGATAACCTGGTCGACGGCGGCTTCGATGGCGCCGGTGTCGGTGACCTGTTTCATGCCGCGGGCCTCGACGATCTCGGCCGGGTCGCCGCCCTCGGTATAGGCGATCTCGAAGAGGTCCTTGGCGATCTTGCCGTTGATGTCGCCCTTGGCGATGAGGTCGAGGATGGTGCCGAGCTGCGCCGCGGTGATCGGGCTTTCGGTGATGTCGCGGTCGTCCTTCTTGAGGCGGCCGAAGAGTTCGTTGATGACCCAGTTCGCGGCCTGCTTGCCGTCGCGGCCTGTGGCGACCGCTTCGGAGAAGGCGGCGCTTTCCGTGTCGGCGGTGAGGACGGCGGCGTCGTAGTCGGTCATGCCGTAGTCGGTGATGAAGCGCGCCTTCTTCGCGTCGGGGAGTTCGG
>JBNKWI010000148.1:0-6513 GCA_050299695.1 Paracoccaceae bacterium
GATGGACTGGACGGAGAAGAAGCGAGAGGAGGCGGAGCGAACACTCAAACGGTGGTATCGCCTTGCCGGGCTATCGGGTTCGGCCCGCGCATACGTCCCAATCATCGACGGGCTCTCCGACGATCTGAACACGCATGAGGCGATCACCCAGACACATGCCCTCGCAAACGCCGGCGAAGTGAATGGGTTGAGGTTCGCGCTCGAAATCCTCGGCCTCTGGTCAGGAAAGGTCCCGGAATGGGCAGCGGTGCCCGGCTTCACCGATGCCGAGGCCGGAACTGTCTCCGATCTGGTAGAGCGTAGGGATCGCGCCCGGAAGAAGAAGAACTTCGCCGAAGCTGACCGCATTCGCGACGGGCTCACAAGGGCGGGTGTCAAGGTCGTGGACACGCCCGGGGGGGCCACGTTCGAGAAGCTCCCCGAGTTTGATGTAAACACGCTGGATCAGGTATGGGGCGGGTCATGAAGCAGTCGTCATCAGGTTCCAAGGGCAGCGCCCGAGCCTGGGGGGGCGCGGAAGCGCCCTCCCGGGGGGAGGGTCGGGCGCTGCCCGGGCGTGCCGCCCGGGCGGGACATGTGGCCGGTCGCGCACCCGGCATGTCCGCCAGATTCCCCGCCGCCCCGGGCCTGACCCGGGGCCTCCACCGCCACCGGCGGTGTACAGGTTGTGTACGGGTTGTGTACGGGTTGTGCACCCCGCTCCGGAAGGAATTCGCGGCATGACCAAGACCCGCCTCTCCCTCTTCGACACCACCCTCCGCGACGGCCAGCAGACCCAGGGCGTGCAGTTCTCCTCCGCCGAGAAGCACCAGATCGCCGCCATGCTCGACCGGCTCGGCCTCGACTATATCGAGGGCGGCTGGCCCGGCGCGAACCCCACCGACGACGCCTTCTTCGCCGAGGCGCCCCAAACCCGCGCCACCTTCACCGCCTTCGGCATGACCAAGCGTTCCGGCCGCTCGGCGGCGAATGACGAGGTGCTGGCGGGGGTGCTGAACGCCGGCACCAAGGCGGTCTGCCTCGTCGGCAAGACCCATGATTTCCATGTGAAAACCGCGCTCGGGGTCAGCCTCGAGGAGAATGTCGAGAACATCCGCGCGAGCATCGCCCATTGCGTGGGCCAGGGCCGCGAGGCGCTGTTCGATGCGGAGCATTTCTTCGACGGCTGGAAGGCCGACCCGGCCTATGCCTTCGATTGCCTGAAGGCCGCCCTGGAGGCCGGCGCCCGCTGGATCGTCCTGTGCGACACCAATGGCGGCACGCTGCCCCAGGAAATCGGCGAGATCGTCGCCCAGGTCATCGGCAAGGGCCTCCCCGGCGAGAGGCTCGGCATCCACACCCATGACGACACCGGCAACGCCGTGGCCGGCAGCCTCGCCGCCGTGGACGCCGGCGCAAGGCAAATCCAGGGGACTCTCAATGGGTTAGGCGAGCGCTGCGGCAACGCCAACCTCACCACGCTGATCCCCACGCTGCTCCTGAAAGAGCCCTACAGAAGCCGCTTCGAGACCGGTGTCACAATCGACGCTCTCCACGGCCTCACCCGCATCTCGCGGCAGCTCGACGACATCCTGAACCGCGTGCCCCAGCGCAGCGCGCCCTATGTCGGCGCCTCGGCCTTCGCCCACAAGGCGGGGCTCCATGCCAGCGCGATCACCAAGGACCCGACCACCTACGAGCACATCGACCCCGGCACGGTGGGCAATGCCCGCATCGTGCCGATGTCGAACCAGGCCGGCCAGTCGAACCTCGTCGAGCGGCTCACCGCCATGGGGCTTGAGGCCGAGAAGGGCGACCCCGCGCTCGGCCGGATCCTCGATGCGGTGAAGCGCAAGGAGAGCGACGGCTACGCCTATGACAGCGCGCAGGCGAGCTTCGAACTGCTCGCCCGGCGCGAACTGGACCTCCTGCCGGATTTCTTCGAGATCGAACGCTACCGGGTGATCTCCGAACGCCGCCGCAACGCCAGGGGCGCCGTCGTGGTGGAATCCGAAGCCGTGGTGACGATCTCGATCCGCGGCGAGACGCGGACCAGCTATTTCAAGAACGAGCACGCCCAGGACATCATGGATGACGGACCGGTGAACGCGCTCTGGCAGGCGCTGAAATCCGATCTCGGGCCCTACCAGGACGCGATCGGCGACATGCGGCTGACCGATTTCAAGGTGCGGATCACCCAGGGCGGCACCGAGGCGGTGACCCGGGTGATCATAGACTTCGCCGACGACCAGGGCCGCGCCTGGGCCACGGTGGGGGTCTCGGCCAACATCGTCGACGCCTCCTTCGAAGCGCTCGCCGACGCCATCGCCTGGAAGCTGATCCAGAGCGGGGCCCCGATGGCGGCGAAGGCGGCCGAGTGAGCATCGCCGCCTGCGCCGCGCTGGTGGAGCGGGGCGATCCGGATCGGTTCCTCTCGGCCATGGCGGCGCCGGTGCCTGCGCGGC
This sequence comes from Paracoccaceae bacterium, assembly GCA_050299695.1. Taxonomy (GTDB): domain Bacteria; phylum Pseudomonadota; class Alphaproteobacteria; order Rhodobacterales; family Rhodobacteraceae; genus Ovoidimarina. The sequence goes on from JBNKWI010000148.1 coordinate 2,445, forward strand.
GCGTGCTGTTCCCGCTCTACGCGTTCAACCTGGAGGTGGCCCGCGCCCCCTGGGTTACGGCCGAGCCGATGATCGCCGAGATGCGGCTCCAGTGGTGGCGCGACGCGCTGGCCGAGATCGCGGGCGGCGGACCGGTGCGGCGGCACGAGGTGGCGACACCCTTGGCCGAGGCGATCCGGCCCGGGGACGTGCCGGTGCTCGACGTGCTGGTGGCGGCGCGGCGCTGGGACCTGGGCCGGGACGGGTTCGCCGACGACGCGGCATTCGCGGCGCATCTCGACGCCACGGCGGGCGGGCTGATGTGGGTTGCCGCGCGGCGCCTGGGCGCGCCGGACGCGGCGGAACCCGTGGTGCGCGATCTCGCCTGGGGGCAAGGCCTCGCTTCCTGGTTCCAGGCGGTTCCTACGCTGGAGGCCGCCGGGCGCCGCCCACTCCCGGACGGGCGGCCCGAAGCGGTGCGGGCGCTCGCCGAAGAAGGGCTCCGGCGGATCGACCGGGCCCGTCGGTCCCGCGCCGCCATTCCCCGCAGCGCCACGCCGGCGCTGCTCGCCGCCTGGCGTGCCGCGCCGCTTCTGAAGAAGGCCGCCGCCGACCCGGGCGCGGTGGCCGCCGGGCGCCTCGCGACCTCCGAATTCCGCCGCCGCGCGGGGCTCGCCCTCGGCGCCATCACCGGCCGCTGGTAGCAGATTCCCCCTTTCGGGCGGCGCCCGCGCAGGCTATCCACGCTCCCGGTGCTGCCCGAGTGGCGGAATGGTAGACGCAGGGGATTCAAAATCCCCCGCCGCAAGGCGTGAGAGTTCGAGTCTCTCCTCGGGCACCAGTCGGTTCGGGACCGTAGGGTAAGGCAGGATGTCGCGGGCCCGGCGGCGGGTCCTGCGCGAGAGGCCGCCGCATGTTGCGGGCGCATTCCGGAAATGCGCTTGTATCACTGGAACAGCGGCCCCGTTCCTGCGATATAACCGCTGCAACCGGCTTCAGGACGCGGCCGGGCAATGCCGCCTACCGAGGGCGGTCTCGACTCAAACGGATGTGGTGAGAAGCGGTCGCGATGCCGGCACAGAAGGCTCCGGATTTCTGTCTTGTCGTTCCGATGCGGAACGAGGCGGAGAATATCGGCTATCTCCTGGAGGCCGTCGCGGCGGCCTGCGCGGGCCGCGCGTTCGAGGTCCTCGCGGTCAACGACGGCTCCGACGACGGCACGGCGGCGGCGCTGGCCCGGGCGGCAGAAACCATGCCCTGGCTGCGCATCGTCCATCACAAGCGCTCGGCCGGGCAGTCGGCGGCGGTGCATTCCGGCGTGCTCGCAGCCCGCGCGCCGGTGATCTGCACCATCGACGGCGACGGGCAGAACCCGCCGGCCGAGGTGCCGCGCCTCGTCGACGCGCTCCTGGGCGCGCCGGCCGGAACCGGCCTCGTCGCGGGCCAGCGGGTCGGGCGGCGCGACACCTGGTCGAAACGCGCCGCGTCGCGCTTCGCGAACGGGCTTCGGGGCTGGATGCTGGGCGACGGCACCCGCGACACCGGCTGCGGGCTCAAGGCGTTCCGGCGCGCGGATTTCCTCGCACTCCCCTATTTCGACCACATGCACCGGTACCTGCCGGCCCTGTTCCGGGCCCAGGGGCACGCGGTTCTTCTCCTGGACGTCTCCCATGCCGAGCGGCATGCGGGCCGCTCCAACTATACCAACCTCCAGCGCGCGCTCGTGGGGATCACCGACCTCTTCGGGGTCATGTGGCTGATCCGCCGGTCCAAGGGCGTTCGGCAAGACGAGATCGGATGGCCCGATGGTGGACAAGATTCTTCTGTGGTTCGGGGTGCACAGCACGCTGGACATGATCTGGATGGCGATCGGGCTGACGGCGCAGCTGATGTTCTCGGCGAGGTTCCTGATCCAGTGGATCACATCCGAGCGTGAACGCCGCTCGGTGATTCCGGTCGCGTTCTGGTGGTTTTCGCTGGCGGGCGGCGTGCTTCTGCTGTTCTACGGCGTCTACCGGGGCGAGCCGGTGATCATCCTGGGGCAGGTCTTCGGTGTCGTCGTCTATGCGCGCAACCTCTGGCTCATCCATGGCGAGCGCCGGCTCTCGACCGGCGCCTGACGTCGCTCTCGCGGTCGCGGTGGTGGCGGGGGTCACGCTCTGGCGGCTCCTGACGCTCGCCCATGACGGGACCGATCTTTTCGTCGACGAGGCGCAGTACTGGCTCTGGGGCCAGAATCCGGACTGGGGCTATTATTCCAAGCCGCCGATGATCGCCTGGCTCGGCCGGGCGGTGACCGGGCTCGCGGGCTCCGACGCGCCGTTCTGGGTGCGGATGCCGGGGGCGTTGCTGCACGCCTTGACGGCGGTGCTGACGGGGCTCGCCGCCGCGCGGCTCTTCGATGCCCGGGTCGGGGCCTGGGCGGCGATCCTCTATGTCACGACACCCTTCGCGACGCTGGGCTCCTGGCTCTTTTCCACCGACTCGGTGATGCTGCCCTTCTTCGCGGCGGCATTTCTCGCCTATGTGCATCTGACCGAGCGGCGCTCGGCGGGCTGGGCGCTGGCCTTGGGCGTGGCGACGGGGCTCGGGTTCCTGTCGAAATACGCGATGCTCTACCTGCCGCTGATGGCGGCGCTCGCGGCGCTGGTCCTGCCGCGCGCGCGGATCGCCTGGCGCGATGCCGGGATCGCCGCAATCGCGACGCTCGTCGTTGCCGCGCCGAACCTGATCTGGAACTGGCGGAACGGTGGCACCACGGTCCGGCATGTGGCGGTGGAGAACGCCGGGATCGGCACCTCGAGCCTCGATCCGATGCGCGGGGCCGAGTTCGTGGCAAGCCAGTTCGGCGTGTTCGGTCCGATCCTCTTCGGGCTCCTCCTCCTCGCGCTCTGGCGCGTCGTCCGGGGCCGGGCGGCGCCGCTCACCGCCTGGCTCCTGCTCCTGAGCCTGCCGGTGGTCGCGCTGATGACGGTTCAGGCGATCCGCTCGCACGCCTTCGCGAACTGGGCGGTGACCGCCTATGTCGCCGGCAGCGTCCTTGTGGCGGCGATCCTGGTGCGCGACTTTCCCCGGCTGAAATGGGCGAGCCTAGGGCTCCATCTGGCGATCGCGGCGGTGCTGCCCCTGCTCTACATGTTCCCGAACGCGGTGCATCTGCCGAACGGGCGTCTCGCGGCCGAACGCTATCTCGGCCGGGCCGCGCTCAGCCGCGAGATCGCGGCGGCGGCGCAGGCGGCGCAGCTCGGCACGATAGTCGCCTCGGACCGGGCGGTGCTGGCCGATCTCTTCTACACGCTCCGCGACGATGACCTGACGATCCGTGCGCTGCCGCCCGAGAACGGCCACCCGCGCAGCTATTACGAGCAGAGCTTCGCGCTCGCCGATCCCGCCGCGCCGGTCCTCCTCGTCCATACCGGCACCGCGCCGGACTGCCCGGACGGCGCGGCCGAAAGTCTCGGCGACCTCACCCCGGCGGAAGGCGCCCATCGCGGCCGCACCTTCCACGTCTCCCGGGTCGCCGCCGCCTGCCTCCTCGCCGGGCCCGCCTCATGACCCGCGCCGCCGCCCACGCCACGCTCACCGCCGTGGCGCTCGCCTTCGTCGCCGCCGCCCTCCTGTTCGGCGCGGCGCCCGGCATCGACATCGCCGTCTCCGCCTTCTTCTTCGACGCCGGCCACTTCACCGCCCAGGGCGCACCCTGGCTCGAACTCCTGCGCCAGACGCTCTGGGACGTCGCCATCGCCACCGCGCTCCTTTCCCTCGCGCTGACGCTGCTCCAGCCGCTCCGCCGCACCGCGCCGCGCATCGCGACAAGGGTCTGGAGCTTCATCTTCCTCAGCTACCTGATCGGCCCCGGCCTGATCGTGAATGGCCTCCTCAAGGCCCATTGGGGACGCGCGCGCCCGGTCCAGATCCTCGAATTCGGCGGAACGGCGCAGTTCACCCCGCCGCTCGAGGCCGCACAGGAATGCGCCAGGAATTGCAGCTTCGTCTCGGGCGAGGCCGCCGGTGCCATCACCACGGCGCCGAGCCGCGCGAGCCGGAACCGGCCGAGAAACCCGCGCCCGAGCGCAGCCAGGCGATCTCG
>JBNKWI010000149.1:0-6449 GCA_050299695.1 Paracoccaceae bacterium
GATCGTCATCCTCGATTCCTGCCGCAACAACCCTTTCGGCGACGTGATCGACACCAGCACGCCGGCGACGGAAGGAAGTTCGGCCGGCACGCGCAGCGCCGGCGGCGGCGGGCTCGCACCCGCGAATCCGGACCGGGGCACGCTCGTGGCTTATGCGGCGAAGGACGGCCAGGTCGCGTTCGACGGGACCGGGGGCCATTCGCCCTTCGCCCAGGCGCTGATCGACTACCTGCCGAAGAAGGATCTCGAGATCAGCCTGATGTTCCGGCAGATCCGTGACGCGGTGCTGTCCAAGACCGGCAACCTCCAGGAGCCCCATACCTACGGGTCGCTGACCGGGATCCCCTTCTACCTGGCCGGCACGTCCGACGAGGGCGTCCAGATCGCCAGCGCCGATCCGCGCGTGGCCTGGGCGGCCCTCAAGGCCGACCAGACCAAGCAGCTCGCCGCCCTGGCCGAGACGGGCGACACCCGCTCGCTCCTCGGGCTAGCCTATATCCACCTCAACCCCGACAGCGACGCGTTCGAGCCGGACGAGGCGATCTCGCTCCTGACCCGGGCTGCCGAAGAAGGCTCGGCGGAGGCGCAGTACGAGCTGGCGAAGCTCTACGAGCAGGGCATCGGCGTCGAGGCCGATCCGGCCCGCGCTCTGGAGCTCTACCGGCAATCGGCGAGCCAGAACTTCCCCGACGCGATCAACGACCTCGGGTTCCTGACCTATCAGGGCGCGCTTGGCCTTCGGGCCGACAAGAAGGCCGCGCTGCGGCTGTTCGAGCTGGCGGCCGACCTGCGGCATCCCCAGGCGATGTACAATTTCGCCGCGCTGATCGACGACGGTCTGATCGAGAGCAAGGGCCCGGAGGATGCGGCGCAGTATCTCTACCAGGCGCTCCGCACCGGCAGCCGCGACGTGCTCCAGATCCTCTCGGACCGTCCGGCGATGTTCACCCCCGCCACCCGCCGCGAACTGCAGCGGATCCTGCAGGAGAATTCGTTCTACGCCGGCGCGATCGACGGCGATTTCGGCCAGGGCACCCAGCGAGGGCTGCGCCAGGCTTACGGCCTCGAAGACTGATTGTTCCGCCCCTACCCGATTTAGGAGAACCCCCATGTTCGGAAAGCAGATTGCCCAAACCCTGTGCGTCGCCGCGGCCTCGGCGCTGGCCTCCAGCCCGGCCTCGGCCACAGCGCCATTCAGCCGGATCGACTTTCCGCATCTGTCGTCCGGTCTCGGCAGTCTCGACCTGGCGTCCGACTGCGGTGACGGGGGCGGAAGCAGCACCTCCAGCGGCAGTGAAAGCAGCGCCTTCCTTCTTCCCGATGGCCCGCTGCCCTATGACAATTTCGCCTTCGGGATCGTGCCCGACGCCGATGCGATCCCGGCGCCGATTCCGGCGAAATGCCACAACGAGCCGCCGGTGGGCCCGAAGCCAACCCCCGAAGTCACCAGGGAGATCTCCAAGGCGCTCGAGGATACCGGGGAATTCTGCAGCTACCTGCCCACCAACGTCCGGATCGACTGCGTGGCCGACCGGATGCGGACGGTTGCCCGCGGACTGCCGCGCGGCGGCGATTATGCGGTGGTACGGCAGGCGCTCGAGCAGGGCGCGCGCGAGCTGGCCGACATTTCCAGGGCGAACGATGCCGGAACAGACCGCAAGCGCTATGCGGTGAAGACGCCCGATGGCGGCACGCCACGTCCCACCGCACCCCTGCGGGAGGTGGCGCCCGACCGGGTTGCCGAGGCAAGTGCCGCGGCCGCCAGGGTGATCGAGGAGACCCAGACGGTGCTTCTGCGCTCGGCGGAGAATTCCCGCACGCGGATGGCAGCCTTCCAGGAGATCGCCGCGGCGCTGGATTCCTCGAAAGTCCTGCTCCGCTCCACCTGATCGGCGGACAATATTCAGAAAAAACCTCACCCGGTCCACAATCAGGGGTGGATGCGGGTCGCCAAGCAGTGAATTATGGTGGAGATCGTTCCGCGGATACCCACGCACTCGTCACTCACCGACGGGGCCGGCAGGCGATCCACGCATGAGGTTCAGGAATGGCCGACACAGTCCGTCTGGACTCCTCGGACAATGTGGTTACGGCAATCCGCCCGCTCGCGCCCGGCAGCGACGTGGCGAGCGTTGTCGTGTCCGAGCCGATCCCGTCCGGGCACAAGCTCGCCACCCGGCGGATCCCGGCCGGTTCGCCGGTCCGGAAATACGCGCAGGTGATCGGCTATGCCGCCTGTGACATCGCGCCGGGGGCGCATGTGCATACCCACAACGTCGCGTTCCGGAACACCGAGGCCGACTACCAGTACGCGACCGACCTGCGCCCGGTGACCCCGGCGGCGGCGCCGGACATGTTCATGGGCTACCGGCGCGACACCGGCAAGGTCGGCACCCGCAACTACATCGCCATCGTCACCTCGGTGAATTGCTCGGCCACCGCGGCACGGCGGATCGCCGATGCGTTCGGGCCCGAGGAGCTGGCCGCCTACCCGAATGTCGACGGGGTCTGCGCCTTCGTCCACGGCACCGGCTGCGGCATGGGCGGCGACGGCGACGGGTTCGAGGCGCTGCAGCGGGTGATGTGGGGCTATGCGCGGCATCCGAACCACGCCGGGGTCCTCATGGTGGGTCTCGGCTGCGAGGTGAACCAGATCGACTGGCTGCTCGAGGCCTACGGGCTGAAGCAGGGACCGCTGTTCCAGGTGATGAATATCCAGGGTGTCGCGGGCCTGCGCCGGACCATCGAGGCGGGGATCGAGAAGGTTCGCGCGATGCTGCCGCTGGCCAATGCGGCCAGCCGCACCCCCTGCCCGGCCTCGGAGCTCACGGTGGCGCTGCAATGCGGCGGCTCGGACGCCTGGTCGGGGATCACCGCGAACCCCGCACTCGGCCATGCCTGCGACCTGCTCGTTGCCCAAGGCGGCACCGGGGTCCTCGCGGAAACACCCGAGATCTACGGCGCCGAGCATCTTCTGACCCGTCGCGCGGTCGACGCGCAGGTGGGCGAGCGGCTGGTGGGCCTGATCCGCTGGTGGGAGGACTACACCGCCCGCAACAAGGGCTCGATGGACAACAACCCCTCGCCCGGCAACAAGAAGGGCGGGCTGACGACGATCCTCGAGAAATCCCTCGGTGCCGCCGCCAAGGGGGGCACGAGCCCGCTCACCGGGGTCTACAAATACGCCGAGGAGATCCGCGCGAAGGGCTTAACCTTCATGGACAGCCCCGGCTACGATCCGGCCTCGGTAACCGGCCAGATCGCCTCGGGCTGCAACCTCGTCTGCTTCACCACCGGCCGCGGCTCCGCCTTCGGGTCGAAACCCGCACCCACGATCAAGGTCGCGACCAATTCCGAGATGTACGCGCGCATGACCGAGGACATGGACGTGAACGCGGGAGAAATCCTGACAGGTAGCGCGAGCGTCGAGGAGAAGGGCCGCGAGATCTATGAGCTTTTCCTCCGGGTCGCTTCGGGCGAGGTCACGAAATCCGAGGCCCAGGGGCTTGGGGACTACGAGTTCGTTCCCTGGCAGATCGGCGCGGTGATGTAGGGCCCGAGTCGTCGGATATGCCAGCCACATACTGCCTCCCAGGCCTGGGCCGCGCCGCATGAGGGTCGCCGTCGTCGGAACCGGCATGATCGGGTCTGCCGCCGCGCGTCACCTGGCGAAAGCCGGCCATGTTGTCACGTTGATCGGACCGGACGAACCCGAGGGCGATTGGGCGGCGCATGACGGTGTGTTCTCGAGCCATTACGACGAGGGGCGCATCACCCGGATCAACGACCGCCGGCCCTTTTTCGCGAAGGTCGCCGCCGCGTCGATCGGGCGCTATGGTGAGATCGAGGCCGAGAGCGGCGTCTCGTTCTTCACCGAATCCGGTGCACTGATCGCGGCGGGGCGCGACTACATGGCCGAGGTGGACCATGCCCGCGACGGGCTCGACGTCACCTTCGACTGGCTCGACGCGGACGGGTTCGAGCGCCGCTTTCCGTTCTTCCGCTTCCCTGACGGCTATATCGGCGCGCACGAGCCCGCGCGCGCCGGCCATATCAGCCCGCGCCGGCTCGTCGCTGCCCAGATCCGCGCGGCCCGGCGCCTCGGAGCGCGCCTCGTCCCTGTCGAGGCCGACCGCGTGGCCCCGGGGCGTGTCGAGACCCGGCTCGGCACGGTCGAGGCTGACGAGGTGATCGTCGCCGCCGGGGGCTGGACCGACATGCTCCTTGGCCGGGCGAAGACCTTCACCGTCCGGCCCCGGACCGTGGCGCTCCACGAGATCGGACCGGCGGAGGCGGAGCGCCTCGCACGGATGCCGTCGCTGGTCTACGAAACGCCGAACGGCGCCTATGTCCTGCCGCCGATCCGCTATCCCGACGGAAGGCTCTGGCTGAAGATCGGCGGCGATCCGGTGGATGACGAACTGACGCGTTCGGCCGAGATCAACGCCTGGTTCCGCAGCGGCGGGTCGTCCCGGGTGCGGGATTTCCTGACCGCACAGCTGGCCGACCTGATCCCGGGCCTGGCCTTCGAAAGCGTGCGGATGGCGCCCTGCGTCACGACCTGGACGCGCTCCGGCCTGCCGGAGATCGAACGCATCGCGCCGGGGCTCACCGTCGCTTCGGGCGGCAATGGCGGGGCGGCGAAATGTTCGGACGAACTCGGCCGGCTGGCCGCGGTCCTGGCCGTGGAAACCGAGCCGGCCTGACGGCGAGGCCGTCCTGAAAGCCTATCAGCGCGCGGCGCGGGCCGCCTTGAAGGCCATGTCGCGCCGCCGCTTCTCGTGGACGATTTCCTGCGGCACCCAGGTGTAGCGCGGATCCTCGAGCGTCTTGTTCCAGGTCAGGATCCCGCCCTTGCGCCAGGGGTCGAGCACAATGCCGTGGAACATGTCGTCGCCCTTGGCGCTGATGATCGCGGTGGAGTGGTCGATCAGGAACGGGTTCGAGGCATTCGCAATGGCCCGGTGCATCTCGAGCGTCTCGAAATGCTCCGCGTTGAGCCGGTTCTCGATATCCTCGGCCCAGTGCCAGCAGAGGCCGCGCGGCTTTTTGCCCGAGTTGACCTTCATGTTGTGGATCAGCGGCGGATCCTCGATCTCGTATTCCTCCGCCAGCTGGCGGGTATACTGGTAGGCGATCCACGCCGCCCGGGCGGCTTCCTCGGGGTCCACATCCGGCCCGAGCGCCTGGATGGCGTCCTGGAGCGCCAGCACCTGGTCGGGCTCGTAGTGACCCGGGCCGCCCTGCGGGGGCGCCGCGCATGCGCCCAGCACCATCAGCGCGGCGAACGAAATGAGTGCGACAAACCGTTTCAACGATCTCGTTCCCTGCCCGTTTTCTGCCTCGCTGCAGGACGTAGCGCCCGGATCGGGGCTTGTCGACCCGGCGCGTGCGACCCGGCGGCGTCCTGCGGCAGCCGGGGCACGCCTCATCGCTGCGCGGTGCGCCAGTCCGGGTGTTCCCAAGGCACGTCGTTCGCGGGTACGAGCGGGTTTCGCCCGAGGATGTGATCCGCCGCCTTCTCGCCCACCATGATCGACGGCGCGTTCAGGTTGCCGTTGGTGATCCTTGGAAAGATCGAGCTGTCGGCCACCCGGAGCCCCTCGACGCCGATCACCCGGCATTCCGGATCGACCACCGCCATCGGGTCGCCCGCCGCGCCCATCTTCGCCGTGCCGCAGGGGTGGTAGGCACTTTCGGCGTGATCGCGCACCACGGCGTCGAGCGCCTCGTCGCTCTGCACCTCCGCGCCCGGCTGGATTTCCCGCCCCCTGAAGGGCTTGAACGCGTCCTGATCGAGGATCTCCCGCACGAGACGGATCGCGGCGCGGAAATCCACCCAGTCCTTTTCGTGGGACATGTAGTTGAAGCGGATCACCGGCGCGTCGGCCGGGTTGGCCGACCGCAGCGAGACCGATCCCCGCGACGGGCTCAGCATCGGGCCGACATGGGCCTGGAAGCCGTGCCCCTCGGCCACCGCGCGCCCGTCATAGCGGACTGCGATGGGCAGGAAGTGGAACTGGATGTCGGGATACTCGACCCCTGCCGCGCTGCGGATGAAACCGCCGGTCTCGAACTGGTTCGATCCGCCCGGGCCCCGGCCCGTCAGGAGCCAGAGCGCGCCGACATAGGCCTTTCCGAGAAGGTTCCAGTACTTGTAGAGGCTGACCGGCTGCGTCGCCGCGACCTGAACGTAGAGCTCCAGGTGGTCTTGCAGGTTCGCGCCCACCCCGGGCCGGTCGGCAAGGACGGGGATGCCGCGTTCGGCGAGATGCGCACCCGGTCCGACGCCCGACAGCATCAGGATGTGCGGAGAATTGATCGCGCCGGCCGCGAGGATCACCTCGGCGCGGGCGAGCGCGGTCCGGCTCTCGCCGCCCCGGTGATAGGCGATGCCGGTCGCGCGGCCGTCCTTGATGATGACGCGTTCGACCAGCGCGCCCGTCTCG
>JBNKWI010000150.1:0-6345 GCA_050299695.1 Paracoccaceae bacterium
CGGTTCAACCTCTCCCGGATCGGCACCGGCACAACCTACGAGGGCTACGCCGCCTATGGCCAGCTCAACCCCGAAGTGGGCAGCGCAATCTCCGACACCGTTGCGGCGCTCCTGCCGCTCCTCGGCCCCTCGCTCGAACTCGTCGGCATCAAGGCCGACGGCACCCAGGTCACCGGCACCGGCACAACCAAGACCGCGGCGAACTGGCGCGGCGATGACGACCTCTACAGCTATCCCGCGCTGTTCGACGGGATCGACGTGGTGTTCGATCCCGACACCCTCGCCGCCTTCACCGATCTCACCTCGCTGACCCTGCGCGTCTTCCCGGGCTACTGGCCCGATCTCCTCGCCGAGCAGCTCGCCGCGCTCGAGACTTTCGCCGAACTCGGCGCCCCGCCCGAGCTCGTCCAGGGGCTCGAGGAATGCGGGCTCTCCTCCTGCCATGTGGACGGGCTCGGCGAGTTCACCTTCTTCACCGATATCGCCGGCGGGCGGAACGACATCCGCAATGTCTGGATCCGCGATTTCGACATCGAGATGGTCGGCGGCCCCGGCCCGCAGCCCGCGCCGGTTCCGCTCCCCGCGAGCGCCCTCCTGCTCCTCGGCAGCCTGGCCGCCCTCGTCGCCGCCCGCGCGCGCCGGACCTTCTGAAACCCGCGTCACGGCCCGGATGCCGCATCGCCGGTGTACGGGTTGTGTACAGGTTGTGTACGGGTTGTGCGCGTCCGGAGCCGGGGCCGCACTGCGCCCGCGCGCCCTCGAAGGTCGCACTTTCCGTTCCGGCGGTGTACGGGTTGTGTACGAGCTGTGTACAAGTTGTGCCGGCCGTTTTTGCCGGTTCCGGAGGCCCCTCGCATGACCCAGATCGTCCATTCGCTCGCCGAAATCTCCGCGGGCTACGATGCCGTCTTCTGCGATCTTTGGGGGTGTTTGCACAATGGCATCAAGGCCTTCCCCGAAGCCGTCGACGCCCTGCGCACGTTCCGGGCCCAAGGCGGCGCCGTCGTCCTTTTGACCAACGCGCCCCGCTCCCGGCACGAAGTGGCCAAGCAGCTCCAGGCCCTTGATGTTCCTCAGGATTCCTGGGACACCATCGCCACCTCCGGCGACAGCGCGCGGCTCGCCATGTTCCAGGGCGCCGTCGGCTCCCAGGTCTATTTCATCGGCCAGCCCTTCGACCTGACCTTTTTCGAGCCGCTGCACCTCATCGAAAACTGCCCGGAAATCAAACGGGTAGACCTCAAGGACGCCGAGGGCATCGTCTGCACCGGCCCGTTCGACGCCCTTGCCGACCCGTCGGTGAACCGCCCCGACTTCCTCTACGCCAAGCAGAAGGGCCTCAAGCTCCTCTGCGCCAATCCCGACATCGTCGTCGACCGCGGCGAAACCCGCGAATGGTGCGCCGGCGCCCTGGCCCGGCTCTACACGGAAATGGGCGGAGAAAGCCTGTATTTCGGCAAACCGCACCCCCCGGTCTACGACCTCGCGCGGCGCCGGCTGGCCGAAATCGGCCGCGAAACGGCCGATTCACGAATTCTTGCCATTGGCGACGGCATCCTGACCGACGTGAAGGGCGCCATGGGCGAGGATATCGACGCGCTTTTTGTCACAGGCGGGCTCGCCGCCGCCGAAACGAAAACCGTGAGCGACCCCGAGGACGTTGCCCTCGCGGAATATCTCGACCGGGAAGGGTTCGATCCGGTCTACTCGATAGGGCAGCTACGCTGACCCGAAACCGCTTGCATTTCTGCACCCGCAAAGTAATTAAGTTTCAACTCGAAGACTTCAATGCTTCGAAAATTGCTGGACGGATCTGAAATGCTGGACAACATGCCGCGCGGAACTATCGTCATCGAAGACCTCGAAATCGGCATGTCGCGCGAGCTGTCAAAGGTCGTAACCGACCGGGATATCGAGCTTTTCGCCGAGGTCTCAACCGACCGGAACCCGGTGCATCTCGACGATTCCTACGCGCAGGACACGATCTTCGAGGGCCGCATCGCCCACGGCATGCTGACCGCCGGGCTGATCTCTGCGGTGATCGGCGAGCAGCTCCCCGGCCACGGCACCGTCTATCTCGGCCAGACGCTCAGGTTCCTCGCCCCGGTCCGCCCCGGCGACCGGGTGCGCGCGGTCGTCACCGTCACCGCCATCGACTACGGCAAGCGCCGCGTCACGCTCGACACGATCTGCGAGGTCGACGGCAAGCCGGTGCTGAAGGGCGAAGCCACCGTGCTCGCCCCCTCGGCCAAGTTCGACTGAGCTTGCGCCCCCGCGGGCCCCCGGCTATCCGGGACCCATGCGGACGGTCCGGGACTATCAATACGTGTCAGACGAAGACCGGGGCGCGTCGGCCGCCATCGGCAATTTCGACGGCGTGCATCTTGGCCACCAGGCGGTGATCGGCCTCGCCCTCGAAGAGGCCCGCGAGATCGGGGCGCCATCCGGCATCGTCACCTTCGAGCCGCACCCCCGCGAAGTCTTCGCCCCCGAGGCGCCGCCGTTCCGGCTGATGAATGCCGAGGCCCGGGCGCACCGTCTGGAACGCCTTGGAATCGAACGACTTTACGAGCTCACCTTCCATCGCGACCTGTCCCGCCTGACCCCGCGCGATTTCGCGGAAACCGTTCTCCGCGACGGGCTCGGCCTGCGCCATGTGGTGGTGGGCCGCGACTTCCGCTTCGGTCGCGACCGCGCGGGGTCCGCCGCCGATCTCGCCCGCTTCGGCGAGGAGATGGGCTTCGGCGTCACCGTCGCGCCGCTCCTCGAAACCGGCGGGATCGAAGTCAGCTCCACTGCCATCCGCCAGGCCCTGACCGAGGGCCGCCCCGAGGACGCCGCACGGATGCTTGGCCATCTCCACCGGATCGAGGGCGAGGTGATCCGCGGCGACCAGCGCGGCCGCGACCTGGGCTACCCCACCGCGAACCTCTCCATCGCCGGGCTCCACACCCCGAAGCTCGGGGTCTACGCCGTCCGCATCACCGTGCTGACCGGCCCCAATGCCGGCGAGTACAAGGGCGTCGCCGCCCTCGGCGTCCGCCCGATGTTCGGCGCGGACAACGCCCCCAACCTCGAATCGCACCTCTTCGACTTCAAGGGCGACCTCTACGGCCAGCACCTCTCGGTGGCCCTCGTCGGCTATATCCGCCCGGAGGAGAAATTCGGCAGCCTCGACGCGCTGATCACCCAGATGGACGCCGACAGCGCCCGCGCGCGGGAGATCCTGGCGTGACCGGCACCCCCGACCTCCGCCCCCGCTTCTGGGAGCGCATCCCGTTGAAATCGCTCACGTCCGACGAGTGGGAAGCGCTCTGCGACGGCTGCGGCAAATGCTGCCTCAACAAGCTCGAGGACGAGGAGACCGGCATCGTCGTCCTGACCCGCATCGCCTGCCGCCTGCTCGACGGCGAAAGCTGCCGCTGCGGCCAATACGCGATCCGCAAGACGCTGGTGCCCGAATGCATCGTGCTCACCCCCAAGACGATCCCGGACATCGCCTACTGGCTGCCGCTGACCTGCGCCTACAAGCTCCTCTTCGAGGGCGAGCCGCTGCCCGACTGGCACCCGCTCCTGACCGGTGATCCGGAGAGCGTCCACGCCGCCGGCGTCTCGGTCCGGGGCTGGACCCTGCCCGAGTTCGAGGTCGACGAGGAGGAGTGGGAAGACCATATCATCGAGGAGCCCACGGGATGAATTTCGCCTCCGACAATACCGGCCCCGTGCATCCCCGGATCATGGAGGCGCTGGCCCGCGCGAACGAGGGCTACGCGATGCCCTATGGCGACGACGCGCTGATGGACCGGGTGCGCGCCCGGATCCGCGAGATTTTCGAGGCGCCAGAGGCCGAGGTGCTTCTGGTCGCGACCGGCACCGCCGCGAACAGCCTGGCGCTGGCGACGATGGCGCAGCCCTGGGAGGCGATCTACTGCTCCCGCATCGCCCATATCCACGTGGACGAATGCGGCGCGCCGGAATTCTTCACGGGCGGCGCCAAGGTGGTTCTGGTCGACGAGGAGGACGCCCGGATCTCGCCCGAGGCGCTCGAGGCGGCGATCGCCGAGGGGCTCGAGCGCGGGCTGCACTATGTCCAGCCCGGCGCGGTCTCGCTGACCCAGGTGACCGAGCGCGGCACTGTCTACGATTGCGCCGCCCTCGCCGATCTCGCCCGGGTCGCGAAGGCGCACGGGCTGCCGGTCCACATGGACGGTGCCCGTTTCGCCAATGCGCTGGTGGCGCTGGGCTGCAGCCCGGCCGAGATGACCTGGAAAGCCGGGATCGACGCGGTGAGCTTCGGCGGCACGAAGAACGGCTGCATGGGGGTCGAGGCGGTGGTGCTGTTCGACCCGGCGAAGGGCCGCGAGCTGGAGCTGCGGCGCAAGCGCTCGGGGCATCTCTTCTCCAAGCACCGCTACCTCTCGGCGCAGATGGCGGCCTATCTCGAGGACGACCACTGGCTCGACACCGCGCGGGCGGCGAACGCCACGGCGGCGCGGCTGGCCGCCGGGCTGGCCCAAGCGCCCGGTGGGCGGCTCCTGCACCCGGTCGAGGCCAACATGCTCTATGTCGAGCTGCCGCGCCCCGCGCATCGCCGCGCGGTCACCGCCGGGGCGCAGTACTACCTCACGATGGAAGAGCTCGCCGGCGGCGCCGAGGAAGACCCGATCCCGGTCCGGCTCGTCACCAACTGGGCGACCACCGAGGCGGAAGTGGACCGGTTCCTCGACCTCGTTTCCTGATCAGAGCTTGCCCGACAGGTAGAGGTCGAGATCCTCGATCCGGTCCTGCCCCCAGAACCGCTCGTCACTGTCGGTGATGAAGAACGGCGCGCCGAACACACCGCGTTCCACCGCCTCCTCGAGATTCCGCACGTATTGCTCGGCCCCGGCCAGGAGCCCGCTATCGGCAAGCCCCGGATCGAACCCTGCGCCCTCCAGGCAGGCCCGGATCACCGCTTCTTCGGCGATGTCCTTCTCTTCGGCCCAGCAGGCCCGCCCGAGCGCGAAGCGCAGCCCGCCCAGATCGCCGCCGCCCGCCTGCTGCGCGGCGATGAAGGCATAGGAGGAGGGGGCCGGGTTCGTGGGGAAATGCACGGGCTTCAGATTGATCGGCAGACCGGCTTTCGCCGCCTGGCGCCGGAGCTCCTGCAGGCGGTAGGCCTGCCGGCTCGGGTGCCGGTCGCTGGGGGCCGACCCGCCCGTCCGCCCGAGAAGGCCGCCGAGATCGAGCGGCTTGTAGGTCACGCTGGCGCCATGCCTCGCCGCGACGTCTTCCGCTCGAGTGCCGCCGAGATAGGTAAACGGCGAGATCGTCGTGAAATAGTAGTCGATATGCGGCATTTTTTGTCCTCCGGGCCTTGCGATGTTTGCGCGACCCTGGGCGCGTGCTAAGCGGTGCCAAAGTCACGAATCCGTCATGAAGACGGCCTAGCGAGGGACCGCTGCCGATGGCCCACCATATCGAGCCGAAGCTGATTTCGGGGAATGCCAACACGCCATTGGCCCAGGCCATCGCCCGCCGGATGTCGATGCATCGGGGCGTCACCGTCGGGCTGGTCGAGGCCCGCGTGGAGCGGTTCAACGACGCCGAGATCTTCGTCGAAGTCTACGAGAATGTCCGCGGCGAGGACATGTTCATCATCCAGTCGACCTCGAATCCGGCGAACGACAACCTGATGGAACTCCTGATCATGACCGACGCGCTGCGCCGGTCCTCGGCAGCGCGGATCACCGCGGTGATCCCCTATTTCGGCTACGCAAGGCAGGACCGCCGCACCAAGGCGCGGACGCCGATCACCGCCAAGATGGTCGCCAACATGATGGTTTCGGCGGGGATAGAGCGGGTGCTGACGATGGACCTACACGCCGCCCAGATCCAAGGCTTCTTCGACATCCCGGTGGACAACCTCTATGCCTCGCCGATCTTCGCGCTCGATATCCGCGACCAGTTCAGGGACCCGAGCAAGCTCACGGTCATCTCGCCCGACGTGGGCGGCGTGGCCCGGGCGCGGGAGCTGGCGCAGCGGATCGGCTGCGCGCTCGCCATCGTCGACAAGCGCCGCGAGAAGGCCGGCGAAGTGGCCGAGATGACGGTGATCGGCGACGTGAAGGGCCAGACCTGCATCATCGTCGACGACATCGCCGACACGGCCGGGACGCTCTGCAAGGCGGCCGAGGTCCTGAAGGGCGCCGGCGCCAAGGAGGTGCATGCCTATATCTCCCACGGCGTGCTTTCCGGCCCGGCTGTGGAGCGCGTCACCAACTCGGTGATGAAGAGCCTCGTCATCACCGACACGATCGCGCCGACCAAACCGGTGAACGAGGCCAAGAACATCCGGATCCTGCC
>JBNKWI010000151.1:0-6276 GCA_050299695.1 Paracoccaceae bacterium
GAGCGTACCTCCCGCCGGCCGGATCCCCACCTATTCATCCACGCCTACGCCAACGCTGGCGGGTTCGCCAACGCCGCACTCAACTGGACGCGCTCGAGTACGCCCGCAGTCCCGCGCGCCACAGGAGGGCGACGGCGAGGATCGCGCCGGCGAGGACGAAGGCCAGCGTCGGGTCCCAGTCGCCGAACACGTCGAGCCAGCCCTGGACCTTGCGCGTGTCGGTCATCCCCGAGACGAAGAGCCCCGCGCCGAACAGGCCGCCGGAGAGGAAGGCGTAGAGACCGCGCATCAGATCACCCCCAGGAGATGCTTGAAGAGGAGGACGGAGAGGCCGCCCGCGAGGATGTAGAACACCGTCGCGACGATGCCGCGAAGCGAGAGGCGGGAGATGCCGCAGACGCCGTGGCCAGAGGTGCAGCCATTGGCGATGCGGGTGCCGATGCCGACAAGGAGGCCGGCGGCAAGGGCGACGGCGAGGTTGGAGCTCGCATGGGTGTCGCCGCCGAAGAGGGCGGCGAGGAGGCCCGGCGCCGCGACGAGGCCGGCGAGGAAGGCGGCGCGCTCGGCCCAGTTGGCCTTTCCGGAACCGTCGACGAGGCCGCCGACGATGCCCGAGGCGCCCATGATGCGGCCATTGGCCAGCAGGAACAGCGCCGCCGCGGCGCCGATCATCAGGCCCCCGACGAGGCCGAATATCCATTCGATTGGCATGTCTTTTCCTTTGGTCCCATCGCGTTGCCGCCCCGGTTGCCTCGGCAGGGTCGGGGGCTGTCGTCACCGGAACGGCACCGCTCCCGAAGGATCTGGCCGCGGTGCCGCCAAGCTAGTGCCGGTTTGAACATATTTCAATATCGCTATGTATGGGTTTTTTCGGACATGCCGGCTGTCGCGGGAAGCGGAGATCGGGCCGTCCGGGATGGCGGCCGCCCGCAGCCCGAGGCCGCAACGTCACATCGCGCCCGTCTTGATCCGCGCCCGGCCCGGCCTCATCATCGCGCCATTATTTGAAAGACCCTTTTCCCAGGAGCATTTCCATGTCGAACAATCTTGCCGATTTCATGCCTCCCTTCGTCCCCCTCCTGATGATCTTTCACCGCCGGACCGGCGAGATCAGCAAGGCGACCGGCGCCATCTTCGGGGAGCTCAGCATCGGCGGCAAGAGCTGGCCCACGATGGAGCGCGGCCAGCCTTACGTCCACGCAAGGAAGGGCCTCTACAACCTCGAGATGGTGACCAAGATCGACAACCCGCGCCCGGCGATCCGCTTCGCCGACAAGGGGGTGCGGTCGCTGATGATCCACGATGCCGTGGCGGTTGCGCATATCGAGGGCTGCATTGCGCCGGGCACCGGCAAGGACACGAGCGTGGTCACCGGTTCGGCCACCGCGATGACCGAGATCTTCGATGCGCTCGGGGGCTGGAAGGAGGGTATGACGCTGTACCTTTCGGTGGCGAACAACGTCTATCCCGGCGACCAGGAGACCGCGCCCGCCTTCATCAAGCGGCGGCTGGACGCGGGCAAGGCCTGACGGCCGGAGCGGCGGCCTCACCCCCGCCGCAATCCGCTGCTACGGGCGGCCGCATGAAGACCGCGACCGACACGCCCGAACGGCTCGTCATCACCGACGCCCCCCGCGTCTTTCCCGGCGTGGTTTGCGGCGCGGCGGCGCTCCTGTTCTGGGGCGCGCTGACCGCCGACCCGGGCGACCTCGCCGGGCGGATCGGCATGGCGGCGACCGGCCTGGCCTTTCTCGCGGCCGCCTGGGCGTTCTTCCCGTCGCGGGTCATCGTGTTCGACCGCACCGCCGGACTCATGGCCCGGGAATCCCGTCGGATCGGCCGCACCAGGATCCGCGCGGTCCCGCTCGCCTCGGTGCGCCGGGCCGCGGTCCAGACCGACAACTCCGGAGACGGACCGACCGAACGGCTGGTCCTTCTGACGGAAGACGGCCCGCTGCCGCTCGAAAGCGCCTACACCGCGTCGCGTCGGGGCGCGGCGGTCGCCAGCATCAACGGCTGGCTCGGCCTCCGCCCATAGGCGGCGTGCCCGGAAATCTGGAAACTGTCCGAAAACGGAACCGAGGGGGGCATCAGTGCGTAAGCTGGTACTCGCGTTCGGCCTGCTGGCCGCCGGCTGTGTCGCGCCGCCATCCGTCACCGAGTTCAACGGAGATAGTGTGAGGATCCAGCGGGCCCTGGGCGGGCCGGCCCCCGCGGCGCTGTCGATCGCCGAGGCCGACCGATTCTGCAGCAAGGCGGGAAAGCGGGCGGAACATGCCTCGTGCCGTGCGCTGCCCGGGAGCGTTACCGAGTACCTGTTCCTCAGCCTCTGACGGGCGCGTGCCCGGGAGCGTGACCGGCTCCCGCCGGCGCGGCGGCGATCGACGGAAGCCGGACGGGGCCGGGTCCGGCATGGCTTTTCCGCTGCCTCCATTGCGGTGATGCCCGATGGGATGCCGCCGTGGGTTGCATCGGCAAATCGGGCGGCGCTATCACTGGAACGGCACCGCGTCCGACGGGGCGGCCCGCGGCACCGTCCAGCCGACGACCGTTTGAACATATTTTGATATCGCTATATATGTAATTGCCGGGGAGCTTCGCATGTCTGTCGCAATCGAAACGGAGATCGAGCAGTCGGAAATGGCCGCGGCCGCGGAAGAGGCCGCTGCGGTCCTTCGGGCGCTGTCGAATCCGGCGCGGCTCATGCTCCTGTGCTCCCTGGTGGGCGCGGAGCGGACGGTGGGCGAGTTGGAGATGGCGCTCGGTCTTGGCCAGGCCTATGTGAGCCAGCAACTCGCGCGCCTGCGCGAGGAGGGGTTGGTCTCGGCGACGCGCGACGGACGGATGATGCGCTACCGCCTGTCGGACCCGCGCGTCGAGCCGGTGATCACGGTGCTCTACGAGCAGTTTTGCCCGAAGTCCGGGTAGGGCGCCCAAAATGCGGGCAGAAATCCGCCAAGCTATGTAAGATTTTAGGTTAATCGCCTAAAGGTTGTCGCTTCTCTGTCGCAATTCGCGCTAAGACTAAAGTCTGTATTGGAGCCGATGGTTCAGGGAGGAATGCATCGTGGACAGAAGCACCAGGGTATCCGTGGTGGCGGTGTCGGGGCGTGAGGCCGCGAACGAACGGTCTGCCTACCCGCGCGAGTCGGTCATGGAGCGCATCGTGAACCTTGGCGGGGAGGCGCAAGGCCGCCGTGCGGAGGAGTCGGCCGAGGCCGACGATGTGTGGAACAACGTGCCCGTCTAGCGTGTGAGAACCTGCGTCATGGCACCGTGCTGTTGATCGCGATCAAGGCGGTACCCTCGCGCCCGTCTTACGGCTGACGACAGTCAGCAAGGATTTGGGCGCATGGACGGGAACGACCTCAAAGACAGGGCCTTGGTCCTGACGGAGCAACTTGGGGCGCTCGAGGTCCGATTGGCGCGTGTCGAGAGACAGGCTCATGCGCTCTGCGCGGACAGCGCGTTCTGGCGGGAGGTAGCCGAAAACGGGGGCCGCGCGGCAGCGCCCGGCGCGGCTGACGGCCACGGAGACTCCGCCGGGCTGCGCTGACCTGAGCCCGATCCTCCGGTCGCCCGCTTGCCATTTGCGGCGGGACGGATAGAAGCGGGACGGGGATCACACCCCGTGTCCGGTCGCCCCTGGCGCCGATACGGGGATTCGCGACTGGGGAACCATGGACCAGCCGGTCTCGGTACAGACTACCGGCGGGGTAGCCGTTCTGACGGTGGACCAGCCGCCGAACAACGCGCTTTCGGCCGCCGTTCGCGCGGCCTTGTCGCGCGCGCTGGCACATGTGGCGCAGGATCCCGTAGTGCGTGCCGTGGTGCTGGCGGCGCGCGGCCGCGGCTTTGCGTCGGGGCAGGATCCCGACGATGCCGAGGATGCGGCCGCCGAGCCGGGATTGGCGGCATTGGCCGACCGGGTCGAGGCCTGCCCGAAACCGGTGATTGCGGCGTTGCATGGGCCGGTGGCGGGGCCGGGTCTGGAGCTGGCGCTGGCGGCGCATTACCGGATCGCCGACCGGCGGGCGACGTTCGGGTTTCCGGCCGTCCGGCTGGGCCTGACGCCGGGCGCGGGCGGTACGCAGCGGCTGCCACGGCTGATCGGCGCCGAGCATGCGGTGGATCTTCTGACCTCGGGCCGCATGGTTTCTGCCGGCGACGCCGAGGCGATGCATCTGGTCGATGCGGTGGCGAAGGGGCCGCTGCCGGATTTCGTGCTGGGCTGGATTCGCGAGGGGCTTGCGGACGGGCTGGCGCCGCGCCCGACAAGGGCGCTGGAGACGGGGCTGCAGCCGGTCGACCACCACCTCGAAGTGGTCAAGAGCGTCCGGGCGGCCCTTGGTGGCGGCAAGTCCAACGCGCGCGGCGCGGTGCTCGACTGCCTGGAGGCGAGCCTGCTCCTGCCCTACGAGGCGGCCATCGAGAAGGAGAAGGCGGCTTACGAGGATTGCCTCTCCGCGCCGCAATCGCGCGCGTTGCGCCATATGGCGCGCGCCGAGCAGCGGACCCAGACGCCGCCCCTGGAGCGCCCCGCGAAACCGCGCAAGATCGACCGGATCGGCGTGGTGGGCGCGGGCCGGATCGGCCGCGGCGTGGTGGCGGCCTGCCTTGACGCGGGGTATCCCGTGACGCTGATCGAGCACGATATCGAGCGGCTCGAGGAGAGTGTCGAGGCGGTGATCGACCTCTACGACCAGGAGATCGAGGCCAAGCGGATGGACGAGCTGACCCGCGATCGCCGGATCGGCCTTCTGAACGGCACCACCGATCCCGCGACGCTCGCAGGGGCCGACCTGGTGATCGAGGCGGTGCCCGACGATCCGGCGGTCAAGCGCCGGGTCTTCGCCACGCTCGATGCGGTGATGAAGCGCGACGCGATCCTGGCGAGCACCACCTCGACGCTGGACCTCGACGCCCTCGCCGCCGCCACCGGGCGCGCGCGGCAGGTGGTGGGGTTGCACTTCTTCCCGCCCGCCTACCGGATGCGGGCGGTCGAGGTGGTGGTGGGTGCCGCCGCCACGGACCCGGTGGTCGCGACCGCGTTCGACCTGGTGCGGCGCCTGGGCAAGATCCCGGTCGCGAGCGCGGTCAGCAGCGGCTACGTGGCGCTGCGGATGGCGGCGGCATTCGTGGATTCGGCGCTGTTCCTGATGGCGCGGGGCGCGGCGGTGGAACGGATCGACGCGGCCCTCTCCCGCTACGGCTTCGCCATGGGGCCCCTGATGCTGGCCGACGCGATCGGGATCGACATGCTCCGGACCATCGAGCGCGGCCCGGGAAGCGCGACCGCCGTCCTGGCGGAGGACGTGTTCGGGCGCATGATGAAGGCGGGCCGGATCGGGCGCCGTGCCGGGCGGGGGTTCTACCGCTACGGCGCGAAGACGCCCACGCCCGATCCGAAGATCGCGGCCCTGTTCGGGCGCTTGCCGCGGGGGGCGACGCCGCCCTCCGACGAGGAGATCCTGCGCCGCACGCTCGCCGGTCTGGCCAATCGCGGCGCGCAGCTCGTGCAGGACGGCGTGGCGCAGCGGCCATCGGATATCGACGTGCTGATGGTGCAGGTTTTTGGCTATCCCCGGACCCGGGGCGGGCCGATGATGGCGGCCGAGCTCGTGGGGCTCCTGCGGGTCAGGCGCGATCTCGACGGGTTCGCGGCCGATGCGCCGGAGCTCTGGCAGCCGGCGGGGCTCTGGACCGATCTATTGAACCGGGGCGAGGGGTTCGAGGCGGTGAACGGCTGAGGCTCAGCCGAGAATCGCGCCCGTCACCACGAGCATGAGGCCGATGGCCGAGACGCCGAGGGCGCCCAGATTCCAGGCGACGACCTTCTGGAGCCGTGCCTTGAGTGCGGCATCCTCGGTTTCCTGGCGTTTGGCGCGGGCGGCCTCGCGGATGCAGAGCCCGAGCCCGGCGATGCCGAGGAGCGTGAAGGCGGTACCGATCCAGATGAGCGCGTCCATGGGGCCGAGCGGTTAGCGGGCCGCGCGCGCGGGCACAAGCCCTTGCGGAAGCCCGGCGGCATGGGTAGGCAGGCGCCTCGACCTTCCCTTCCGATCTGCGAGGCCCCGATGTCGGACATGAGCGTTGTTGACGAAAAGCCCGAGACCTACCGAGTCGCGGCGGACGAACTCAGGCAGTTCATCGAGCGCTACGAGCGGCTCGAGGCCGAGAAGAAGGACATCGCCGAGCAGCAGAAGGAAGTGATGGCCGAGGCGAAGGGGCGCGGCTACGACACCAAGGTGATGCGCAAGGTGATCGCGCTGAGAA
>JBNKWI010000152.1:0-5849 GCA_050299695.1 Paracoccaceae bacterium
GGACGGGGGGTCAAGGGGTTGATTTTTGGCCATTTCTCGTGGGGACGTTTTCGCCGGCCCCCGGCCCGATTTCGGCAGCACGCGGGCGTCCCCATGGGGACGGCAGATCAAGCGTATGTTTTCATTGCATAAAAGTGTCAACGAAGGTGGGGACACCCCCGAACACGCCCAAGCGGCCGACACTGTTTGCGTCCGGCCGGCGGCGACCTGTGGCTTGACCCCTCTGCGTCACGCGGTTGAAACCAGCTGATAGCCCAGGCCGCGAAGCGTCCTGAGCTCCAGGCCGCTTTCCTCGCCAAGCTTTCGGCGCAGGCGGCCGACCTGGACCTCCACGGCGTTGAGATTCTCGGGCTCTTCATCGAGAGCGAACATCTGGTCGAAGATCGTCTCCTTGGAGACAACCCGACCCCGACTGTCCATCAGGATTTCGAGAAGCGAGAATTCCCGGCGCGTCAGGTGAACCGGCGTGTCGCCAATCAGAACGTTCCCGGATGCGTCGCAGGACAGGTTTCCGTATTGCCTGGTGCTTTCGCGCTGCTCGCCCTGACGCCGATAGAGGGCGCGCACGCGCGCCTCCAGCTCTCTCAGATCGAACGGCTTCACCAGGTAGTCGTCGGCGCCGCCATCCAGTGCCGCCACGCGATCCTCGACAGCGCTCTTGACGGTCAGCATCAGGACGCGCGTTGCCTTGTGGTCCGCCCTGAGGCAGCCGAGGATTTCCGTCCCCTCGCCGTCGGGCAGCATGATGTCGATGATCGCGACCTCGTAGTCCCGCTCGGCCAGGACGTCATGGGCGGCACCTACACTCCCGGCATGGTCGACGACGTCGCCCTGTCGTCTAAAGCCGGCAACGATCGCCTCCGCGATATCAGGGGCATCCTCCACGAGGAGTATGCGCATGTCCCACCCCTTGGCCGAGTGCGGGGAGCCTGTCCCCGAAACGCCAGTCGGTGCGACCGTACACATGTCGAAGCCGGGTTGGCAACTTGGCCGGTAAGCCGACCCAATCACCGCACGACAGCTTCGCGACAGGATCATACCCTATAAGGCCGGGAATCACGCGACAGTCGCGAACAACAAACAACGTATGTGCAGGAGGAGGACACATAATGCGAACTCACACAGCAATCGGTGCCGCCGTCATCGGCATTGCGGGCGCCCTTGGTCTGGCCATCGGGCCGGCGCTGGCCTTCGAGCCCGAGCAGCCGGAATGCATCGCCCCGGCCAATCCCGGCGGCGGCTGGGATTTCACCTGCCGTCAGGTGGGCAAGACCCTGCAGGATCTGGGTCTGATCCCGGCGACCATGCAGGTGGTGAACCTGGCCGGTGGTGGCGGCGGTGTCGCCTTCGCCGAGGTCGTCAACAAGCGCGGTGACGATAACGATCTGGTCGTCGCGGCCTCGACCGCGACCGCCACGCGCCTTGCCACCGGGGCCTATCCCGGCAACACCATGGATCAGGTCCGCTGGCTGGCCACGATCGGCGCCGACTACGGCGTGATCGCGGTTTCCAAGGATTCGGCGATCAACACGCTTCCCGAGCTGATGGAGCAGATCAAGGGCGACCCGACCTCGGTGGCGGTCGCTGGCGGCTCGGCGGTGGGCGGCTGGGACCATCTGAAGGTCCTGATCGCCGCGCAGGCTGCGGGCATCGAAGACGTCCGCGCGGTCAAGTACATCGCCTTCGACGGCGGCGGCGAGGCGGTCACCCAGTTGCTGGCCGGTTCGGTGCAGGCGTTCTCGGGCGACATCTCCGAGGCCAAGGGCTTTGTCGACTCCGGCGACATCAAGGTGGTCGCCGTCCTGGCGCCGGAGCGTCTGTCGGGCGACTTCGCCGACTTCCCGACCGCAAAGGAGCAGGGCATCGACGCGGTCGGCGCCAACTGGCGCGGCTTCTACGCCCCGAAGGACATGACCGACGAGGCCTATGACTACTGGGTCAACTCGATCGGCACGCTCTACGAGTCGGACGAGTGGAAGGGTGTCATGGCCGCAAACGGCCTGGAGCCGCTGGATCTTCGCGGACCGGACTTCGAGGAATTCGTGGCCGGTTCGGTACAGAAGATCAAGGATCTGACCGACGAAATCACCAAATAAAAACCTTCGACGGGGCGACCGGTGTCGCCCCGTCTGCCTTTCTGCGCCCCGAACGGGGCGAGACGGAACTGGCAGGAATGCCCGGTACGACCGGGCACTTGGAGGGAGGAAAAGATGAGCGACCGCATTCTGGGCGGTATAGGCGTATTGCTTGCCGTGTTCTTCATCTGGCAGGCCACCTGGATCGAGATCAGCCCGTTCTCGGATATCGTCGGTCCGGCCGTGTTCCCGATCATCATCGCGGTCGTTCTCGGCTCGAGCGCGGTGTATTTTCTCGTCAAGCCCGATCCCTCGCCGGCCTGGCCGGATTCGGCCCGCCTGTTCGAAATCGCGATGGCCGTTGCCGTCATGGTTCTCTACGCGGAACTGCTGCCGGTCCTCGGCTTCGTGTTCGCCACCGCCTTCGCCGCGGCCTATCTGTCCTGGCGCCTGGGATCGACGCCGCTGCAGGCGCTTATCGTCGGCGTCGGGACCTCGGTCGGCATCTACGTCGTGTTCCGCCTGATCCTTGGCCTGTCGCTGGCCCAGGGTCCCTTGGGCTTCTGAAAACCGGGAGACACGGACAATGGACGCACTTGCATCTCTGGGCGACGGTTTCGTGGTCGCTTTCACCCTGCAGAACCTGTTCCTTGCGGCGATCGGCTGCTTTCTCGGCACGATCATGGGGGCGCTCCCCGGCCTCGGTCCGTCGAACGGCGTTGCCATCCTGATCCCGCTCGCCTTCACGTTGGGCCTGCCGCCGACGGCGGCACTGATCCTGCTGACCTCGGTCTATTACGGGGCGATGTACGGGGGCCGGATCTCGTCCATCCTGCTCAACATCCCGGGCGACGAACCGGCACTGATGACCTGTCTCGACGGCTATCCGATGGCGCAGCAAGGCCGCGCGGGCGAGGCGCTGGCACTGTCCGGCGTGGCCTCGTTCGTGGGCGCGTTCCTCGCCACCTGGGGGCTGGTCTTCATCGCGCCGCAGCTCGTCAAGGTGGCGCTGCTGTTCGGCCCGGCGGAGTACTTCGCGCTCTTCACCCTGGCCTTCGCCACCCTGGGCGGGATCTCCTCGACCAACCAGGCCAAGGCGGCCTTCGCCGCCGCGGTCGGTCTGCTGCTCGCCATGGTCGGCGTCGACGGCCAGACCGGCGTGCCGCGCTTCACCTTCGGCGAGGTCCACCTCTATGACGGGATCGACTTCCTTGTCGCCCTGGTCGGCATGTTCGCCCTGTCCGAGGTGCTGATCTTCCTGGAGCATCGCCACGGCGAAAGCGATGCGTCGCGGAAGAAGATCGAGATCGGCCGCATTACGCCATCCTGGTCGCTGCTGAAGTACTGCACCCCGACGATGCTGAGAACCTCGGTGCTGGGCTTCGTCGCGGGGGTCCTTCCCGGCGCCGGCGCCTCGCTGGGCTCGTTCATCTCCTACTCGATGGAAAAGCGGCTGGTCGACCGCGAGGGCACCTTCGGCACCGGCGATCCGCGCGGCGTCGCGGCCCCCGAGGCCGGCAACAACGCAGCCGCCGGCGGCGCGCTGGTGCCGATGCTGGCGCTGGGCGTTCCCGGATCGGGCACCACCGCAGTGCTGCTGGCCGTGCTCCTGTCGCTGAACATCACGCCCGGCCCGCTTCTGTTCACCCAGAACCCCGATATCGTCTGGGGCCTGATCGCCGCCCTCTTCATCGCCAACTTCATGCTGCTGGCAATGAACATTCCGATGGTCGGCATGTTCACCCGGGTGCTGATGGTGCCGCCGCGCATCCTGATGCCGATCGTGGCCATGGTGTCCTTCGTGGGCATCTACGGGATCTCCGGCTCCAGCTTCGATCTGCTGGTGATGATCGGCTTCGGCGTGCTGGGCTGGGTGTTCCGCAAGCTCGACATCCCGACGGTGCCGATCATCCTCGGGCTGCTGCTCGGCAACGCGATGGAGTCGAACCTTCGCCGCGCGATCTCGATCTCGAACGGCGACTGGCTGGCTCTCGTCGCCTCGCCGCTGGCCATCGGCCTCTGGGCGGTCGCGCTGCTCGGCTTCGTTGCGCCGATCCTGTTCGGTGCCGCGCTCAAGCGCCGGATGAAGCTGGCCGCGCAAAGAGAAGAGGAAGAGGGAGACCTGGTCGACTGATCGGCCATGGCGGACGGCCGCGCCGGCGCGCCACCCGGCGGTGAACAAAAGGAACGATACGGGCCGCCCCTGCGGGGCCGCCTCTCCCGATTTCGCAAGGAGGGCTTCATGGCCAAGATCAAGGTAGACAACCCGGTCGTCGAGCTCGACGGCGACGAGATGACCCGGATCATCTGGGATTTCATCAAGACCAAGCTGATCCTGCCTTATCTCGACATCGACCTGCTCTACTACGACCTCTCGATCGAGGAGCGCGACCGCACCGACGACCGGATCACGGTGGACGCCGCCGAAAAGATCAAGGAGGTCGGTGTCGGGGTGAAATGCGCCACCATTACCCCCGACGAGGCCCGGGTCGAGGAATTCGGGCTGAAGGAGATGTGGCGCTCGCCCAACGGCACCATCCGCAACATCCTCGGCGGGGTGATCTTCCGTGAACCGATCATCATGAAGAACGTGCCCCGGCTGGTGCCCGGCTGGACCCAACCGATCATCGTCGGGCGCCACGCCTACGGCGACCAGTACCGCGCCACCGACTTCCTGTTCCCGGGCAAGGGCAAGCTGACGCTGAAATTCGTCGGCGAGGATGGCGCCGAGATCGAACGCGAGGTGTTCGACGCACCGTCGGCCGGTGTCGCCATGGCCATGTACAACCTCGACGCATCGATCCGCGACTTCGCCCACGCCTCGTTCAACTATGCGCTGCTGCGGCGGGTGCCCTGCTACCTCTCTACCAAGAACACCATCCTCAAGGCCTATGACGGCCGCTTCAAGGACATCTTCGCCGAGGTCTACGAGGCCGAGTTCAAGGACCGCTTCGCCGATGCCGGCATCTGGTACGAGCACCGGCTGATCGACGACATGGTGGCCTCGGCGCTGAAATGGTCGGGCGGCTATGTCTGGGCCTGCAAGAACTACGACGGCGACGTGCAGTCCGATACGGTGGCCCAGGGCTTCGGCTCGCTCGGGCTGATGACCTCGGTGCTGATGACCCCCGACGGCCGGACGGTTGAGGCCGAGGCCGCCCACGGCACGGTCACCCGACACTATCGCCAGCACCAGAAGGGCGAGGCGACCTCGACCAACTCGATTGCCTCGATCTTCGCCTGGACGCGCGGGCTGGCGCACCGCGCCAAGCTCGACGGCAACGACCGGCTCGCCCGCTTCGCCCGGACGCTGGAAACGGTCTGCATCGCGACCGTCGAGTCCGGCTACATGACCAAGGACCTGGCGCTTCTGGTGGGACCGGACCAGAGCTGGCTCACCACCACCGGATTTCTGGACAAGGTCGAAGAGAACCTGAGCAAGGCGCACGCCGGCTAGGAAACGGAAGGCGTCCCTGCTGCAACGGAATGAGGAGAACCCCCAGATGCCAATCATTGTCGGACAGGACACAGCGCAGACCCGCCGGGTGCTTGAGGTGGGTGGTGAGAGGTACGGGTATTATTCGATTCCGGCGGCCGAGGCGGCGGGGCTGGGTGGTTTTGCCCGGCTGCCCTCGGTTCTCAAGGTGGTTCTGGAGAACATGCTGCGGTTCGAGGACGGGCGGACGGTGAGCGTGGACGACATCCGGGCGTTTTCCGACTGGGCCGACCAGGGCGGCAAGAACCCGCGCGAGATCGCCTACCGGCCGGCGCGGG
>JBNKWI010000153.1:0-5847 GCA_050299695.1 Paracoccaceae bacterium
TCTCGACCGGCACCTCGCCCCGAGGCGTCAGGATCCTCGCGCCCGCGGTGAAGCAGACGACACCCGTGTTCTCCACCTCCAAAGACCGATCTCGGACCCGTCCTTGAGACGCCGGACCATGCGCGAATGGCAAGGTGGAGCGTCCTTTCCGAACCATCAGGGAAGCGCACGCGACGCTCTGCCACTCGACAATCCGGGCCGTCACTGCAGTTCGATGACCGCCTTGATGAGGCCCTGCTTTTCCGAAACCCAGGCGGGCAGGTCCGTCACCGCGCCGTGAAGCGTGGTGCGGTGGGTGATGATACGGTCCATCTCCACGGCACCAGACCGGATGGCGGCCACCACGCGGTCGAAATCCTCGTTCGTTGCATTGCGGCTGCCCATCAGCGTGACTTCCTTCCGGTGGAAGTCCGGGTCGGAGAAGGTGATGGCGTCCTTGACCACCCCGACCATGACGTAGGTGCCACCGCCCGCCACGCGGTCGAACCCTTGCTCCATCGACGCGCTGTTGCCGGTCGCATCGAAGACCAGGTCGAAGCCGCCCTCGGGCCAGCCGGCGCCTTCAGTTCCAGAAAGCGGACTGACTTGCACGATGTCCGAAACCTGTTCGGCGCGCTCTGCATCCAGGTCGAGGAGCGACACGGTCGCGCCGGCGAGCCGCGCGAAGAGGGCGACGCCAAGCCCGATCGGTCCGGCGCCGACGACGAGCGCGCTCTGTCCCGGAGCCGGCGCGCCGCGACGCACCGCATGGGCGCCGATCGCCAGGAACTCCACGACGGAGCAGGCATCGGCGGAAAGCCCGCCTGTCTTGAACAGGTTGCGCGCCGAAAGACGAAGCAGTTCGGCCATGCCGCCGTCCTGGTGCACCCCGAGGACGGAAATCCGTTCGCAGCAGTTCGGCTTGCCGGCGCGGCAGGTTCGGCAGTCGCCGCAGGAGAGATAGGGATTCACCGCGCAGATCTCGCCGGGGACGAACCCCGAGCCTTCGGGCACGGAGACGATCTCGACGGCGAGTTCGTGCCCCATCACCCGCGGGTATTGCAGGAAGGGATGCTTGCCCTCGAAGATATGGTAATCCGTTCCGCAGATGCCGATCCGGAGCGGGCGCACCAGGGCCTCGCCCTCGCCCGGGGCGTCGATTCTCCGCTGCTCGACGCCCAGTCTTCCGGGCGCGGAGCAAACGAGCGCGCTGATATGCTGCACTGCTAGCGTTCCCAATTTAAACCGGCAGGACGAATCCGGGGCCGGCAGCATGCGCCGGCCCCAAATCGCCTCACTGGAAGTCCGACATGTTGTCCTTGGTGACGAGCGCGGCGCCCGAGTCGATCAGCGACTCGACCTCTTCGCCACGGATCGCCCTGACCAGTGCATCGACCCCGAGCTCCGCCATCTTCGAGGGGAACTGCGCGACGGTGGCGTCCTCGATCCCGTCGGTCAGCGCCTCTGCCTCGCCGCAGCAGAAATCGAACCCGACCAGCACGATGTCGTCAGGCCCCTTGCCCGCGTTCTGGATCGCGCGGGCGGCGCCGGCCGCCGGGGGACCGCACGCCGCGTAGATCGCCTTGAGGTCGGGGTTCGCCGTCAGCAAGTCTTCCGCACCGCTGATCCCGAGTTCCTCGGTGCAGTTGGTCCCGGTACGGCCGACGATGTCCACCTTCACGCCGCCGAGGCCCTCGAGCATCCCGTCCACACGGTCGTCGAGCGCCGGAACCCCCGGCACGCCTTCGAGAATCCCGAGCGTGTCGCCATCGCTCAGAACGGTCGCAAGATACTCGCCCGCGATCTTGCCCGCCGCGTAGTTGTCGGTCGTGGCGAGCGCGGTCCTTCCCTCCCAATCGGGGATGTTGTTGTCCATCAGGACGATCTTGACCCCGTTCGCGATGGCGCGATCGAGCGTCGAGGCAACGGTCGGATCGACCGGCGTCAGGGCGATGCCCTGGACACCGTTCGCGACCATGGACTCGATCAACGCGATCTGTCCCTCGATATCGGTCGCCGATTGACCCTGGCCGTAGGTGATCTCGACGCCGGGATGGGATGCGGCATAGGCCTTCGCCGCGTCTTCCATGGTGCCGAAGAATGGCACAGGGAACTTGGTGATGAAGCCGATCTTCACCGTATCCTGTGCCAATGCCGGTGCCGCGGCCAGGAGCGCCACGGCAAGTCCGGACAATAGCCTTTCCAATCTCATCTCTTCCTCCTCCTCAGTTGAACACGGGTACGTCGCGGGTCTTCTTCGCCCGCTCACTCCTCGGCGCCGACGATCATGGCGACGAGATCCTGCTTGTTTCCCTCTTCCGGTTTCAGTTCTCCGACCTTGCGGCCCTGTCGCAGCACGACGGCGCGGTCGGCGAGTTCGATGACATGTTCCATGTTGTGGGTGATCAGGATCACCGCGTTGCCCTCGGACTTGAGCCGGAGCATCAGGTCGAGCACCTTGCGGCTTTCGCGAAGTCCGAGCGCGGCGGTCGGTTCATCGAGAATCACTACGTCGCGGGCGAAGACCGTGGCGCGCGCCACGGCGATCGCCTGACGCTGCCCCCCCGACATGCGGGCCACGGGCGTGTCGAACTGCGGCAGCCGAACCTTGAGGCGCTCGATCACGATGGCGGCCTCGCGGTTCATCGCGCGATTGCTGAGGAACCGGAGCGGCCGCGGCAGCCAGGCGGGACCGGCGATCTCGCGGCCGCAATAGAAGTTCTGGGCCGGGCTCAGATTGTCGAAAAGCGCGAGATCCTGGTAGACCGTCTCGATGCCGGCCCCCCGCGCCGCCGCCGGCGAGGCAAGCGCGACATGCGCCCCGTTCATCAGGATCTCGCCCTCGTCCAGCATGTGAACGCCGCTGATGCACTTGATCAGCGTCGACTTGCCCGCGCCGTTGTCGCCCAGAAGCGCCAGGATCTCGCCGCGCCAGGCACTGAGGCTGACGTTGCGGAGCGCCTCGATGGCGCCGAAACGCTTGCTGGCGTTCCGCACCGAGAGAACCGGTGTCACTGCCCCGCCGCTCATTCCGGTGTCCTCGACTGGAGCGTGCGGGCGCGGGCCTCGAGCGAGTTGCGGAGCACATCGGATTCGACCGCCAGCACGATGATCGCGCCGATCGCGATCATCTGGAAATAGACGTCGACACCATGGAGGTTCAGCGCGTTGCGGATCACCCCGATCATTACCGCGCCGATCAGGGCATGCCCGAGATGGCCGCGTCCGCCGAGGAAGCTTGCGCCACCGATGATCACCGCGGCTATGGTGTCGAGTTCAAGGAGGTTCCCGTAGAGCGGCGAGCTGGCCGCGGTGCGTCCGGCCAGAACCACCGCTCCGATGCCGGCGCAGAAACCGGCGAGCACATATGCGGAGACGAGAACGCCCCGCACCGGCACACCCATCTCGAGCGCCGCAACGGGATTGCCCCCGACGGCGTAGAGCCAGCGGCCCCAGACCATGGATTTGGTGATGACGAGCACGAGAATGGCCACGCCGGCAACCACCAGAAACGACGCGGGGAGGCCCATGTAGGTCGCGTTCCCCAGGGCCTCGATCGCATCGGGCATGCCCCGCATGGTGGTGTGACCCGGGGCGATTTCGAGCGCGAGTCCGCGGCAGATGCTGAGCGTCGCAAGCGTGATGATGAAGGGGTGCGGAAGTCGCCCGAACACGTAGAACACGCCGTTCACGGCACCGACGAGCATCCCGGTTCCGACCATTGCCAGAACCACGAGAGCTGCCGAGTCGACCTGGCGAAACACCAGCCCGCCGACCACCGTGGCAAGGGCCAGGCTCGACCCGACCGAAAGGTCGATGCCGCGCGTCAGGATCACGACCTGCTGGCCCATGGCCACAATCGCAATGACGGCGGTCTGGGCCATGATGTTGCCGATGTTGATCGGCTTCAGGAAGTTCGGCGTAATAAGGCCGATTGTGCCGATCAATACGAAAAGGATCAGGATCGGGCCAATGCTCAGCAAGCGCAACCCGAGCGTCACGCCATCGAGCGAATTCCCTCCCCTTGCCGGTCGCATCGCTGCAGCCTCGGACGTACCTTTACGCACCCGATCCCCCAAATATGTCTATTATGGAAAAAGAGCACCGTTGTTTTTTGCGGTCAATTTGTTTTTAATGTTTAAAAACCTCCTGGAAGAAGGTCTTTTCTGATGAAATCGGATACGGTCTTCAAACGCGCCTGCAATCAGATCCTCGATTTAATAGACACGATGGACGCAGGGGAGAAATTTCCATCGGAAACCGCGTTGAGCCGCCGTTTCGGGGTGAGCCGAACGACCGTTCGAAAAGTCATCGACCATTTGGCGGACGAGGGTGCGGTGGCAGGCGACGGCCGCCACCGCCGGGTGGGATGCACCGACCACGCGATCAAGCGCTTCCCGAGCGCCGAGACCATTTCGATGTCGGAGCAGGTCGAGGGAAAGTTCATGGAATGGATGCTCAAGGACGACACCCGGCCCGGAACGACGATCAACGAGCTGGAACTGGCGCGCCAGTTCGGCGTCGCGACCACGGGGATTCGCGAATTTCTCAATAGGTTCCAGAGGTTTGGCCTGATCGAGCAGCGCACGCGCGGCGGCTGGGAATTCAAGGGCTTCACCCGCTCCTTCGCACTGGAACTGTTCGAGATCCGCGAAATGTTCGAGCTCCGGTCAGCCCGCGCCTTCAGCAAGCTGCCGGATTCCTCCGCGGCATGGAGCGGCCTGAACGATCTTCGGCGCCGGCATCTTACGATTCTCGACGAAATCGACCTGCGGTTTCACGACTTTTCGGAACTCGACAGCCAGTTTCACAGGTTCATCCACTCGGCCGCACCCAACCGCTTCATTGACAGGTTTAGCGATATAAATGCCCTGATCTTTCACTACCACTACCAATGGAACAAGAAAGACGAACGGCAGCGAAACGAGATCGCCATCCGCGAGCATCTGACCTATATGGATGCTCTCGTGACCCGCAATCCGCAACTCATAGAACTGGCATGCCGAGCGCATCTCGCGTCGGCGCGCGAAACCTTGCTGGCCTCAACTTTAAAATAGGCGTTTTGCAAGAATCGGAATTGCCGCGCCGAAAATAATCCGGCGCGACCGGTCCAATCTACGATTCCCGCGCGCCCCCAATAGCGCTATTCAAAACCGGTCATTGCTTGCCGCCGGTAAGCCCGAGCTCACGCGCCCCCGAGTTGTCGCCTGCGTTCAGCATCGACAATCCCAGGGCCTGCCGTCGCCGCTGACGGTACTGGTCGATCTGCGTATCGGCGATCACGCCGATCAGGATCACGCTCCCCATCACGGCGAAATTGAGCGAGGACGGAATTCCGAGGAGGTTCACGAGGTTCTGCAGTTCCTGCAGGAGCACGACGCCAAGCACGACCCCGATGATCGACCCCTCGCCACCGCGGAGGGAAAACCCGCCCAGGACTGCCGCCGCGATCCCGTAGAGCTCGTAGAAATTGCCATGCGACGACGGCTGGATCGAGCGGGTGTACATCGCGAAGAACACCGCCGAGACCGCCGTCAGCACGAGGCAGATCACATAGGCCAGGACGATCACGCGCGCGCTGTCGATCCCGGCGTAGCGTGCGGCCTCCTCGTTCTTTCCGACCGCGAAGAGGTGCCGGCCGAACACCGTCCTGTGCAGCGTGAACCAGGCCACCGCGGCCACCACGGCAAACGCCATGATCGAATGCGGCACACCGCCGGTGCGGCCCGAAACCACCCATTCCAGCACCGGGAAGCTGTCGCCGAAGGAAAAGCCGGCGGTGCCGTCCGCGGTGTAGAACCGCGCGACACCGCGGTAGATCAGGAGCCCGCAAAGCGTGACGACGAAGGGCTGGAGCTTCAGCCTCGT
>JBNKWI010000154.1:0-5689 GCA_050299695.1 Paracoccaceae bacterium
CTGGCAAGCCTTGTGTTTCTCAAATTGGATGCAGCCCGTGCATACCTGATCTGCAGTGGCGTCATCGGAGATCGTGGCACCCCCCGCATCGTCTAGCGCATCGTCCGCAGTTCGACGATTATCCGCCATGACTTGTGTTGAAGGGTCGCGCTGCCGAAGCCGTACCGAAAAAGGAAGGCAAAGATGACGCAGGCATTCATCCAGCATCTGAGTGGGGAGTTGGCAGGCCTTCGTGAGGCCGGCCTCTACAAGAGCGAGCGGGTGATCGTGACGCCGCAGGCAGGGAGCGTGGGGCTGGCGTCGGGGGCGGAGGTGATCAATCTCTGTGCCAACAACTACCTAGGGCTGTCAGGCGACGCCGAACTGATCGAGGCCGGGCGCGAAGCGCTGGTGCGCTATGGCTACGGCATGTCCTCGGTTCGCTTCATCTGCGGGACGCAGGACCTGCACCGAGAGCTGGAACAGGCGCTTGCAGGGTTCCTCGGAATGGAGAACGCGATCCTCTATGCCGCCTGTTTCGATGCAAATGGTGGGTTGTTCGAGCCGCTCCTGGGCGAAGAAGACGCCATCGTCTCGGACGCCCTGAACCACGCCTCGATCATCGACGGGATCAGGCTCTGCAAGGCGAAGCGCTACCGCTACCCGAACTCCGACATGGACGCGCTCGAAGCCGCTCTGAAACAGGCCCGCGCCGACGGTGCTCGGTTCGTCCTGATCGCGACGGACGGAGTGTTCTCGATGGACGGCTATCTCGCGAAGCTGCGCGAGATCCGTGCGCTGGCCGACCGCTACGACGCGCTCGTGATGGTCGACGATTGTCACGCGACGGGCTTCATGGGGCCAGAGGGGCGCGGCACGCCGGCCCATGCGGGTGTGAAGGTCGATATCCTCACCGGCACGCTCGGCAAGGCGCTGGGCGGCGCCATCGGCGGCTACACCGCCGCCTCGCAAAAGGTGGTCGACCTCCTCCGCCAGCGCTCACGGCCCTACCTCTTCTCGAACTCGCTTCCACCGGCGGTGGTCGGCGCTGGGCTCGAGGCCCTGAAGATCGTGGAGGCGGGTGACGACCTCCGCGCGCGGCTCTTCGAGAACGCGGCATACTGGCGGCAGGGGTTGAAGGATGCGGGCTTCGACCTCCTGCCGGGCGAGCATCCCATCGTGCCGGTCATGCTGGGCTCCGCGAAGCTCTCCCAGCGCATGGCGGCGGAACTCTACCAGCGCGGCGTCTATGTCGCCGGGTTCTTCTTCCCCGTTGTTCCGAAGGACACGGCCCGGATTCGGACCCAGATGAATGCCGCGCTCACGCGGGACGATCTGGACCGTGCCTTGCAGGCCTTCACCGAGGCCGGGCGGGAGGTCGGCGCGATATGACGACGAACGAGATGCGCGCGCTGGTGAAGGCGAAACCCGAGGTCGGGCTCTGGATGGAGCACCGCGCGGTTCCCGAGATCGGCCCC
This sequence comes from Paracoccaceae bacterium, assembly GCA_050299695.1. Taxonomy (GTDB): domain Bacteria; phylum Pseudomonadota; class Alphaproteobacteria; order Rhodobacterales; family Rhodobacteraceae; genus Ovoidimarina. The sequence goes on from JBNKWI010000154.1 coordinate 1,458, forward strand.
GACGACGTACTGATCCGGATCCACAAGACAGGGATCTGCGGCACCGACATCCATATCTGGAACTGGGACGACTGGGCGCAGCGCACGGTGCCGGTGCCCCTGGTGACCGGGCATGAATTCGCGGGCGAAATCGTGGACATGGGCCGGAACGTCGAAGATCTGAAGATCGGCCAGCGGGTTTCGGGCGAGGGGCACCTGATCGGCAAGCATTCGCGCCAGAGCCGCGCCGGCAAGTTCCATCTCGATCCGGAAACGCGTGGGATCGGCGTGAATGAACAGGGCGCCTTCGCCGAGTATCTGCGTTTGCCGGCGTTCAACGTGGTGCCTCTGCCCGATGCCATCGACGACGAGATCGGGGCGATCCTCGATCCGCTCGGCAACGCCGTTCACACCGCGCTCTCCTTCGATCTCGTGGGCGAGGACGTGCTGGTCACCGGCGCCGGGCCGATCGGGATCATGGCGGCGGCGGTCGCGCGTCACGTGGGCGCGCGGCATGTGGTGATCACCGATCTGAACCCAGACAGGCTGGCACTGGCGCGGCGCGTGGTGAAGGACGTGGTGGCGGTGAATCCGAAAGAGACGGAGCTTGCCGCAGTCGTCTCCGACCTCAGGATGAAGCAGGGCTTCGACGTGGGGCTCGAGATGTCGGGCGCGCAGGTGGCGCTCGACCAGATGGTCGAGGCCCTGGTGATGGGCGGCCGCATCGCGCTCCTCGGCATTCCTCCGGGCAAGTCGCCGGTGGACTGGTCGCGGATCGTGTTCAAGGCGATCACCATCAAGGGCGTCTACGGTCGCGAGATCTTCGAGACCTGGTACAAGATGATCGCGATGCTGGAGAACGGGCTCGACGTGCGGGCGGTGATCACCCACCGGTTCCGCGCAGCCGATTTCCGCGAGGGGTTCGAGACCATGCGCGGCGGGTCTTCGGGGAAGGTCGTGCTCGACTGGAGCTGAATGCGGTTGCGCCGCCTCCGGCGTCGCGGTGAGCGAGGGGGCGCTGCCCCCTCGCGCTCCCCCGGGATCTCCGAACCCAAAGAACGGGCAGCCGCTACCAGCTCCCGCTGGCGCCACCGCCCGAGGAAGAGCCGCCGCCGAAGGACGACCCGCCCGAACCGCCGCTTGAGGAGCTCTTGGACACCTTCGGAATCAACCGAACCTCGCTGTTGCGGTAGTCGCAACCCTCGCAATGATAGTCGTAGCGCCGGCGCCCGGTGCTCGAGGTCGTCGCGGCTTCGAGCACCTCCGTCTGGGTCTCCATGGTCCTGTACCCGCATTGCGGACACCCCGAATAGGAGGTGAACCAGTTGCGGTAGCGCCGGACCTCGGCATGGCCGCAGCCGCCGCATTGCCAGACATCGTAGTCGACCGAGCGCAGCCGTTCCTCCAGCTGCTGTCCGCTGTCGAGATGCGCGTCGTCCTCGACCTCGCCGGCCCTTTGCATCACCCGCCGGCAATTCGGGCAGGGCCGTGGCCGGTGGCGGAGGAAGGCGCGGACGAGGAATGCGCCGCCCGCAAGCGGCAGCGCCGCCAGTGCGATCAGCCAGTCGCCCAGACGGCGGAGCGCGCGGAGGATCGAGGTCCAGCCGCGGGTGACAATCGTCTGGTCGTAGCTGCCCGGGTAGACGCCGGCGAGGGTGCGGATCGTCTCCTCGACGCCGGTCTCGATCCCCTCCTGATAGGCATCCCGGCGGAAGGCAGGCAGGAAATAGCCGTCGATCACCCGCTGCATGTCCGCGTCGCGCGCCGCCGGATAGCCCGAGCCGAGCTCGATCCGCATGCGGCGGTCGTACCGCGAAACCAGGATCAGAACGCCATCGTTCCGCGACGCGTTGCCGATGCCCCACTCGTTGAAGAGCGCGGTCGCGAAGCTTTCGAGGCTGCCCTCGTAGCCGTAGAATGCCATGTCCTGGATCGTCAGCACGGTCATCTCGATCCCGGCGCGGTCGTAGAGCTCGATCAGGTCGGACCGGATCCGCGCCTCGGCTTCCGGATCGAGGAGGTCGTAGTAGTCGTTGACGTAGATCTCCTGGTAGCCGGGAAACGTGCTGCCGTTCCGGCCCATGAAATCGGGCGCATTGGCCTCGGTGAACTGTACTGCGGCCTCTGGCACTGCAGCCCGGGACACACCCGGCTGGGTGAGTTTCCCCGCGACGTAGCCGATCGAGAGCCCGACAACCGCCACGAGCGCGGCAATCCAGAGCGCGATCTGCAGGTCGTGTCGGGTCATGGCACCTCCTCGGATTGCGGGCGCGGTTCCCCGAAAAGAGAAAGACCCTCGCCAACATGGCAAGGGCCTTTCCCTATTAGGTCCCCGGTGCCGCAGGCTGGGTGGGGGCTGTTAATCCGCAACACCGGGGTAGCGTGTTTCTCGCTATGTCCTCTTTTCACCCAAGATCGGGGCCGGACGGTGAAAGGTATCGTGCCTTTGCGCGGAATTATTGCGGCGATTTTAGGGCAGGCTTGATTTCGGGCATGGCTGCAGCCAATCTTCCCATATGACGATCCAGTTCCACCCAGCAATGTCACAGGGCGAAGCGGATCAGGTCGCGTTCGACCGGGCGGAACTGGGAATCATTCTCGGCCTCTACGGACGGATGGTCGCGGCCGGCGAGTGGCGCGACTACGCGATGTCGTTCCTCAGGGACGTGGCAGTGTTCTCGATCTTCCGGCGCACGGCCGAGCATCCGATCTACCGGATCGAGAAACGGCCGAAGCTCAGGGACCGGCAGGGCATGTACGCGCTGATCGGCATGGACGGTCAGATCCTGAAGCGCGGGCACGACCTCAGGGCGGTGCTCAGGATGCTGGAGAGGAAGCTGATCCGGGCGGTGGAGTAGCCCTGCGGCGGCAGGCGACGCCCTTGCCTTCCGCTGCGGCGATCCGGGCAATGACCTCCTCCAGCGGTTCCTCGGCGACCATCATGTGATGCGCGTTGGCATGGAGAAGCGTGTCAGGCGCGCTCAGGATGCCGACATGGCCTTCCCAGAAATAGATGTCGCCCCGGCGGCGCGGCGCGTCGAGGGGAATTTCTTCGCCGAGCGCATCGGCCTGCTGGTCGCTATCGCCCGGGCAGGGGATGCCGCAGGCGAGCATCGCGGCCTGGATCAGACCGGAGCAGTCGATGCCGAAGGCCGAATTGCCACCCCAGAGATAGGGGGTGCCGCGAAAGAGCGCTGCGATCGCCACCGGATCGGCCGCGACCTCCGTCAGGGGGCGCAGATGCTTCTCGGGCACGTACAGGTCAACCCGCCCCTCTTCTTCGCCGGCCCAGGCGGTGCGGGCCCAGCCGCGCGCCACGCTGCGAACGGTGAGGCGCGCGCCGAAAGGCAGGAACACCGGACGTTCGGTGGCTTTCAGCTCCGGCGACTCCTTCGCGTAAGTCTGCCGGGCCGAGACCCAATGCGTCGGCGCCGGAGTACCTTCGCCAAGGTCGCATGCAGCTATCCAGCCCACATATCCGTCGCGTTCCGCGAAGCCGAAGACGTGGTCCCGTACCCGCTCGAGCGCACGGAACGCCTCGCCCCTCAGAAGCTGCCGTTCGCGTGCGCCGCCGGGCTCGCGCAGGAGATCCGTCCAGACCTTCTCGACGAACACCGTCTCGCCCTCCACGAAGCTCTCGGTCGCGACCTGACCCTTGAGCGAGACATGCGCCACGCGGCCGTTGAACGGGGTATCGCGGCGGTCGGTCATCCGAGGATCTCCGGCAGCGCCTCGAGAAGTGCCCGGGCGCCCTGCCCCACACCGCCCTTGGCACGGGCGGGCGCGGGTTTCGGGTTCCAGCCATAGATATCGAAATGCAGGTAGCGCGCCGGGGCGGCGAAACGGCGCAGGAAGAGGGCGGCGGTGACGGAGCCCGCCATGCCGCCCGAGGGCGCGTTGTCGAGATCGGCGATGCCAGGCTCGATCAGGGTCTCGTAGGGCTCCCAGAACGGCATCCGCCAGAGCGGGTCGCGGGCGGCGGTTCCCGACCGGAGCAGCGTTTCGGCGAGCCGGTCGTCGTCGGTGTAGAACGGCGCGAGATCGGGGCCCACGGCGACCCGCGCGGCGCCTGTGAGCGTGGCCATGGAGACGACGAGGTCGGTCTCTTCCTCGGTCGCCAGCGCCAGCGCGTCAGCAAGCACGAGGCGGCCCTCGGCGTCGGTGTTGTTCACCTCCACGGTCAGGCCCTTGCGCGAGGTCAGGATGTCCTGCGGCCGGAAGGCGCTGCCCGAGACGGAATTCTCCACGGCCGG
>JBNKWI010000155.1:0-5580 GCA_050299695.1 Paracoccaceae bacterium
AGCTGCGGCGCGCGCTCCTGTGGTCGCTCGAGCGCCAGGCGCGGGCGGGCCGGCTCGCCGGGCGGCTGCAGGCGCGGCCCTGGAGCGAGGTCGAGAAGCTCTGGCGCAAGGACCGCGACGTGGGCGTGCGCGCGGCGGCGCTGTCTGCGCTGTTCGCGCTCTCGGCGGAGCAGAGCCTGCGCCCCTTCGAGGAGGCGCTCGAGGACGAGGCCGAGGACGAGGCACCCGAGGCGGAAGCCGCGGAGCAGCAATCGGGTGGCCGCAAGCGCCGGCGCCGGCGCCGGCGCCGCCGCGGCGGCGGCCGGGACGGTGATGAGGCGCGGGGAGAGGACGCGCGCGACGACGCGGTGTCCGCGGAGCAGGCCGACATGGCCGATGCGGGCGATGCGGAGGAGGCACCGGAGGCCGAGCCGGTCGAGGCCGAGGCGGAAGCCGTGGACGAGGCGCCGAAGAAGCGGACCCGGAGCCGGCGGCGCAAGAAGGCCGAGCCTGCCGAGACCGAGGCCGAGGGAGAGGCGGAAGCCGCCGACGCCGACGCCGACGCCGAGGCGCAGGAGGCCCCGGCGGCCGAAGCCCCGGAGGCCGAGGCGGAACCGGCGCCCAAGCCGAAACGCACCCGCACCCGCCGGAAGAAGCCGGAGGTGGCGGAGGCCGAAGCCGAGGCCCCCGTGGCGCCGGAAGACACGGCGCCGGCCGCGGAACCGGTCCCCGAGCCCGAATCCGAGCCGGTCGCCGAGGCGCAATCCGCGCCCGAGCCGGAACCGGATCTCGAGCCGGTCGCCGAAGCCCAGCCCGAGCCCGAGCCGGAACGCGTTCCGGAAATGGCCGAAGCCGCGGCGGAGCCGGACCAGCCGGCGAAACCGCGCCGCAAGGGCTGGTGGTCGATGGGCCGCTGAGCCCAACACCAAAAAAGCCTTTCGGGTGAGACATCGACCGCCCGAAAGGCACCGATCCTCGATCTCGTCTTTGGGTCGGAAAAATCCCGGGGGAGCGCGAGGGGGCAGCGCCCCCTCGCCTCGGGCGACGCCGGAGGCGGCGCAAACGGATCGCGCGCGCGGCCGCAGGCCGCGCTCCGCTGGATCAGACCTTCCTGATGTAATGCACCTGCGCGCCGTCGCCGTCTTCGAGCCCGAGATAGGCGTTGCCGCTCTCGGCGCAGAAATGCGGCACGTCCACCACCGCCGCCGGATCGTCGGTGACGAGCCGCAGCACCTCGCCTGGCGCCAGCGCGCGCAAGCGCTTCGCCGCCTTCAGCACAGGGAGCGGGCACAGGAGCCCGCGCGCGTCGAGATCGTGATCGTGGTCCATGGCCGCGACCTAAGGACGGATGTTTCACTTTGTCCACCGGCTTGTGAGCGCTTGTGTCGTGACCTCGGCGCCCGGGCCCTGTAAGGGACGGGCACGTACGGGACGGGACCCAAGATGTTCGGACTGGAAATCCTCGACGCGAGCCTCCTGCCGGCTCTCCTGATCGCGCTCCTCGCGGGGCTCCTGTCGTTCCTCAGCCCCTGCGTCCTCCCCATCGTGCCGCCCTATCTCGCCTATATGGGCGGCATCACCATGACCGAGATGGGCGCCGAGGGTTCGGGCCGGCGCCGGGTCGTGCATTCGGCGCTGTTCTTCGTGCTGGGCCTCTCGACGGTGTTCCTGTTCCTGGGCTTCACCGCCTCGGCCTTCGGGCGGTTCTTCCTGTCGAACCAGGATCTCTTCGTCACGCTCGCGGGGCTCGTCATCATGGTCTTCGGCGCGCATTTCCTGGGCGTCTTCCGGATCGGCATCATGGACCGCGAGATGCGGATGGATGCCGGCGACCGGGGCGGCTCGGCCTTCGGCGCCTATGTGCTCGGCCTCGCCTTCGCCTTCGGCTGGACCCCCTGCATCGGCCCGATCCTGGGCTCGATCCTCACCATCGCCGCCTCAGAGGCCAGCATCGCGCGCGGCACCGCGCTCCTCGCCGCCTATGCCATCGGTCTCGGCATCCCCTTCCTGCTCGTCGCGATCTGGTTTCCGCAGCTCGTGGGCGTCATGGGTTTCATGAAGCGCCACATGGACCGGATCGAGAAGGCGATGGGGCTGCTGCTCTGGACCGTGGGGCTCCTGATGCTCACCGGCAAGTTCACCGATTTCAGCTGGTGGCTGAACGAACACTTGCCGATCCTGCAGAAATTCGGCTGAGCCCGGAGGGGCTTGCGCCCGGGCCGCCCGCCCGAGCATAGTCGGCGCCGGGGGCGGGCAGCACGGAACGGGTCCATGACCGACGGAAAGCCGCATGTCTCGAAGCGCCGGGTCTTCTACATCCCGGGCTACGATCCGCATCCGCCGCGCCGCTACCGCGAGCTCTACCGGACCGAGGGCGCCGTACAGGCGAAGATCGCGGGCTACCGGCTCGACATGCGGCCTGCCGGCAAGGGCAATGGCTGGGAGGTTGCGGCCGAGATCGACGGGCGGCGCACGCGGGCGCGGTTCGAGGTGCTGGGCTGGGCCGACATCGTGCAGGCGACCATGGCGCAGACGCTGCCCGCGACCTATCTGCAGATGCTGCTTGTGATCTGGGTCTATGTCTCCACCGGCGCGCTCCGGCGGCTCACCTGGCTCGGCCGCGCGCCGCTCCTCGCCGCCTTCTATCCGATCATCGGCCTGCTCCTCCAGGCGCTCGCCGCGATCGTCGCGGGCCGGATCGCGGGCGGGATCGTCGCGGGCGTCTTCGGCTGGCTCTCCGCCTTCGTGATCGACGGGCTGAGCTGGGCCTGGCTCGGCTGGCTCGTCGGGCTCGCCGTGGCCGGGGCGGTGCTCGTCTGGGCGCGGCGCCGGGACGGGCGGGTCTTCGTCCACTACCTGATGCACGATTTCGCCTATTCGGTGCGCGAGAACGGGGCCTATCCGCCGGAGCTCGCGCAGCGGATCACCGGTTTCGCCGAACGGATCGGCAAGGCGCTCGAAGGCGGGTCCGACGAGGTGCTGATCGTCGGCCATTCCTCCGGCGCGACGCTGGCTGTGAGTGCCGTCGCCGAGCTCCTGCGGACGCACGACCTGCCAGAGGGCGGCCCCGCGCTCTCGCTCCTGACGCTGGGCCAGGCGATCCCGATGACCTCCTTCCTGCCCGGGGCGAAACGGCTCCGCCGCGACCTGCACGAGCTGTCGAAGGACACGCGCCTCGCCTGGATCGACGTTTCCGCCCCGGGCGACGGCTGCTGCTTCGCGCTGACCGATCCGGTGGCGGTGACCGGCGTCGCGCCCGCCTCGGGCAAGCTCTGGCCGCTGGTCGTCTCGGCGGCGTTCTCGCAGACGCTCGCGCCCGAGCGGCTGAAGGCCCTGAAGCACCGCTATTTCCGGCTGCATTTCCAATATCTCTGCGCCTTCGACGACCCGTCGCGCTACGACTATTTCCGGATCACCGCCGGGCCCGAGACGCTGGCCGCGCGCTTCGCCGGGCGGCCGCCCTCGGCCAGCCGGATCGACGTGCCGGCCTCGGGCCATGTCTCGATGGCGGCATGACGCTGCCGCCGAAGCCGGTGCCGCGCCGCCGCCGGGTGCCGCTCTGGCGGCATTTCCTCGCGTTCCGACGCGACATCCTCTCGGCCCAGCCCGCGCATCTCTACGCCGCGAAGATGGCCGAGTTCCGCACGCCGTTCTTCCGCTCCTTCCTCCTCAACGAACCTGACCTGGTCGCCGAGGTGCTGAAGGCCCGGCCCGGCGATTTCCCGAAATCCGACCGGGTGACCGAGGGGCTCCGGCCGCTCCTCGGCGACGCGGTCTTCGTTACCAACGGCGCCGCCTGGGCGCGGCAGCGGCGGATCATCGACCCGGCCTTCGAGACCGCGCGGCTCGCCGCCACGCTCCCGGCGATGCGCGCGGCGGCCGAGGCGGCGGTGGCGCGGCTCGCCCCGGGCGAGGTGGAGATCGAGGCATGGGCCTCGCATGCGACGGCCGACGTGATCTTCCGCACGCTCTTCTCGGTGCCGATCGAGCATCGCCTCGCGCGCGCGGTCTACGACGCGTTCCGCGCCTATCAGCGGAGCCAGCCGATCCTCAATCTCGGCGCCTTCCTGCCGCTGCCGCGCTGGGTGCCGCGGCTGCACCGGCGCCGTGCGCTCCGGGCGGCGGGGGAGATCCGCGCGGCGCTGGTCGCGCTGGTCGCCGCGCGGCGCGACGAGATTGCGGGCGGCACCGCGCCCGACGATCTCGCCACGCGGATCATGACCGCGGTCGATCCCGAGACCGGCGAGGGCTTCGGCGCGGCGGAGATGGTGGACCAGGTGGCGATCTTCTTTCTTGCCGGGCACGAGACCTCGGCCGCGGCCCTGGCCTGGGCGCTCTACCTCCTCGCCGCTCACCCCGGGGCGCAGGAGGAGGTGGCGGCGGAAGCGAGCGTGTTCCTCGCCGACCCCGAGGCCCGGCTTTCCGCGCTGCCGCGAACGCGCGACGTGTTCCGCGAGACGCTCCGGCTCTATCCGCCGGTGCCGATGATGGTGCGGGAAGCCGCGCAGCCCGAGCGGTTCCGCGGCAGGCGCGTGCCCCGGGGCAGCCAGGTGGTGATCTCGCCCTGGCATCTGCACCGCAACCCGCGGCTCTGGCGCGACCCGGACGGGTTCGACCCGTCGCGCTGGGCGGGCGAGGGCGCTGCGCGCGAGGCATACCTGCCGTTCTCCGCCGGCCCGCGCGTCTGCCCCGGCGCGGGGTTCGCCATGGCCGAGGGCGCGCTGTTCCTGGCCCATGTGACGGCCGCCTGGCGGCTCCTGCCCGCGAGACGGGCAGCGCCGGTACCGGTCGCGCACCTAACGGTCCGGTCACAAGACGGCATTTTTCTTGAGCTTTCCCGGCGGGATCGCGGCACCGACGCCACGTCGCGGGAAAAATAGTTAACAGATCCACAACCGATACTTGTTGGATCGGGCGAATCACCCGAAACCGGAAACACACCGCGTGTGCGTTGCCTTCGGGGATGGCGGCAGCGAACCACTCGCACCCGGTTTTTTGACAAGTGACGCCTGTCGGAACCTGAACTGCTGCTCCATTGGGGGGAACGGTATGTTGCATTCTGCCATCCGGCATGACGAGGTGCCTCCACGCCCCGTCCTGCGCATCGCGGTGCCGATCTGGGCACCGCTTTACGGAAAGAAGATCGAGACGGGGGAAGGGGACACGCGCCCGGCGGCCAGCCGCGAGGAGTTCAAGCGCCTGCTCGACGCGGCGCTGAATCCGAGCGACCTGATCCTGACACCGATGACGCGCCGCGAGCGCCAGCAGGTCGCGACGACGCGCAAGCTCCGCTCGGCGCTCTACGGGATGAGCTAGGGCCGGTCGGCGGAGGCGCCGACGCGCCGCCGCAGATCCTCGAGGACATAGACCCGGATCGCCGAGGCGAGCCCCGCCTCGGTGCCGCGCGTGGCGTCGATCTCGGCGGCGAGCGCGTTGATCGCCTTGCCCTCGGCGCGGGCGATACGGCGGAACTCGCGCCAGAATTCGTCCTCGAGCGAGACCGAGGTGCGGTGCCCCCGGAGCGTCAGCGAGCGTTTGACGGGCCGGGCGGTCATTCGGCGCCGCCCTCTCCCCCATCCCCTCTCCCGCCGGGAGAGGGGA
>JBNKWI010000156.1:0-5554 GCA_050299695.1 Paracoccaceae bacterium
TCGAAACCGGAAATGCGCTCGTCAAGGCCGATCGCTTCTGGGTCGAAAATCGCTCTTGCGCATGACGGATACTCAGAGCGTGGCGTTCACCGCGCCGCCGTCGACCAGGAGGTTCTGGCCGACGATGAAGCCCGCCTGCTCGGAGCAGAGGAAGGCGCAGGCCGCGCCGAACTCCCCGATCGTGCCGTAGCGGCCGGCGGGGATCGTGGCGGCGCGGCGGGCGCGGGCCTCGTCGAGCGTGATGCCTTCGCGGTCCGCGACGGGCGTGTCGAGCGCAACCGCCCGGTCGGTCGCGTGGATACCCGGCAGGAGGTTGTTGATGATCACACCGTTCCCCGCCACCTGCCGCGCGGTGCCTGCGACGAAGCCGGTGAGCCCGGTGCGCGCGGTGTTCGAGAGGCCGAGCTGCGGGATCGGCGCCTTCACCGATTGCGAAGTGATGTTGACGATCCGGCCCCAGCCGCGGTCGATCATGCCGGGCAGGACCGCCTGCATCAGCGCGATGGGGGTGAGCATGTTCTGGTCGAGCGCCGCAAGGAAATCGCCGCGGCTCCAGTCCGACCAGAGCCCCGGCGGCGGGCCGCCGGCATTGGTGACAAGAATGTCGATCTGGGGCGCGGCGGCGATGGCCCGGGCCCGGACCGCCTCGGTGGTGATGTCGCCCGTGACGGTCACGACGGTGACGCCATGCGCCGCGCGGGTCTCGTCGGCCGCCGACTCCAGTGCCTCGACGCCCCGCGCGTTCATCACGAGGTTCACCCCTTCGCCCGCCAGCGCTTCGGCGCAGCCGCGGCCGAGACCCTTCGACGAGGCGCAGACCAGCGCCCATTTGCCACCGATTCCGAGATCCATTCGTCCGTTCTCCTCAAGGGTCTTCCCGCCGAACATAGTTAACAGAAACAACCAATGTTTCGAAAGCGCGGAAAGTGCGCCGAATTACGTAAAGTGCCGTTCTCAGTCGGAAAAAAGTTTCTCAATTTGATCTGAATTCTGCCCTGCTGCCAACGCGCCGCATGCTCACAAGCACGCATACGGCATGTTCAGCGGAAATGGGCGCCCTCGATGAAGTCACTGGTGAAGACATTCCTCTCCGAGCAATGCGGAAGCGTGTCGGTCGAATACGTCATCTGGCTGCCGTTCATGTTCGCGTTCATGATGCTGACTTCGGACGTCTCGATCGTCTTTCTTCGGCAACAACTGCTCTACGACGCGGCGCGGGACGCCACTCGGCAGGTGGCGCTCGGCCAGAAGTCGACGACCGATGCCCGAACCGACCTGCTGTCCCGCTTCGATGCGGAGAACGCCGACTACGATTCCGCGGTCACGGTCAACAACGGCTACGTCACCGCCCGGGTCTGGGTGCCTTACCGGGATGTGACGATCTTCGCGGACAGCCTCCTCGGAGAGGGCACCCTCTCTGCCGAAGTGTCGATGTGGATTGAGACGAATAGCTGACAGGACGGATGAGATGACCCTGTTCGATGCGATCAAGACCTTCCTCTTCAAGCACAGCGACGGCGGCGCGACCGTCAGCAACATATTGTGGTTCATCGTGGTGGCGATGGTTTCGGGCGTCGCGCTCGACGGCGCCAATGCCTGGAGGTTGCAGCAGCAGTTGCAGATCGCCGCCGATGCCGCCGCGCTGGCCGCCGCGGCCAATATCGAGGACCAGGCCGAGGCGTCGCGGATCGCGCTCGAGGTTGCAGGGATGAACCTTGCAGCCTCCCAGGGCGATGCGATCCTCGACACCGATATCGTCTTCGGCATCTGGGACGACTATGCGGGCACGTTCGACCCCGAAGCGACACCGTCGAACGCGGTCCGCGTTACCGCGCAGCGTAATGCCGACAGAGGCAACCAGATCGGGACGTACCTGCTGAAACTCGCTGGAATCGACCGCCTGAACGCCTCGGCGCAGTCCTTGGCGTTGGCCGTGACCACCGCCTCGGGCTGCGAGAACGCCACGATCATGACTTCGGCCTCGATGAACACCGGCGGTGGCAACACCTGGAACAACGGCGTCTGCCTGCACGGCGAAACCGGCATACACACCGGCGGCAACGACTACTACGGAGAGGGCGTGTATCTGAGCGCCGCGAACGAGAGCGATGTGGTCATCAATACCGTTGCCGCCGGGAGCCGGAGCGCCGAGGAGGTCGCCATCGGGCGCAGCCTGCAGCCGGTGATCATTCCCCAGCTCGACACCATGTTCACCACCCTCCAGACGGAGCTTTCCGGCCGCGACGGACAGACCTACACGACGGGAACGCTGCCCTCCTTCATGTCCGGCGCGACTATTCGCGAACTGACGGCCAATTGGGTCGTGTTCAAGCCCGCGGGCAGCCTGCAGCCTTGGGAGATGTCCAATCCGGGTGTTGTCGAGATCGAGGAGAACACGATCTACGTCGCCCCGGGCAGTGTGACCTTCGAAGGCAACGTGGATGCCGACAACATCGCGATCATTGCCAATGACATGATCCAGATCGGCGGCGGCGCAAGCCTCAGCTTCACCAATGTCTACTTCTTCGCGGGATCGCAGTTCAACGCGTCGGGCTCGGTTCTCTGGGGCGATCCCGACACCTACTGTGGCGCGGGCACCTACAATGCCTATCTGTTCGCGCGGAGTTTCATGTCTCTCGGTGGGGCGACCGGGGTCTACGGGGTGGTTGGCGCCGCACCGCAATTTTCACCCGGCGGCGCGATGCAAAGCGCCGGAGGTGTGTATTTCGAGGCATCGACGAATGTCTCCCTCGGCGGAAACTACAACGTGACCGGCTGCGGGTCCTCGCTGTCGAGCGAAATTCCGATCGTGGAAGCTTCGCAAGACGGCAACGCGCATACCCGGCTCATCTACTGAACCGGTTCCTGAGCCGGCGCCCGGGGGTGCGGGCGGTGTGGGTTTGAAGTGCCGGAAACAGCAATCGGCGGCCTTCCCCTAGGTCGTTGGCACGGCTATATCGCCGCCCATGCCCGATACGCTCGCCACGAACCGTCCCGACCTGCCCGCCGAGATCGCCCGGCGGCGCACTTTCGCGATCATCTCGCACCCGGACGCCGGGAAGACGACGCTGACCGAGAAGTTCCTGCTCTATGGCGGCGCGATCCAGATGGCCGGCCAGGTGCGGGCCAAGGGCGAGGCGCGGCGCACGCGGTCGGACTTCATGCAGATGGAGAAGGACCGGGGCATTTCGGTCTCGGCCTCGGCAATGTCGTTCGATTACAGGACGTTCCGGTTCAACCTTGTGGACACCCCGGGTCACTCGGATTTCTCGGAGGACACCTACCGCACGCTGACCGCCGTGGACGCCGCGATCATGGTGATCGACGGCGCGAAGGGCGTGGAGAGCCAGACGCAGAAGCTCTTCGAGGTCTGCCGGTTGCGCGACCTGCCGATCCTGACTTTCTGCAACAAGATGGACCGCGAGGCGCGCGAGACCTTCGAGATCATCGACGAGATCCAGGAGAACCTGGCGATTGACGTGACGCCCGCGAGCTGGCCGATCGGCATGGGCCGCGATTTCATCGGCTGTTACGACATGCTGCGGAACCGGCTGGAGCTGATGGACCGGGCGGATCGCAACCGGGTGGCGGAATCGATCAAGATCGAGGGCCTGGACGATCCGAAGATCGCCGAGCATGTGCCGACGGGGCTTCTGGAGAAGCTCCGCGAAGAGGTCGAGATGGCGCGGGAGCTGTTGCCCGCTTTCGACCGCACGGCGTTCCTCGAAGGCCATCTGACGCCGATCTGGTTCGGCTCGGCGATCAACTCGTTCGGTGTGAAGGAGCTGATGGACGGGATGGGCGATTTCGGACCCGAGCCGCAGCCGCAATCGGCCGAACCGCGGCAGCTTTCGCCGGAGGAGGACAAGGTTGCGGGCTTCGTCTTCAAGGTGCAGGCCAACATGGACCCCAAGCACCGCGACCGAGTGGCGTTTCTGCGGCTGGCTTCGGGGCATTTCGAGCGTGGCATGAAGCTGACCCATGTGCGGACGAAGAAGCCGATGGCGATCTCGAACCCGGTCCTGTTCCTCGCCGCCGACCGGGAACTGGCCGAGGAGGCCTGGGCGGGCGACATCATCGGCATCCCGAACCACGGGCAGCTCCGGATCGGCGACACGCTGACCGAGGGCGAGGCGATCCGGGTGACCGGCATCCCCTCCTTCGCGCCGGAGCTCCTGCAGAACGTCCGCGCGGGCGACCCGATGAAGGCCAAGCACCTTGAGAAGGCGCTGATGCAGTTCGCCGAGGAAGGCGCGGCGAAGATCTTCAAGCCGATGCTCGCCTCGGGCTTCATCGTGGGCGTGGTGGGTCAGTTGCAGTTCGAGGTGCTGGCGAGCCGGATCGAGGGCGAGTACGGGCTGCCGGTGCGGTTCGAGCCGTCGCAATTCACTTCGGCCCGGTGGGTGACCGGGCCGAAGATCAAGCTCGACGCCTTCGTGAACGCCAACAAGGGCCATATCGCGCAGGACCATGACGGCGACGTCGTCTACCTGACGCGGCTCCAGTGGGACATCGACCGGATCGAGCGGGATTTTCCCGAGCTCAGTCTGTCGGCGACCAAGGAGATGATGGTCTGAACCTCAGTCGGCGCTGAGGATCCCCGCTTCGTAGCCGAGCGGCATGTCGCGCGGCACGCCCCGGCGCCGCTGGTCTTCCCAGCGGGCCTGCATCGCTTCAAGCGCCCTTTGGCGGCGGCGATGGCGGACATATTGCGAGAGGATCACGAACAAGAGCCCGGCGGTGCAGAACAGGAGGAAGAAGGCGTCGAATTGCGCGAAGAACTGATCCCAGGCCCCGGAGGGGGCTGCGGGGTCGGAAGACGCGACATGACCAAATGTGTTTTCCAAAAAATTTCTCCACATCTTACTGAACGGGGCCAGTTCATCGCTCAATCATGGCGAAATGATGGCGAAGCGCGCGAGATCGCTGTCAATCGGCGGGATCTGGCGCGATTGTGCCACGGTTCGTGAACAATCCTTTTCCCGATCGGCGCCGGTACCCTTGTGGATAAATCTGTGCGCGAAATCCATCAGCCCTCACGCCCTTCATGCGCGTTTCGCACGGCAGCGACTCAACCCAGAGCCGCAGAGCCAGCAAATATTGGGCCCATGGCGGCCGATCCCGCCACGCCTTGCACTTCCATAAGGCGCCAGACGAACTGTTAACAAATTCTAAACGCGTCCCCGATAAGGTACCGGAACTCTGCAGAAGCTGCGAAAAAACAGCCGATTCAGGAGAGTCTCGTTGACCGTGGCCGCCAGACATAGTAGCCACCGCGATCATTGAGGCGACTTGTGGATAAGTAGCGGCCATCCGGGCCCGAGCCTCACAGCCGACGGGCCAAAGAACGGTCCGTAACCAACGGACATTCATGACCAAGTTCGCAGACCTGAATCTCAGCCCGAAAGTCTTGAAAGCGGTCGAAGAGGCCGGATACGAAACGCCGACGCCGATCCAGGCGGGCGCAATACCGCATGCGCTCGAGGGCCGCGACGTCCTGGGCATCGCACAGACCGGCACCGGCAAGACGGCGAGCTTCACGCTGCCGATGATC
>JBNKWI010000157.1:0-5319 GCA_050299695.1 Paracoccaceae bacterium
CTCCTGCCGCTGATCGAGGGCACGACGGTCTCCACCAAGTACGGGCCGGTCAAGACCGACCACATCCTCTTCATCGCGAGCGGAGCCTTCCACATCGCGAAACCCTCCGACCTCCTGCCCGAACTCCAGGGCCGGCTGCCGATCCGTGTCGAGCTTCGCGCTTTGACCGAGGAGGATTTCGTTCGGATCCTGACCGAGACCGACAACGCGCTTACCCGCCAGTACACCGCGCTGATGGGCACCGAAGACGTCACGGTGAGCTTCACTGAGGACGGCATCGCCGCGCTCGCCAAGATCGCGGCCGAGGTGAACCAGTCGGTGGAGAATATTGGCGCGCGGCGGCTCTACACTGTCATGGAACGGGTCTTCGAGGAACTCTCCTTCACCGCGCCCGACCGGGGCGGCGAGACGGTCACCGTTGATGCCGCGTTCGTCGAGAAGAACCTCGGCGAACTCACCCGCTCGGCCGACATGAGCCGCTACGTGCTCTGACCTCTTTTCTTTTCCCCACAACCGGCAGAAGAAGGCGCCCGTGACCCGTTTCGCCTTCTTCCGCGACAATGCCCCCTTCCTGACGGTCGGTCTCCTGATGACCTTCTCGTCGAGCTTCGGGCAGACCTATTTCATCTCGGTCTTCGCGGGCGCGATCCGGGGCGAATACGGGCTGTCCCACGGCACATGGGGCTCGATCTACGCCGCTGGCACCATGGCCTCAGCCGCGGTCATGCTCTGGAGTGGCGCGCTCACCGACGTGTTCCGCGTCCGGGTCCTCGCCATGGTCGTGCTGACCGGACTGTCGCTCGCCTGCCTCTCCATGGCGGCGCTGCCGACGGTCTGGCTCCTGCCGCTCGTCATCTTCGCGCTCCGCTTCTTCGGCCAGGGCATGTCGAGCCATGTCGCCACCGTCGCCATGGCGCGCTGGTTCGTCGCGACGCGGGGCAGGGCGCTCGCGGTGGCAAGCCTCGGCTTCGCGATCGGCGAGGGCACGCTGCCGGTTCTCTTCGTCGCCCTGATGGGCTCGATCCACTGGCGCTTCCTCTGGATCGGCGCCGCGCTGGTGCCGCTGATCCTCTTGCCCATCGTCGTCCGGCTCCTCAGGAACGAGCGCACCCCGCAATCGGCGGCCGAGGCCTCCTCCTCGGTGGGCATGCTCGGCCGGCACTGGACGCGGCGCGAAACCATCGGCCATTGGCTGTTCTGGGCGACGGTGCCGATGATCCTCGGCCCGGGCGCCTTCGGCACCGCCTTCTTCTTCCACCAGGTCCACATCGCCGAGATGAAGGGCTGGGCGCATCTCGAGCTGGTCTCGGTCTTTCCGCTCTTCCCGCTCGCCGCCACCCTTTCGATGGTCGCGAGCGGCTGGCTGATCGACCGCTTCGGCACCACCTGGCTGATGCCCGCCTCGCAGCTCCCCGTCGCCTTCGCCTTCTTCCTGTTCCCGCAGGTCGAGACACTGCCGATGGCCGGGCTCTGCGTCATGCTGATGGCGCTGACCTTCGGCACCAACGCGACGCTGCCCGGCGCGTTCTGGGCGGAGTATTTCGGCACCCGCCATCTCGGCGGAATCAAGGCGGTGGCGACCTCGGTGATGGTGCTCGGCTCGGCGCTCGGCCCCGGCGTCACCGGCATCCTGATCGACGCGGGCGTGCCTTTCACCGATCAGATGCCCTGGATCGGCCTGTGGTTTCTCTCGGCGATCACCCTGGTCCTGGTCGCGCTCACAAGGGCGCGGCGGCTATTGCCGGCGGCGCAGGTAGACGTAATAGGCGCCTGACCCGCCATGCCGGCGATGCGCCGGCTCGACCTGCAACACGACCTGAACGAGCGGCGGGATCTGCAACCAGTGCGGCACCTGCCGGCGCAGGATGCCGCGCTGTTCCGGCACCGGGCCGTCGCCGTCCTCGCGTCCCTTGCCGGTGATCACCAGGACCAGCCGCAACCCGTCCCCCGCCGCGCGCAGCAGGAAGGCGATGAGCGCAGTATGGGCCGCCGCCGCGGTCATGCCGTGCAGGTCGATCCGCGCCTCGGGCACCAGCTTGCCGCGTTTCATCCGGCCAAAGGCGCGGGCATCCATCCTCGGCGCCGGGCTCGCGCCGGTCAGCGCGCGTTCCGACCCTGCCGACCGCGCCTTCTCGCCGATCCGGAACTCGGGAAGCGGCGCCGGCCCCTCCGGCGCGGGCGGGGCGGGTTTCACAAGCGGAAGGCGCGGCGCGGGGCCCTTCGGTGTATGGGGTTTCGACATCGGCGTCGCCCCCGCCACTACCTTCGACCAAAGCGCGCGGTCCTCGGCGCTGAGCCGCCCCCGTCCCTTCCGCGACATCGCCCGTCAGCCGCCAGGCACGAGTTCGAGCGCCAGCCGGATCGGCAGAAGCACCACCATGCGGCCCGGATCCTTGATCCGCCCCGCCGCCTTGCCGGCCGCCTTTCCGGTACCGATGAAGATATCGGCCCGCTGCGCGCCCTTGATCGCCGATCCTGTGTCCTGCGCGATCATCAGCCGGTGCAGCGGTTCCTTGCCGCCCTTCTCGATCCAGACCGGCGCGCCGAGCGGCACGAAATCGGGATCGACCGCGATCGACCGCATCGCGGTAATCGAGCGGTTCATCGCCCCCAGGGGCCCGGCATCGGCCGGCACTTCCGAGACCTCGCGGAAGAAGATGTAGGACGGGTTGTGCCGCAGAAGCGCCGGCCCCTCGTCGGGATGCGTCCGCACCCAGTTCCGGATCGTCCCGGCCGAAACCTGGTGCTGCTCGTAGAGCCCCCGCCGCACCAGCTCCATTCCGACCGAGCGGTAATCGTGACCGTTCCGCCCGCCATAGCCCACCCGGATCGCGCCGCCCTCGGCCAGCCGGATCCGGCCCGAGCCCTGGATCTGCAGGAAGAATGCATCCACCGCGTCGTCCAGCCAGACGATCTCCAACCCCCGGCCGTTCAACAGCCCCTGCTCCTCGATCTCGGCCCGGCTGTACCAGACCTGGCCGGGCTGCACCTCGGGCGGCACCCGGTAGATCGGATAGCGGTACTTGTCGCTCTTCGTCCGCGAGCCCGTGAGTTCGGGTTCGAAATAGCCGGTGAACAGCGCCGGCGTGCCGTCCTCGATCAGGACCGGCCGGAAGAACAGTTCGAAGAAGGCGCGCGCATCGGTCTGGTCGCCCGCAACCGCGCAAAGCGTCGCCCATTCCTGCTCGGTGAGGTCGGTGCAGGTCTCGCGGAACACCGACAGCGCGGCGGCATGGTCGTCCGCCGCCCAGCCTTCAAGCGCGTCCCAGGGGATCAGCCGATGAGTGGCAGCGACGGCCATGTCAGCGGCCAGGATCGAGAGGCCGAGAACCAGCCCCGTGAGCGCCCGCATCACTCCTCGGTCGCGACAAGGACCCAGTTGGGATCGTTCGATCCCATGACCCGGCTGAAGGTCCAGACATCGCGCTGCCGCTTGATATCGTTGGCATTGCCCTCGATCACCTGACCCTCGGCGTTCTTCACGACCGAGGTCAGCTCGCCGCCGAAACGCACCGTCACGTCGCCCTCGCGGCTCGCACGGTCGAATGTCGCGTTCACCAGCGACACCTCGCGGACGCCGACGAAATTCGCCTCGATGCGCAGCCCCTCCGCCTTGCGCTGCGCGATCACCCCGTCGAAGGCCTCGGCCACTTCACCCGACAGGAACCCGCGCACTTCCTCGATATCGCCGCGCTCGAAGGCCATCAGGATCATTTCATAGGCCTGGCGCGCGCCGGTCAGGAATTCCGACACCCGGAATCCCGGCTCGGCCATCTTCATCGCGGCCAGCGCCTTCGCGGCATCCGACCCGTCCGAAACGTGGTCGGTGATGTCGCGGTCGGGCCCGCCCTCGATCACGTCGAAATCCGTCCGCCCCCGGCGACGCGCGTCGTCGCCTCCCGGCAGCGGGGCGGGGGGTTTCTCGAACCCGTCACGCGTTCCGAGGACGCTCCTGAGCCGGAGGATCAGGAAGACGGCGATACCGGCGAGGACGAGGAGTTGGATAATGGCGTTGCCCATTCTTGTCTCGTTTTGGGGGACCCGGGTTGGTATCGGGCACGGTCCGTCCTTATGTAGGTGACGGTACGGGGTGAGTCTACCACACCCCGGCGAGAGTTGGGGGTCGTATGTGGCTGTTCGCACTGTTCCTCGCGGTTCCGTTGATCGAGATCGCGCTGTTCATCCAGGTCGGCGGGCTGATCGGGCTCTGGCCGACGCTTGCCATCGTCATCCTGACCGCGGTTCTGGGCACCTCGCTGGTCCGCAGCCAGGGCGCCCATGCGATGCTGCAGCTCCGCCGTTCCTTCGACGAGCTGCGCGACCCGAGCGAGCCCCTCGCGAACGGCGCGATGATCCTGTTCTCCGGCGCGCTCCTCCTGACGCCCGGCTTCTTCACCGACGCCTGCGGCCTCCTGCTCCTGATCCCTTCCGTCCGGACCGCGATCTACCGGCATCTCCGCGCGAAGATGCAGGTCCAGAGCTTCCGCCATGGCGACCCGGCCGGGCGCCCGCAGGACACCAGCTCGCGGGGCGAGGTGATCGACGCCGACTACGAGGAAGTCTCCGCGCCGAAACCGACGCATCGGCCCTCGGGCTGGACCAAGCATTGAGATTGAGGGCCCGCGCCGCCTCTGATAGAGACCCGCCTGATCAGGAATTCAGGGAGGGCCCGATGGCCGAAACCGACAACGGCGCCCCGGAAGGCGCGAACGGAAACGGTGCGGCGGCACCCGACGCGGCGAAACCGCCCTTCAAGGTGCAGATCCTCGCCCAGTATGTCCGCGACCTGTCCTTCGAGAACATCATCGCGCAGAAGGGCATCCAGGGCGACCTCCAGAACGAGGCGCAGCTCCAGGTGGGCGTCGAGCCGCGCAAACGCGGCGAGAACCACTACGAGGTCATCACCAAGTACAACCTCGTGGCCAAGAACAAGAGCGACGGGCAGACGCTGTTCCTCCTGGAACTGGAACATGCCGGCCTGTTCCTCGTCGAAGGGCTCGAGGGCGAACAGCTCGCCGGGTTCCTCAACATCGAATGCCCGCGCCTGACCTATCCTTTCGCGCGCCGGATCATCTCCGACGTCACCCGCGACGGCGGCGTGCAGCAGATGAATCTCGAGCTGATCGACTTCGTCGCCCTGTTCCGCCAGCGGATCATGGCTACGAAGGCAGCCGCCGAAACGCAGACAACCTGAACCCGTTTCACGGCGCCTGCGGAAATCATGACCCCGAGGCTGGCTCGGAAGTCCTGTTTTCTTTGGGTCCGGAAATCCCGGGGTTTGGGGCAGAGCCCCAAGCCGCCCGCAGGGCCGCGGCAGCG
>JBNKWI010000158.1:0-5231 GCA_050299695.1 Paracoccaceae bacterium
GTGGTGGATCTCTGCCGCTCGGCGGTGCCGACCGAGACCCAGGTCATGGTCAAGCGCGAGGACGAGCAGGCGTTCGCGGAGCTGAACGCGGCGAACCCGATCTTCGTCGAGGATGCGGCGCGGCTCTATGCCGAGGCCCTGCAAAAGGATCCCCGCGTGGGCGATTTCCGGGTGGTCGCGAGCCATCAGGAGAGCCTGCACAGCCATGACGCCGTGTCGATCCTGACCGAGGGCGAGACCTTCGCGCAAGCGAGTCTCGACCCGCGGCTCTTCGAGACGCTGTTCCACGTGGGCTGAGCTCCGTTTCGCACCTGGTCTTGTCTGCGCCGGACGCGTCCCGTATTCGGGCCGCGACCCGGAACGGATGGAGAGCGTGCCATGGCGACGAACAGGCGAACGGCAATGAAACTCGGCGGCCTGGCGGCCCTGGCGGCGGCGCTGCCGCGCAGCGCCTCGGCGGAGTTCGAGCCGCGCCCGGCGGGCTGGCGCCATTTCGAACTGGTCACGCGGATCGAGCTGCCGCGCGACGGTGCCCCGGCGCAGGTCTGGGTGCCGGTGCCGTCGATCACCGAGAGCGCTTGGATGCAGGCGGGCGAGACCGGCTGGGCGACCGATGCGGCCGACGCCAGGCTGGAAACCGACCCATCGACGGGCGCGCGTTTCGTCCATGCGGTCTGGGCCGCGGGAGACGCACCGGCGGTGATCGAGATCACTTCGCGGGCCGCGACGCAGGATAGGGCGGTCGATCTCTCCGCGCCGGGCAGCGCCGCGCCGCTTTCTGCGGAGGAGCGGGCGCATTACACCGCGCCGACGGCGCTGATCCCCACCGACGGGATCGTGCGCGAGACCTCGGACAAGATCGTCGCGGGGGCCGGGAGCGATCTGGAAAAGGCGCGGCGGATCTATGACTGGGTGGTCGAGAGCACCGAGCGCAACCCGGAGACGCGGGGCTGCGGGCTGGGCGATATCGCCTCGATGCTGGCGATGGGCGATCTGACCGGCAAATGCGCCGATCTGAACGCGCTGTTCGTCGGCCTGGCGCGGGCGGCGGGGCTGCCGGCGCGGGACGTCTACGGGCTTCGGGTCGCGCCCTCGGCCTTCGGCTACAAGAGCCTCGGCGCCGGGTCGGAAAACGTTACCAAGGCGCAGCATTGCCGGGCAGATGTGTATCTCGAGGGCTTCGGCTGGGTGCCGGCGGATCCGGCCGATGTGCGCAAGGTCGTGCTGGAGGAGCCGCCGAAGACGCTGACGCTGGGATCGCCCGAGGTGCAGGGCGTGCGCCGGGCGCTGTTCGGGTCGTGGGAGGGGAACTGGATCGGCTACAACTTCGCCCATGACGTGGCCCTGCCGGGCATCAAGGAGCCGCCGTTGCCGTTCCTGATGTATCCCCAGGCCGAGGTTGCGGGCGTCCTGCGCGACGAGCTCGACCCGGCGAGCTTCGTCTACACGATCACGGTGCGGGAACTCCCGGCCTGAGGCTGGGGGGCTGCAGCCCCGCGGTCGCATTGACCCATCGCGCGGTGCGGCCGCCGAAGGGCGAGGGCGGCGCGGGGCTAATGCCATGAAACAAGGCGAAACGGGGCTTTTCGGCCTATCGGTATCACGTCGATATGCGTCAGTGCGGGGATCGGTTCCGCCGTCCGGAAGCTTCCCGGCAGCGGTCCGCGTTCATGAAGGTTGATGCTTTCCCGGGTTGCCGGACCCGCCCGTCGCGGCGCCCTGAACGCCGGGCGGCGCGGAACGGTGCCGAAGCCTGAGCGGTTGCCTGGTGTCACGCCGGAGGGGCGCCGCCAGCCCGGTTCTGGCGGAGGCGCAAGGCCGGTTCGGTTCCCCCGCCCGAATAGCGGCGAAGCTGCCGGGCGAGCGCCTGCCCGTCCCATGGGCTCGCGCTCTGGTGACGTTTGCGCGGACCTAGGAGGTCGGAGGCGGACGGCACCATGAGTGAAAGCCCTAGCAGCGCCATCCCACGGGCCGTCGCTCGCCCGGCTTGCGCACCGTGGCTTGGCGGAAGGGCTCTGCGCCAGACCCCGTGCTAGCTCAGCCGCTCCTTCACGAGGCCGCCGACGCGGCCGAAATCCATCTGGCCGGTATATTTGTCCTTCAGCGCGCCCATGACCTTGCCCATGTCGCGGATGGTCGAGGCGCCGGTGGCCTTGATCGCCTTGTCGACCGCCGTCTCGATCTCGCCGTCGGTGAGTTGCTTGGGCAGGAAACCCTCGATCACCTTGATCTCGTCGCGCTCCTTCTCGGCCAGCTCGAGCCGGCCGCCCTCCTCGTAGGCCCGCGCGCTCTCGATGCGCTGCTTGACCATCTTGCCGAGGATCTGGAGTACTTCGGGGTCGCCTACGCCTTCGTCATTGCCTTCGCCGCGAGCGGCGATGTCGCGGTCCTTGATGGCGGCGTTGATCAGGCGGAGGGTCGAAAGGCGGGTCGCATCCTTTGCCTTCATCGCGTCTTTCAGCGCGTCGGAGACCTTGTTCCGGAGGGTCATTGGCTCGCTCTCGTCCCCTGCAATCTGAGGGCGCCTCCTATAGCGCCGGGTCCGGCGGGTTACAAGGTGGCATGGGAAGGGCGCCTTGACCGGGCCGCGGGGCTCCCGTAATCCGTGCAGGATTTTCCCGACCCCGAGAAAGAGGAGCGCGCCCATGCCGACCGCCAGACCCACGGCCTGCCTCGCCCTGGCCGACGGAACCCTGTTCTACGGGATCGGTTTCGGGGCCGAGGGGCAGACCACCGCCGAGCTCTGCTTCAA
Organism: Paracoccaceae bacterium; assembly: GCA_050299695.1. Taxonomy (GTDB): domain Bacteria; phylum Pseudomonadota; class Alphaproteobacteria; order Rhodobacterales; family Rhodobacteraceae; genus Ovoidimarina. The sequence continues at coordinate 2,753 of JBNKWI010000158.1, forward strand.
CACCGCGATGACCGGCTACCAGGAGATCATGACCGACCCCAGCTACGCGGGCCAGATCGTGACCTTCACCTTCCCGCATATCGGCAATGTCGGGGTGAACCCGGACGATGACGAGACCGCCGACCCGGTGGCGGCGGGGATGGTAGTGAAATGGGATCCGACCGAGCCGTCGAACTGGCGGGCGGCGGAGGACCTGACCGGCTGGCTGGCGCGGCGGGGGCGGATCGGGATCGGCGGGATCGACACGAGGCGGCTGACGCGGGCGATTCGCCAGCAGGGCGCGCCGCATGTGGCGCTGCGCCACGATCCCACGGGCAATTTCGACATCGAGGCGCTGGTCGCCGCGGCGCGGGGCTTTCCCGGGCTGGTGGGGCTCGACCTCGCCAAGGAAGTTAGCTGCACCCAGTCCTATCGCTGGGACGAGATGCGCTGGGCCTGGCCCGAGGGCTACCGGCCGCGCGAGGGGACGGGGCACAGGGTGGTCGCGATCGATTACGGCGCCAAGCGCAACATCCTGCGCTGCCTGGCGAGTGCCGGCTGCGACGTGACGGTGCTGCCGGCCACCGCGACGGCGGAGGACGTTCTGGCGCAGGAGCCCGACGGGCTGTTCCTGTCGAACGGGCCGGGCGACCCGGAGGCGACGGGGGAATATGCGGTGCCGATGATCAAGGCGGTGCTGGAGAAGACCGACATGCCGGTCTTCGGCATCTGTCTCGGCCACCAGATGCTGGCGCTCGCGCTTGGCGCGAAGACGATCAAGATGAACCACGGCCACCATGGCGCGAACCATCCGGTGAAGGATCTGGAGACCGGCAAGGTGGAAATCACCTCGATGAACCACGGGTTCACGGTGGACAGCCAGACCCTGCCCGAGGGCGTGGTGGAGACCCATATCTCGCTGTTCGACGGGTCGAATTGCGGAATCCGCCTGGCGGACCGCCCGGTCTTTTCGGTGCAGTACCATCCCGAGGCGAGCCCGGGGCCGCAGGACAGCTACTACCTGTTCGAGCGCTTCGCGGCGGCGATGTCGGCGCGGAAGCCGGTTGGTGCCAGTGCGGGGTAAGGGCAACTTCCGGTTGTAAGTGGTTAACCCTTAAGACAAAATTAACCATGTAGGCGGAGTTCTGCTTGGGTGTTCGCAGCCGGTGACCGCCCATGCCTGCCCGACCGCCTGTCCTTTCCGCCGCCCCGGCCGGGGCGGGAGCCGCGCGCTATGACGGCGCGCTCGCGCTCGACGATGCCGCCTCGCCGTTCCGGGCGCGGCCGATCGGCGAGATCCTGGTGCGGACCGGCGCGCTGGTGCCCGCCAATCTCGACCGGGCGCTGAACCTCCAGCGGGGCGCCGAGGGCGTGCGGCTGGGGGCGATCCTGATCTCCGAGCGTTTCGTCAGCGAGGACATGCTGGCCTCGGGGCTGGCGTTGCAGCAGGGCGTGCTGCGGGTCCGGCCGCTGCCCGAGCGGATCGACCCGGCGATGCTCGACCGTCTCGGCGCGGATTTCTGCCTGCGGCACGGGCTGTTGCCCTGGCGGCGGGCGGGGCCGCTGACGGTGGTGGCGACGAGCCGGCCGCACCGGTTCGAGGATGTCCGCCCCGCCTTGGAGGCGGCGCTGGGGCCGGTGCGGATGGCCATCGCCGACGAGAGCGACCTGACCTGCGCCGTCCTCGAGCTGCGGTCGGACTGGCTGACGGTGCGGGCCGAGGCGCGGCCGCCCGAGGGGATGAGCGTGCGGCGCTGGCGACCGATGCGGATCGCGGCATTCGGGCTTCTGGTGCCGGCGGCGCTTCTGGGGGCGCTGGCGCTGGCGCCCGGGGTTGCGCTTCTGGCGATGACGGGCTGGGTGGTGTTTTGTCTCGCGGCGGTGACGGGGTTGCGGGCGGCGGCGCTGGTGGCGCGGCTGAGGGCGCCGGAGCGGCCCATGCGCGAATTGCCTGACCCGGAGGTGACGCCGGTGGTTTCGCTCCTCGTGCCGCTTCTGGGCGAGGCGGATATCTCGGCGCATCTGATCGACCGGCTGACCGAGCTCGACTACCCGGCCGGGCGGCTGGAGATCTGCCTCGTCTGCGAGGCGGGCGACGACCAGACCGAGGCGGCGCTGGAGCGGCGTGGGATGGGGCCGGAATTCCGGGTGATCGTGGTGCCCCAAGGGACGATCCGGACGAAGCCGCGGGCGCTGAACTATGCGCTCGATTTCTGCAAGGGCGACATCGTCGGGATCTACGATGCCGAGGACGCGCCCGAGCCCCGGCAGATCCGCCGGGTGGTGGCCGGGTTCGCGGCGGCGGCGCCCGAGGTGGTGTGCCTGCAGGGGCGGCTGGGGTTCTACAATGCCGACCAGAACTGGCTCGCGCGCTGCTTCGCCATCGACTACGCGGCCTGGTTCGGGGTGATCCTGCCCGGGATCGCGCGTTTGGGCTTCGCGATCCCGCTGGGCGGGACCGGCCTGTTCTTCCGCCGGGCCGCGCTGGAGACGGTGGGAC
>JBNKWI010000159.1:0-5175 GCA_050299695.1 Paracoccaceae bacterium
TTCGGCGAGGCCTTGCGGCCGGAGTTCAAGACCTACCAGCAGCAGGTGATCGCGAACGCCAAGGCGCTGGCCGACCAGCTGATGAAGGGCGGGCTCGACATCGTCACGGGCGGCACCGACACGCATCTGATGCTGGTCGACCTCCGGCCGAAGGGCGTGACCGGGGCGGCCACCGAGAAGGCCCTGGGCCGGGCGCATATCACCTGCAACAAGAACGGCATCCCGTTCGACAGCGAGAAGCCGACGGTGACCTCGGGCGTCCGCCTGGGCACGCCCGCCGGCACCACGCGCGGCTTCGGCGAGACCGAGTTCCGCCAGATCGCCGACTGGATCGTCGAGGTGGTCGACGGGCTCGCGGCGAACGGCGAGGACGACAACACCGCCGCCGAGGACAAGGTCCGCGCCGAGGTCGAAACCCTCTGCAAGGCCTTCCCGATCTACCAGGGGAAGTGAGCGGGGCGCTCAACACCGTCCGTCATGGCGACGGCGCGGGCACCCCGCTCCTGATCGCGCACGGGCTCTACGGTTCGGCGCGGAACTGGGGGGTGATCGCCAGGCGGCTCTCGGACTCCCGCCCGGTGGTGGCGGTGGACATGCGGAACCATGGCGAGAGCCCCTGGGCGGACCGGCAGGGCTATGCCGAGATGGCGGGCGATCTGGCGAGCGCGATCGACGGGCGCTGGGACGTGCTCGGCCATTCCATGGGCGGCAAGGCGGCGATGGTGCTGGCGCTGACCCGGCCGGAGAAGGTGCGGCGGCTGGTGGTCGCCGATATCGCGCCGGTCGCCTATACCCACAGCCAGCAGCGCTATATCGACGCGATGCGGGCAGTCGATCTGGCTCAGGTCGAGACGCGGGGCGATGCCGACCGGCAGCTCCTCGCCCTTGTGCCCGAGGACGGGGTGCGGGCGTTCCTCTTGCAGTCGCTCGACGTGAAGGCGCGGCGCTGGCGGCTCAATCTCGACGTGCTTTCGGCGGAGATGGCGCGGATCGTGGGGTTTCCCGAGGTGGAGGGCCGGTTCGAGGGGCCGGCGCTGTTCCTCTCGGGCGCCGAGAGCGACTATGTCCGGCCCGAGCACCGCGCGCGGATCAGGGCGCTGTTCCCGGCGGCGCGCTTCGCGAAGATCCCCGGCGCGGGGCATTGGCTCCATGCCGAGAAGCCGCGGGAATTCGAGGCGGCGGTACGGGTGTTCCTCGACGCCGCCGACCGGATCTAGCGGTTTTCGTCAAACTCTCTGCAACATCTGGTTGATTTCCGCGCAGCGCCGGCGTATGGCTACGCGCACAGGTGCAATAGACGCGGTACTGCATCAGCTGACGCTGACGGGGCTCGGTTGCGATATGCAAGCGGGCCCCGCTTCTTTTTGTCCGCGAGGGAGTGGCTGAACGGGAAAAGGCGCCAGGTGCTCAGACGCGGTCTTCGCATCGCGGCCGGAGCCGCACCCTGACGCCTTCCTGACCCGCTCCGCCCCGGAGGGCATCCCGGCCCAGTGACAGAACCCCTCGGAGCCTGCCGGTTGCCCGGCTTCTCCCGGAAAAACCCTTGCGAAACAGTGCAGTACCGAAGTTCCGCTCTCTTCCGCCCTGGCCTTTCGGGCCTCTGCCAACCGCTCCGGATCCGAAGATCCCTTGCGGTAAGGAAACTGTTACAAAGCCCCCCGAGTCGCACAAGGAAATAGCAGTGCAGCATGAAATTTTCCTGGGGATAAGTTGTTGATATTCCTTGTGGATTTCCGGTGGAAAAGTGGAAAATCAACCATGGATTGAAGCACTTGCACGGGGAAAACCTGCGCCGTCCCGCCCTGCCCCGGTTTCTGCACCTGCGAAGGAAAACCACCCCCGCACAACCCGTACACAGCCCGTACACAACCCGTACACCGGTGAGCGGCGCGGGTGCGGCGGGACGGGTTTCCGCTGCATGACGATCTGGCGCTGCGGGCGGCGGTGCGGGAGGATGGGGCGCTTTGGGTCTCGCTTCTCGTGTTGAGTGCGTACCCGGAGATTTCGATTGCACGGGAAGGGGTCATGTTCCGGGGCGGGGCGGTTCGGCTGCGCTATCTGGTCGCGGGGGAGGAGACCCGGTTCGAGGGGGAGACCACGGCGCTGCCGGTGCTGATCTGGGCGGAGGCGGCGGGCGGCGTGCCGTTCGGGGCCGGCGTGGGGCGGGTGCGGCAGGTCGATCTGGGGGTGGAGGTGGAGTGAATGTTCTGTTTGGACGAGGGGCGCGAGGGGAGGTGTTGGGGCCCGAAATCGGGGCGCACAAGCCGTACAGAACCTGTGCACAGCCCGTACACCGCAAGCGGCTCAGATGGGTCGCGGCGGCTGGCAGAACAAAGTTCGAGCGAGCATCCATCCAAGGGCAGGCTCCCCTGGGATGGGACCGTGGCGGTGGGCAAGATTGCCCACTCAACTTGCAGAGAAGTAGCGGCGGTCATGAAGGAGGGAGCCGAGGCTGGGTTGGTAGTCCGTGGACCCCTGCAAGAAGCGTGCCGCCTGAAAGGCGTTTGCTCCGACTCAAGCCAATTCCGCTACCTTCCTTCGCTTGACTTTGTCAGGAATAAATCAAGATCACCGTGAAATTCCGCCAGATCAGATTCGACCTTAACATAATTCGACGACAAGATCGCATCTGTTATTTTTCCCGCTCCGCAAGGGAACGTCAGAAGACTCAATTGCACCCGCAACCTGTCTTGAACAATGGGACGAAATGGCTTTGCGCTGTTTGTTTCATCCGCGAAATACGCATCGGGCAACGGCGCTACCGTCGCTAAAAGCGCGACGCTTTCACTAGGCGCCACCACGAATTCGGTCGCATCTTCTCTGGGGGGAAGTCTGTCGTATTCTTCTGGATCCAAGAACTCCTCATAGAGGGTCGGAAGAAGATGATATCCTGTCAGCATGTCTACGATTTCCACCGAGAGGAGTTCGTCCGGGATGTTGCTCAGGCAGAAAGGCTCGTCTGACAGATTCGAAAGCCGGGCCTGAACCGACATGTTCCCAACAGGCAATATTGCGGCGTCCTCGACTTCTAGTCGCGCGTATTCCGGCGCTTCAAGACTCTGATCTGAACAGGAGGCGATCGCCGTCAGCAAAAACGAAACTGCAAAAAGCTTTCGCGCACTCATTTGCATTCCTCGTATCCCAGGGAGCATGTATAGCTGTCGGTTATCGGAGATCCAAACTCTGCCGCTACCTTAACCCCCTTCCTTCTATAGGCTCGTACTACCCCCGGGGTCCGTTCAAAGATATCAATGTTATCGACGAATGGGGAGGCCACTGCGGGCGGCTTGTCAGTAGACCCAGTAGCGTTGTGAAATGCTTCATGAGCAAGCGCCTATGAACTTCTATCTTTTTTTGAAGAAATTTTCGTACACAGTCATGATTTTTTTCTAAAGATTGGCGCCGTTGGGGCCGTCGCTAATACGTCCTCTCCAACCCCGGCTGCAGCGTTGGGACCTCCGTAAATTACCAAAATCCCCTCTCCAGGCTTTCCAACTCTGCGCCTCTCCAACATGTTCTCTCTGAGAAGCGCTTTGACATGCGCTTTGGTCACCTCTGCAGGCTTAAGTTTGGATCGCTCGGCAAGGAACGCTACCATGTCTTTCTGCGCCTGCCCAGAAGGTTTGACGTCATTCGCAAGGAGTTCCTCGAGCCCTTTATCGCTTTCATCCAGCCGGCTCCTCAGATCGTCAAATTTATCTTCCAGCACGTCTTGTTTGTCGTCGTGACCGGCAAAGCTGTCTGGATCGTAGGTCTCATTCCCCCCCGGATCGCTGAGGTTGATTGGATCTCCGAAGCTGTACATGTATCTGTTGGTCCCCACCCCTTGTTCAGTCACCTCGAACCAGTCTGGCTGGATGAAGAGGGCGAGTGCCGGATCGTAGTACCTTGCATTGAGGTACTGGAGGCCTGCGTCGGTGTCGTAGCGCTCGCCGATGAAGCCTTTCGACTCCGTCTCGACGGCGGCGTTGAGCACGGTCTCGTCGGCGATCTCGCCATAGGGGACGTAGGAGGTGGTGCGGGCGGCGAGGCCGGTGTCGTCGGTGACGAGGAGGACCGAGGCGAGGTGGTCGCGGGCGAGGAGGCTCTGGGTGCCGTTGACCTCGCGGACGGTGGTGTCGGCGTGGCGGGTGACGATTTCGGAGGACCCCTGCCCGTAGTTCCGGATCTCGACATCGCCGGCATGGAGCGTGGTCGCGGTGCCGGAGCCGCCCGAGACGATCATCTTCAGGCGCTGCCCGTCGGGGCCGTAGACATAGCTCGTGGTGGTGCCCGCATAGGTGACCGCGAGCGGGCGGTTCTCGCCGTCATAGCTCATGGTCTTCGCGCCGTAGCCGGTGGTCTGGTTGCCGTTCGCGTCCTGGACGGGGCCCGCGCCGGCGATCAGGACGGTCGTGCGGGCGCGTCGGGGCAGAAAGCCGGGGGCGCGGGCCGCAGCGCGCGGCCGCCTCACCGCTTCGCAATGCGCGCGCGGCATTGTCGCCGCCATGGACAAGCGCGACGATATCACCACGGGCCTGACGGCGCGGCAGAAGCTGCAATACCGCTTCTTCCACGACCAGGCGATGCAGTTCGACTACGACCTGCGCCACGCGATCTGGGGCCGCCGGCTCCTGCCCGAGGAGTGGCGCCGCGCCTTCGAGGCCGAGCCGGTGAAGGGCAAGACAAGGGTCACGCTGCGGCTGGACGAGGACCTGGTGCGGTTTTTCCGCGCCTTCGGGCCGGGCTGGCAGGGGGTGCTGAACCGGGTGGTCCGGGCCTTCGTCAAGGCGCGGCTCGCGGGGATCCTCGACGAGCCGGGCGGGATGGCGGCGATGACCAGGGGCCTGTCGCGGCGGCCGGGCTGGGGCACGTTCGAGAAGCTGGTGCAGGGGCGCGACCCCTGGGCGGAGGACGAGGCGGACTAGCGCGCGGAACCGGACGGGCGGGATGCGCGTTTCGGAGGGGAACCACAACGGAGTGCCCCATGCGCCGCATCGCCTTCTGCCTTCTCGCCCTCGGCCTTCTAGCCGCCTGCAACACCGTCGAGGGCTTCGGTAAAGACGTCTCGACGGCCGGCGACGCGATCACCGACGAGGCCCGGGGCTCGATGTGACGCCCCGGATGGCCCCGCCCGCCCCTGGGACGGGCGGGGAATTCTTCAGTTCAGACCGAGGAGCGCCTTGGCCTCGGCCA
>JBNKWI010000160.1:0-4939 GCA_050299695.1 Paracoccaceae bacterium
TCGATGAACCGAAACCTCATGGCTTTTGGCCCGCGAAGAACTGCGTTGCCTTTTTTAGGATCTCCCTCTCCTCCTTGAGGATGCGGTTCTCACGCCGAAGCCGTTCATTCTCGCGAGCAAGGTCCAGGTCCTTGTCGGGCACAACGTCAGTGTCGCGATGTGCCGTCACCCACTTGTTCAGCGTCGAAAGGCCAACGCCCAAATCTGACGCCACCTGTCTGCGTGTCAGCCCACTCGTCAGCGCGATACGCACCGCATCAGCACGGAATTCGTCTGTCCGTTTCAGTCCCATAGTTCGTCTCCTCTGTTGCAATAAATGCTATCAAAGGAGCGGCATCAAACCGCGACATGTCCAGTTTCCTGCACTGCGCTTCGTAGTCGAGCGCCTTGCGCATGAAACTAACCGAGAGATAGGGCGGGGGAGGAGACCCGAAGACCTCCTCCCAGGCCGTGCACATCGTTCCGCGTTCGGGATCAGGCTTTCCCGGCATCGCCCACCTGCGGCTCTGACGTGATCCGGTAACGTGAGGGCTTGCCGCTCTCCGGCTTTTCCGCCGCGATTCCGTAGCCGGCCTGCCGAAGCCCGGACAACGCCGCCTGTGTCGTATGGGCCTGCCTGCCGAGCTTCTTGCTGATCGTGGCGACATCTGCGCCTCCGTTCGTGCTCAGCATCCCGATCAGTTGGTTCTTCTTGGTGCACGGGGCAGGAGGCGGACGCCTCCTTTGGCCACTGGCGGACCCAGACCTTCATCGTGGGCCTGCGCGTCGATGCGTTGACCGAGCCCCGGGGTGCTGGATGGCCCGATGAACCGGTGCGACATACTCAAAATTGACGACGCTCAGACCGTTTCTGGGCTTTTCCGGGCGCTCCGGCGGCGACGGGATCCGGCTCCTGCTCCGTCGTCACGATCCGCCGCCGGTGCCCCGGGGGACGTGGGCAGGCGGCGGCGGACGAGGGTGGCGATGTGGGGATGCGCCACACAAGCGGGCCGAAACCCTTCAGCCCATCATCTTGGTTCCAAGGTCCTGGCCCGTCGCGGCGACAGGCTCCTTGCGGGCATTTCGAAGTTCCTCCACCGGACGGGCAGCGCGGCGGGCGGCCCCCATCCAGTCGCGGGTGGCGACGCGGGGGCCGGACAGGCGTTCGAGCGCGCCCGGAATCGCCTCCCCGTACTGGGGCAGCCAGTCGGCCTGGGCCACGAGCATTTCATCAACCATCTGCCAGACCTCCTCGGGCGTGCAGATCGCGCCAACCAAGGGGTCGTGCAGCACCGCCTGTTTCAGAAGCTCGACATCACCGGTGACGGCGGCGCGGACGCTCATGCGCTGGACATCCACCGAAGCCTGGCAGGTCGCGGCGCAGGCCAGGGGCAGCTCGATCCCCTCGACCATGTTGATACCGAAGCGATCGACGAAGCCGGGGCTTTCGATGATGCAGTCCTCGGGCAGGTTGCGGATGACGCCGCCATTGCGCAGATTGAAATGGCCACGATAGGTCCGCCCGGTTTCGAGCGCCTCGAGGATGTGGCTGGCATGTTCGTCGGTGCGCTCGTGATCGGCGAGAGGGGCGTCGGCATCGGCGAGGAAGCGGGGGAAATCCTCTTCGAACCAGTTGCGGTTCTCGGTGCAGTAGCGCAGATAGCCGCCGGTCTCGCCATGGATCCAGTCATCCATGCTGATCCAGTTGCCGATCTCGTCCGGGCGTTTGCGGTACCAGGGCAGATATTCGGACAGATGGCCGTTGGATTCGGTCGAATAGAAACCGAAACGCTTGAGCACGTCGATCCGGACCTTCTCCTGTTCGGAAAACACCGGATGCGCCTCGAAGGCGGCGACGAGCTCGTCGTGAGCAACCTGGCGGCCCCGCACCCGGATATCGAGATACCAGGTCTGGTGATTGATGCCCGAGCAGACGATATCGACATCCTCGAACGGCTCTTTCAGGGCGCGGGCGATCTGGCGATGCCCGTTCTGCACGCCGTGGCAGAGGCCCACCGTGTTGACCTTGCCGTATTCCAGCGCCGCCCATGTCATCATCGCCATCGGGTTGGCATAGTTCAGCATGAGCGCGTCGGTCTCGGCCACTTCCCTGATGTCGCGGCAGAAATCCAGCATCGCGGCGATGCCGCGCTGGCCGTAGAGGATGCCGCCGGCGCAGATTGTGTCGCCGACGCACTGATCGACCCCGTATTTCAGCGGAATGGAGATATCGGTGGCGAAGGCCTCCAGCCCGCCGATCCGGACGCAGTTCATCACATAGCGCGCGCCCTCAAGCGCCGCGCGGCGGTCGGTGGTGGCGGTGACACGGGTCTTCAGCCCGTTGACCTCGACGATCCGCTCGATGATCTGGCGGATCATGTCGAGATTATGGGCGCTGATATCGGTCAGCGCGATCTCGATATTCTCGAACTCGGGCACCTTCAGGATGTCGAGGCAGAGTTTCTTGGTGAAGCCGACGCTGCCGGCGCCGATGATGCAGATCTTGAAAGCCGTCATGCGACTCGCTCCGTGGTTAGGGACATGAGATATTCGCGGTGCGGCAGGCAGCGGCCCGCGGCGCGCCGGTATTCAGAGACCAGGCCCGCATGTGCCTTGCGCAGCACCGCCCGCTGTTCGGGCGCGGCGGCAAGTGCCGATTTGGCGGCGGCGCGGTCGAGCAGGCCGAGCCCGTCGAGGACCGGGATGTAGAGCTGTTCCTCGACATGGGGCAGCCCCATCGGGAAATCTCGGAAATCTGACCGGGAAGGAAGCCGGTCGCGCCAGGCCGCAAGTCGGTCGCGGACAGACGCGGGATGGCTTTCCGCCAGATCGCGCCAGAAGGGGGTGTCGCGCCGCTCGCTGACATAGTGAAGGCGGATGAAATCGCGAAAATCGTCCACCTGAGCCGCGACGTCGCGATTGAAGCTGTCGCGCCGGCCGGGCGTGCCCAGTGCTGCGGCGAGCAGCTGGAGCTGGACGATGGTGCCGTGGATTGAGGTAGCTTCGAGCGGTTCGAGAAAGGAAGAGGACAGCCCGACCGCGACGCAATTGCCGAGCCAGACATCCCTCAGCCTTCCGGCGTCGATCCGGATATCGTTGCGCGGTTCGATCCTGCGGCCGAGTGCCGCCTCGATTTCGGCCTTTGCCGCGTCGGGCGTGGTATGGGCGTCCGAATAAACATAGCCGCAGCCATAGCGGTCGCGGGTCGGGATCCTCCACATCCATCCGGCACCCTGCGCCCAGGCGAGGGTGAAGGGGTCGATTTCCTCGCCCTCCTCGAGCTCGATCCAGAACGGCATGGCGCGGTTGACCGGAAGCACATCGGCATAAGACAGCCATTCGGCGCCAAGGGCCGAGATCAGCACCCGGCGAAACCCGGTGCAGTCCAGCCAGAAATCCGCCTCAAGCTGCCCGCCGCCTTCCAGCGTCAGGGCGGCGATACCGCTTTCGCCGGTCTCGACGCCCGAGACCTGGTCATCGACCAGCCGGATCCCCGCGGCCTTGGTCTTGAGATAGCGCCCGGCAAGCGACTGGTCGAAGTGAAAGGCATGATGGAATGGCCCGGCGGGCAGCTGGCGGCCTGCGACCCGCGCCACCGGGGCACGGCGGCGGTTCATCAGGTGCTGGAAAAGATGCGCCTCGCCCACGCTCTTGCCCGCAGCGACCGCGTAGAGGTCCAGGTCTTGTCCGGCCACCGACCGGGGATCGTCGATCGGGCCGTCATAGAGATGCCCCAAGCGGCGCCAGTCGCGGTGGCGGATGCCGTATTTGATCGTCGCGCCGGTTTCGCGCAGGAATTCCGCCTCATCTAGCCCGAGATGGCGCAACATCTGCCGGAACACCGCCGTCGAGCCCTCGCCGACCCCGATTGTGCCGATCTTCGTGCTTTCCACGACGGTGAACCGGGTCGCTTGGCCGCTCCGGCGGGCGGTATCCTGCAAGAGCAGCGCCGAGAGCCAGCCGGCGGTGCCACCGCCGATGATGGCGATATGCCCAGGCCAGTCCGTCACGATGCCGCGCGCGTGCGCGTTCGGGCGAAATCGGGCAGCCACTCGTCATGCGCATCCAGAAGATCGTCCACAAGGGTCCAGATCTGTTCGAGATCGAGCTCCGCCCCGGTATGCGGGTCCAGCATCGCGGCATGATAGATGTAGTCGCGGTTCTGCTCGACCAGCGCGCGCACGGTCAGGTCCTGCACGTTGATATTGGTGCGCATCAGCGCGATGAGCTGCGGCGGGATGTCGTGCACCACCGTGGGCTGAAGCCCGCTGGCATCGACCAGGGTCGGGACCTCGACGGCGCAGCCTTCGGGCAGTTGCGGGATGAGGCCGCGATTGGGCACGTTGCCGTAGATCATCGACGGCGCGCCGGTTACCACCGAATTGATGATTTCCGAGGCGTATTCATGGGATGGCGCGACTGTGATCTCGTTGGCCTCGCGGTATTCCTTGGCCTGTCGCTCCCAGCGGGCGATCTGTTCGACGCAGCGCTTGGGATATTCGTCCAGCGGGATGCCGAACTTGTCGATCAGGTCGGGCCGGTCGCGCTTGATGAACCAGGGCACGTATTCGGCGAAATGCTCCGAGGATTCGGTGACGAAATAGCCCAGGCGCATCATCATCTCGTAGCGCACCCTGTTGGGGCAGCGCGGGTTCCACGAGGACGGTTTGGGGATGCGCCCGGCGCGGTAGCCCTCGCGCAGCGCCGGGTAGAGATCGCGATAGCTGCCATCCGCCTGGCGGTGCTCGAAATGAAGGTAGAAGGCCATGTGGTTGATGCCCGCGGCGCGATAGCGGATCTCGTCCACCGGAATATCCAGGTCGCGCGCCAGTTCCTCGGCCGTCTCGTTGTAATAAACCTGCAGCATGCGCAGGTCGCGGTGACCGATCATCCGCGCCAATGCAAGCACATCGAGCTTTCTGGCCAGCCTGGTCACCGCCTCATGGCGCGAATCATGGAA
>JBNKWI010000161.1:0-4930 GCA_050299695.1 Paracoccaceae bacterium
GGCCGCCCTGCCGGGGCTGTGCGGCTTCGTCGGCGAGTTCCTGACGCTCATGGGCACGTTCCAGGTCAACACACGGGTCACCGCCGTGGCGGCGACCGGCGTGATTCTCTCGGCAGCCTACGCGCTCTGGCTCTACCGCCGGGTGGTGATGGGCGATCTCATCAAGGAAAGCCTGAAAACGATCACCGACATGACCACCCGTGAACGCGCGATCTTCGCGCCGCTCGTGGCCATGACGATCCTGCTCGGCGTCTATCCGAGCGCCGTCACCGACGTCGTCGGTCCCTCGGTCACGGCGCTGGTCGAAGGCTACCAGACGGCGCTTCTCGAAGCCGATCAAACCCAATTCGCCGCCGGGAACTGAGGACAAGAGACGATGACTTCCGCTGATCTCTCCGCCATCGCCCCCGAGATCCTGATCTCGCTCTACGCGATGGCCGCGCTTCTGTTCGGCGCCTATACCGGCAAGGACAAGACCGCGCCGCTCCTCGTCTGGGTGACCTCCGGACTCATGGTGCTGGTCGGGCTCTGGATCGGGCTCTCGGGCGGAGGCACCAACGCGGCCTTCTACGGCATGTTCGTCGACGACGCCTTCTCGCGCTTCGGCAAGGTGACGGTGCTCTTCGCCGGTGCCGCGATCATGGTGATGAGCGAGGGCTACATGGCGCGGCGGAACCTTCTGCGCTTCGAGTTCCCGATCCTGATCGCGCTCGCCACGGTCGGCATGATGGTGATGGTCTCGGCGGGCGACCTGATGACACTCTACATGGGGCTCGAGCTGCAATCGCTCGCGCTCTACGTGGTCGCGTCGATCCGGCGCGACAGCGCGAAATCGACCGAGGCCGGGCTCAAGTATTTCGTGCTCGGCGCGCTCTCCTCGGGCCTTCTCCTGTACGGTGCCTCGCTGACCTACGGCTATGCCGGCACAACGCTTTTCTCGGGCATCGTCAGCGTCGCGTCCGAGGGCGACATTCCGCTCGGGCTACTCTTCGGGCTGGTCTTCCTGATCACCGGCCTCGCCTTCAAGGTCTCCGCCGTGCCGTTCCACATGTGGACGCCCGACGTCTACGAGGGCTCGCCCACGCCGGTCACCGCCTTCTTCGCGACCGCACCCAAGGTGGCCGCGATCGGGCTTTTCGCGCGGGTCATGCATGACGCCTTCGGCCATGTCGTGCCGGACTGGAGCCAGGTGATCGCGCTCCTTTCGGTCTTGTCGATGTTCCTCGGCGCCATCGCCGCCATCGGGCAGCGCGACATCAAGCGGCTGATGGCCTATTCCTCCATCGCCCACATGGGCTACGCGCTGATGGGTCTTGCGGCGGGCACGGCGTTCGGGGTGCAGGCGATGCTGGTCTACATGGCGATCTACGTGACGATGAACGTGGGCACCTTCGCCTTCATCCTCTCGATGGAGCGCGACGGCCAGCAGGTGACCGACATCGCGAGCCTGAACCTCTATTCGAAAAAGAGCCCTGGCCGCGCGCTCGCCATGCTGATCCTGCTCTTCAGCCTCGCGGGCGTGCCGCCCCTCGTCGGCTTCTTCGGAAAGTTCTACGTCCTTAGGGCGGCGGTCGAGGCGGACCTGACATGGCTCGCTGTGGCCGGCGTCGTGGCCAGCGTGATCGGCGCCTTCTACTACATCCGGATCGTCTACCTGATGTATTTCGGCGAGGAGCGCGAAGGGCTCGACGCGGGCGGCTCACCGATCCTCGCGGGTTTCCTGATGGCGAGCGCCGCGGCGATGGTCCTGGGCGTGATCAACCTCTTCGGCGTCGAGGCTATGGCTGCCGCCGCCGCAGCGACCCTTGTCAACTGACCTCTGGCCCGAGGGCTACGACCGGATCGTCCTGGAGACGATCGACAGCACCAACGCGGAAGCCGCCCGGATCGCCGGCAAGCTCGACCGGCCGACATGGATCCTGGCGCACCGGCAGACCCGAGCGCGTGCCCGCCGTGGGCGTAGCTGGTCGAACCCGCCGGGCAATTTCGCGGCCACGCTGGCGATGCGACCCGGCGGGGTACCGGCTTGGGCGGCGTTGCGCTCCTTCCTGGCGGCCAACGCGCTCTACGAGACGCTGGCGCTCTACGCTCCGCGCGAGAAGCTCTCGCTGAAATGGCCCAATGACGTGCTGCTCGACGAGCGTAAGGTGGCCGGAATCCTCCTCGAAAGCGCCGGGTCGGCGCAGCGAGTGGATTGGCTGGCGCTCGGTTTCGGCGTGAACCTCGTGCACACGCCGACCCCGGACCCCGAGGCCGTGGTGCCGCCGGTGAGCCTGAAGGAGATCACCGGGGAGGAGGTGAGCCCCGAAGAGTTCCTCACCATGCTCGCGGGGCACTACGCGACCGAGGAATCGATCCTCGACCGTCTGGGCTTCGAACCGATCCGCCGGGACTGGCTGGAACGCGCCGCCCGGCTCGGCGAGATGATCACCGCCCGCACCGGGCGCGAGACGATCACCGGCATCTTCGACACGGTCGACAGCGAGGGGCGGCTGGTTCTGATCACCGGCAAGGGACCGGTCAGGATCGCGGCGGCAGACGTCTATTTCTGAGGGGGAGGGGGCGCCGATGCTGCTCTGCATCGACTGCGGCAACACCAATACCGTCATGGCGGTCTGGGACGGGGAACGGTTCCTCGCGACCTTCCGGACCTCGACCGAATGGCAGCGGACCGCGGACCAGTACTATGTCTGGCTCTCCACCTTGATGGAGCACAAGCGGATCCCGATGGAGATCGACGAGGTAATCGTCTCCTCGACCGTGCCGCGGGTGGTGTTCAACCTGCGCATCCTGGCAGACCGCTACTTCGGCACGCGGCCCGTGGTGGTGGGGAAGCCCGACTGTCTCTTGCCACAAGCACCGCGGGTCGATGAGGGCACGACGGTGGGCCCGGACCGTCTGGTGAATACCGCCGGCGCCTTCGACCGGCATGGCGGCGATCTGATCGTGGTCGATTTCGGCACCGCCACCACCTTCGACGTGGTCGATACCGACGGCGCCTATATCGGCGGGGTGATCGCGCCCGGGGTGAACCTCTCGCTCGAGGCCCTGCACATGGCCGCGGCGGCCCTGCCGCATGTGGACATCACCAAACCGCAGAGGGTGGTCGGCACGAACACCATCGCCTGCATGCAGTCGGGCGTATTCTGGGGTTATGTCGGTCTCGTCCGCGAGATCGAGGCCCGGATCAAGAACGAATTGGACCGACAGATGCAGGTTATCGGCACCGGGGGGCTTGCGCCCTTGTTCTCGCAGGGCGATGTGCTGTTCGACACAATCGAAGACGATCTGACGATGCACGGCCTGACCGTCATCCACCGTTACAACAAGGAACACGGCAGCATATGAGCGGCGAAAGACTGATCTACCTCCCCCTCGGCGGCGCGGGGGAGATCGGCATGAATTGCTACGTCTACGGCTACGGCAAGCCGGGCGAGGAGCGGCTGATCGTCGTCGATCTGGGCGTGACCTTCCCGGATATGGACGGGACGCCCGGCGTGGACCTGATCTTTGCCGATATCGCCTGGCTCGCGGAAAACCGCGAGCGGATCGAAGCGGTGTTCATCACCCATGCGCACGAGGACCATGTTGGTGCGGTGGGCCATCTCTTCGGGCGGATCGGGGCGGAGATCCACGCACGCCGCTTCACCGCCGCGATCGCGCGGATGAAGCTGGAAGACGCGGGGATCGGGCCCGAACATGTGCACACGGCCGAGCCCTGGCCCGCCCAGGTTCAGGCCGGTCCGTTCAAGGTGGGCTTCGCGCCGATCTCGCATTCGATCCCCGAAAGTTCGGCGCTCATCATCGACAGCCCGGCCGGCCGCGTCGTCCATACCGGCGATTTCAAGACCGACGAGACGCCACTCGTGGGCGAGCCCTTCGACCGTGATTTCTGGCGCGGGATCGGTGATGGCGGCGTGCAGGCACTGGTCTGCGATTCGACCAATGTGTTCTCGCCGAAGCCGGGCCGCTCCGAGGCCTCGCTCGGCCCCGCCATCGAGGCGCTGGTATCCGCCGCGCCGCACCGGGTGGTGGCCACGACCTTCGCCTCGAACGTCGCGCGGGTGAAGACGCTGGCCGAGGCCGGCCACCGCGCCGGGCGCTCGATCTGCCTGATGGGCCGCGCCATGCGGCGGATGATCGAGGCCGCGCTGGATACCGGTGTGCTGACCGATTTCCCGAAGACGATCTCGCCCGAGGAGGCCGAGGCGATCCCGCGCGAGCATGTCATGCTGCTCGTGACCGGCAGCCAGGGCGAGCGGCGCGCCGCTTCGGCGGCCCTGTCGCGGGGCAAGTATCTCGGCATCGAGCTGGGCGAGGGCGATCTCTTCCTGTTTTCGTCGAAGACGATCCCGGGCAACGAGCGCTCGGTCGGCAGAATCATGAACAATTTCAGCGAGATGGGCGTCGATGTCGTGGACGACGACGACGGCGGCTATCACGTCTCGGGTCATGCCAACCGGCCCGACCTGCAGGAGATGCACGAACTCACGCGCCCTGCCATGGTGGTGCCGATGCATGGCGAGCACCGCCACTTGCGCGCCCATGTGGCGCTGGCCGAGGAGGGCGGGCGTCCGGCGGCGCTGGCGCCCAATGGCACGATGCTCGACCTTAGCGGGGATGCACCGAAGGTGGCGGGACATGTGGAGGCCGGCCGCACCTATCTCGACGGTGCGGTGCAGATCGGCGCGATGGATGGCGTGGTGCGTGACCGGATCCGCATGGCGCTGAACGGCCATGTCCTGGTGACGCTGATCGTCGAGGAGGGCGGCGAGGCGCTTGGCGATCCCTGGTGCGACACCAAGGGCCTGCCGGAAACGGGAAGGTCGCGGGTGCCGCTTGTCGATGTGCTCGAGGAAGACCTGTCGCAATTCGTCAACCGCGCCGGGCGGCGCATCCTGCAGGACGACGACAGGCTCGAGGACGAGCT
>JBNKWI010000162.1:0-4868 GCA_050299695.1 Paracoccaceae bacterium
GCCCTCATGGGTCGCCACGTAGGCCTCCACCAACTCGGCCAGCCGTCGCTGCCCGGTCTCGCTCAGCCGGTTCTCGGCGTCTTCCAGAAGATGTCTCAGGCGCGCATTCATGGCCATGATCCTATCAGCCGGAGGGCAACGGCGCTACCTCCCCCTCCGCTTCACATTCCCCCCACGCTGCCCCGCCTTCCCCGCCGTGGACCGCCCCTTCGACCCCACGGCCGCCTCCGCCGCCGCCTCCACCGCCGATTGCCGCGCGAGCGGGTCGTCGGCAATCGCCAGGTCCACCGCCTCCAGCCGCTTGATCTCGTCGCGGAGCCGCGCGGCTTCCTCGAATTCGAGGTTCTCCGCCGCCTTGCGCATGTCGGTCCGGAGCCCGTCCAGCACCGCCTCGAGGTTCGAACCATGGAGCGGCCGGTCGACCTTCGCCGTCACCCGCGCCATGTCGGTATCGCCCTTGTAGAGCCCCGACAGCACGTCCTCGACATTCTTCCGGATCGTCTCGGGGGTGATGCCGTGTTCGAGGTTATAGGCGATCTGCTTCTCCCGCCGCCGGTCGGTTTCGGCGAGCGCCCGCTCCATCGAGCCGGTGATCCGGTCGGCATACATGATGACCCGGCCCTCGGCGTTCCGCGCCGCCCGGCCGATGGTCTGGATCAGCGAGGTCTCCGAGCGCAGGAACCCCTCCTTGTCGGCGTCGAGGATCGCCACCAGCCCGCATTCGGGAATGTCGAGCCCCTCGCGCAGCAGGTTGATCCCGACCAGCACATCGAACGCACCCAGCCGGAGATCGCGAAGGATTTCAATGCGTTCCAGCGTATCTATGTCGGAGTGCATGTATCTGACGCGGATCCCCTGTTCGTGGAGATATTCCGTCAGGTCCTCCGCCATCCGCTTGGTGAGCGTGGTGACGAGCGTCCGGAACCCCCGCGCCGCGACCTTGCGGATCTCGTCGAGGAGGTCGTCCACCTGCATCTCGACGGGCCGGATCTCGACCATCGGATCGAGGAGCCCGGTGGGCCGGATCACCTGCTCGGTGAACACCCCGCCGGTCTGCTCCAGCTCCCAGCTTTGCGGCGTCGCCGAGACGAAGACCGATTGCGGCCGCATCGCGTCCCATTCCTCGAACTTGAGCGGCCGGTTGTCGGTGCAGGACGGCAGCCGGAAGCCGTGCTCGGCGAGCGTGAACTTGCGCCGGTAGTCGCCCCGGTACATGCCGCCGATCTGCGGCACCGAGACATGGCTCTCGTCGGCGAAGACGATGGCGTTGTCGGGGATGAACTCGAACAGCGTCGGCGGCGGCTCCCCCGGGGCGCGGCCGGTGAGGTAGCGCGAATAGTTCTCGATCCCGGCGCAGGAGCCGGTGGCCTCGAGCATCTCGAGGTCGAAATTGGTGCGCTGCTCCAGCCGCTGCGCCTCGAGGAGCTTGCCCTCGCCGACGAGCTGGTCGAGCCGGATCTGAAGCTCCGCCTTGATCCCCTTGATCGCCTGCTGCAGCGTCGGGCGCGGCGTCACGTAATGCGAATTGGCGTAGACCCGGATCCGCTCGAACGTGTCGGTTTTCTCGCCGGTCAGCGGATCGAATTCGGTAATGCTCTCCAGCTCCTCGCCGAAAAAGCTCATCCGCCAGGCACGGTCCTCCAGGTGCGCGGGCCAGAGTTCCAGAACGTCGCCGCGCACCCGGAACGAGCCGCGCTGGAACGCCTGATCGTTGCGGCGGTATTGCTGGGCAATCAGGTCGGCGATGATCTGCCGCTGGTCGTAGTCGCGGCCGGCATGCAGGTCGAGCGTCATCGCGCCATAGGTCTCGACCGAGCCGATGCCGTAAATGCAGGAAACCGAGGCGACGATGATCACGTCGTCGCGCTCCAGCAGCGCCCGGGTCGCCGAGTGGCGCATCCGGTCGATCTGCTCGTTGATCATCGATTCCTTTTCTATGTAGGTGTCGGTGCGCGCCACATAGGCCTCGGGCTGGTAGTAGTCGTAGTAGCTGACGAAATACTCGACCGAGTTCTCTGGGAAGAACCCCTTGAATTCACCGTACAATTGCGCCGCCAGCGTCTTGTTCGGCGCGAGGATGATCGCCGGCCGCTGGGTCTCCTCGATCACCTTCGCCATGGTGTAGGTCTTGCCGGTGCCGGTGGCGCCGAGGAGCACCTGGTCGCGCTCGCCGTCGCGCACCCCCTGGCTCAGCTCCGCGATGGCGGTGGGCTGGTCGCCCGCCGGCTTGAACTCCGAATGCATGACGAAGCGGCGGCCGCCTTCGAGCTTCTCGCGCGGCGTGGCGGGGCTGTTGAGCACGGGCATGTGCTCGGGCGAGTTGTTGTGCATGGGTGGGCTCCGGGAGTTGCTCCCAGAATTGTGCGTCCGGCGCTCGGGTTCAAGGGGCCATCCTGACAGGACGTGTCAGGAGGCGCGGCGGCCTTGACCGCACCGGGGCCGGCGGGTCAGGTGGCGCGGATGGGATTTCAGGACCATATGGCAACGGCGCTCGACGAGGCGCGGGCGGCGGCGGCGCGGGGCGAGGTGCCGGTGGGCGCGGTGGTCGTCGCGCCGGACGGAAGCGTGGTCGCGCGGGCCGGCAACCGGGTGCTGGAGCTCTCCGACCCCACCGCCCATGCCGAGATCCTGGCGCTTCGGGCCGCCTGTGCGGCGGCAGGTTCCGAACGGCTCCCCGGCCACGCGCTCTACGTCACGCTGGAGCCCTGTCCGATGTGCGCCTCGGCGCTCGCCCAGGCGCGGATCGCCCGGCTGGTCTACGGCGCGGCGGATCCGAAATCGGGTGGGATCGCACAGGGGCCGCGGGTGTTTTCGCATCCGCAATGCCACCACCGCCCGGAAGTCGTGGACGGGATCGGCGCCGAGGAGGCCGCGGCGCTTCTCCGAGAATTCTTTCAGGGGCGGCGGTAGCGCAAGCCGGGCGAGCGCCCGGCCTTGGGCGTGAGCCCCGGTCCGGCGCAGCCGGCGAAACGTCCGGGTGACGTTTCGAGGGGCGAACGGGCGGAGCCCGCTGCAACGCCACCATCAAGCGCGAAGCCGGGCGGGCGCCTGACCGTGGGATGGCGCTGCGACGGCTGAGCGGGGCACTTTATCTCGACAGGTCCGCCGTACTGAGGTTCGGCGCGGAACCTCACCAGAGCGCCAGCCCGCCGGAACGGGCAGGCGCTCGCCCGGCGCCTTCGGCGCTATTCGGGCGGGGGCAACGAAAGACCGCAGCAACCTGAAAGCGGGAAACGGGTGCTTCCAAATGTCCAATCTGAGCGGCCTTGCCGCCTTTCGATCCGCAAAACGCGAGCGGCCCCCTCCGGACCGCCCGCGCCCTGTCGCTCAAAGCCCCATGCAGTTCGCGTAATAGGTCACAGTCGCCGGCCAGTCCGAGAAGATCCCCACGATCCCCACATCCTGGGCCAGCACGTCGAGCACCTCGTAATAGTCCCCGTCATTGTCGATCGCATCCGTCACCGACTGGTAGTACCAGCCGCCGCCGGCCTTCAGCGGCCCCGACCGCTCCAGCGACCAGGTGATGATCCCGAGCCCCGCCGCCTTCGCCTCCTCGGCATAGACCGAGGGCACGATCTCGCCGGCATCGTCCAGCGTCACCAGCATCCAGATCGGCGGCGCGATGTAGTTCACGCCCATCGCCGCCAGCTCCGCCATCGTCGGCTTGAACGTCGCCGCATCCATCGGGTCGATCTGGCCCTCGTCGTCGTCCCAGGCCTCGTAGCGGTCGTCGAGATAGACCGCCTGCGCGCCGAATTCGGGCTCGTTCTCGATCCAGTACCTGATGTCGTCGAGATTGAACGACTGCGCCCAGACCCGGCCCGGGTCGATCCCGGCCGCCTTGTACTCGTCGATCATCGCCTGCGCGTAATCGGCCTGGGTGAAGCCCTCATAGGGCATCTCCACCGCCGGCGCCTTCAGCTCCGGCGTGAAATCCGCGCCGAGCGCATCGAACAGCGCGATCGACTCCCTGTGCGTCATGATCGTGGCGCCGTCGGCATAGAGATCGGTCCGCCAGGGCGCGGTGCCGCCGACGAAATCCTCGGGCGTCGCGGCGCTCTTGACGGCCGCGTCCATCTTCGGCGCCAGCGTCTTGAACTCGGCCAGCGTCAGGTCGGAAGTGCGGCAATCGGCGGACGCCGCGACATCGCCCGACGCCGGGCTGAACCCCTTGGAGCATTTCCCCGCCAGGTCCGAGACGACGATATTCGTCGTCGTCGCCAGGTCGTCCTGCGCGTGGCGGCAGACGAGCTGCTTGTCGGCGGTGAAGGTCACGTCGCATTCCATGATCCCCGCGCCCTGCCGCGCGCCGGCGCGATAGCCCTCGGCGGTATGCTCGGGATACATCAGCGGCGCGCCGCGATGGCTGATCGAGAACTTGGTGCGCTGCGGCACCTGTCCGGCGCAGGAGGCCAGCTTCTGCTTGAGCGGGCCGTCTTCCATCCGCTCGATCAGGTAGAACGGCCGGTCGCCATAGGAAAGCTCGTCGGCCCGGGCGACGGCTGTGGGCAGCACCAGCGTGGCGGCCGCGGTGGCAAGTAAGAAACGGTGCATGAAGTCCCCCTGTCGGTTGCACGGGGGCAGCTATGGGGAGCGCGTGTCACACACTCGTGACAGTTGTGCGACGGCGGCGTGACACGCCTACATGAAGCCGAGTTCCAGCCGCGCCTCGTCCGACATCATGTCCATGCCCCAGGGCGGATCCCAGGTGATCTCCACATCCACCGTCTTCACCCCCGGCAGGGGTTCGATCGCGTCGGCCAGCCAGCCCGGCATCTCGCCCGCCACCGGGCAACCCGGCGCGGTGAGCGTCATCACCACGCCCACATCGCCCTCCTGCGAGATGTCGATCGTGTAGACCAGGCCCA
>JBNKWI010000163.1:0-4755 GCA_050299695.1 Paracoccaceae bacterium
CTGATCCTACCCGGACATCCACACCCCGAACCTAAGGCGCCAGATCAGCGCGACGCCGAACGTCAATATCGAGAACAGGATGAGCGCCAGTAGCAACCGGACGGCGCCCCGTTTCACTCGAAGGGTCGCGGCGGCGGTGAGGCACGGATGCCTGCCGGCGGCGGCGGCGGTGATGAGCGTGTAGTCGTCGGGGCCGTTGCAGGCGACGGACATCTCGGTGACGATCCGGCCCGCATCGTCGGGGAAATAGGCGAGGCCGAGCCGTCCGGGGCGGGGCAACCCGCCGGCGATCCGGGTGAGGAGCCAGGGGCCGGCGCCGGAGCCCGAGAGGTGGAAGCGCGAGAAGCCCGGCAGGTCGAGGACGCCGACGCCGTCGCGCACCGCCTCGCATTCCTCGCGGATGCGGGGCTCCCAGGGGCCGGCGCGGGTCCAGGTCTGGGTGGCTTCCTCGGAGGTGTCGTCGCCGGCTTTCGCGAACCAGTTCGCGCGTTCCCAGCCGTTATAGGCGCCCATCTGGCCGCCGAGTTCCTTGACGCGCGCATGGACCGGCGAGACCCGGCGGTCGGGTGCGGCGGGCCAGCGGTGCCAGGGGAAGTGCATGGCGTATTCGTGGCCGTAGACTTCCTTGGCCTTGGCGACGCAATACTCGGGGTCGGTGTAGCCGGTGAAGCGGCGCGGGTCACAGGACCACATGTCCCATTCGGTGGCGCCCTCGGTGACCCATTCGGCGAGCACCTTGCCCGCGCCGCCGGCCTGGGCGATGCCGAAGGTGAAGACGCAGGCCTCGAAGGCGTTGGGCACGCCCGGCATCGGGCCGAGGAGCGGGTTGCCGTCGGGGGCGTAGGGGATCGGGCCGTTGATGACCTTGGTGACGCCCGCCTCGGCGAGGAGCGGCACGCGGGCGACGGCGTCCTCGATATACCATTCGAGGCGGTCGAGATCGTCGGGGTAAAGCTGGAAGCTGAAATCCTCGGGGAAGGGGTCATCGGGCGTGACCCAGTGCGCCTTGCAGGTCCGCTCGTAAGGCCCGAGGTTGAAACCGTTTTTCTCCTGCCGGAGGTAGTAGGACGACTCCACGTCGCGGAGGAGCGGGAGCTTGTGGCCGACCTCCTCGCTGCGCGCCTTCACTTCCGGGATCTCGTCGAAGAGCATGTATTGGTGGCTCATCACCGCGATCGGCACGCGGCGGCCGCCGAAGGGGAGGAACCATTCCGAGACCTGGCCGGCGTAGTAGCCCGCGGCGTTCACGACGGTCTCGCAGGCGATGTCGCCTTGGGCGGTGTGGACGGTCCATTCGCCATTGGCACGGCTGACGCCGGTGGCGGGGCAGAAGCGGACGATGGTGGCGCCGAGGTCGCGGGCGCCCTTCGCCAGCGCCTGGGTGAGCTGGGCGGGGTCGATATCGCCATCGGCCGGGTCGTAGAGCGCGCCCGCGAGGTCGTGGGATTCGAGGAACGGGTAGAGCGGCCTGATCTCGTCCACGCCGAGCACGTCGAGCGCCATGCCCTGGTAACGGCCCATGCCCCTGGCGCGGGCGAATTCCTGCATCCGCTCCTTGGAGTGGGCGAGGCGGATCGAGCCGGTGACGTGGTAGTTCATCGGGTAGGACACCGCCTCGGCGAGGCCCCGGTAGAGCTCGGTCGAATAGCGCTGCATGTTCATCACCGACCAGGAGGTCGAGAAGGTGGGCACGTTGCCGGCGGCGTGCCAGGTCGAGCCGGCGGTGAGCTCGTTCTTCTCGAGCAGCACGCAGTCGGTCCAGCCGGCCTTTGCAAGATGATAGAGCGCCGAGGTTCCCACCGCGCCGCCGCCGATGATCACCACCCGCGCCCGTTCAGGCAGATCCGCCATGCGCCGCTCCGTTCGCCGTCGCCCCGCCAGGATATTCCGTGCGGCAAGGGCGGCTTTCAATTCAATCTGCACATGAATATTGATCGGAATATCCGATCAGGGGGCGCCGATGCAGATCGAGCTTGTCGAGACCTTTCTCGACCTCTGCGAAACCCGCAGCTTCAACCGCACCGCCGAGCGGCTGGGGGTGACGCAATCCACCGTCTCGGGGCGGATCCGCACGCTGGAGCGGCGCTTCGGGCGGCCCCTGTTCCGCCGCAGCCGGGCGGGGACCGAGCTGACGGTGGAGGGAGTGCGCTTCGAGCCGCACGCGCGGGCCTTGCGGCTGTCGTGGTCGGAGGCGGTGGCGGCGGTGCGCGAGCAGGGCGGGGCGGCGGCGCTGCGGCTGTCGATCCAGCACGATGTGGCGGGGCCGCGCACGGCGGCCTGGCTGGCCTGCTGCCGCGCGGTGTTTCCCGAGGCGCGGTTCTACGTGGAGGCGGATTTCTCGGCCCAGATGTGCGCCGACCTGATGGCGGGCGAGCGGGACCTGGCGATCCTATATTCGCCGAAACCGCATCCCGATCTCTATTTCGAGACGCTGGGCGAGGTCTGCTACCGGATGGTGTCGGATGCCGGCCCGGACCTGTCGGCGGTCACTGCCGAGCGCTATGTCCTGACCGATTTCTCGCCGGCCTTCTCGCGCACCCATGCCGCGCTCCTGCCGCAGCTGCACGCGGCGCCGGTGGTGTCGGGGCAGACCGACACCGTGGTTGCGCTCCTGACCGCGGGGGGCGGGGCGGGTTATGTTCTGGAGGATGCGGTGGCGGCGCTGGCGGGGCGCGGCTTCGTGCCGGTGGCGGACGCGCCGCCGATCCGGCAGCCGGTCTATGTGGCGTTTCACCAGCGCAACCGGCACCGCCGCGCGCATCGCCGCCTGACCGAAAGGCTGCGGCAGCATGCCGCTTCGGGCGGGCTGGACAGGCCTATTGTCTGTTGACTTGGTTGGTCGACAGTATTCCAATCGGAGGTGGGGAACTCAAAGGCACCACACCTCAGGCACCTCGCATGTAGGGCACCACGGGAACTCGTTTTGTATCGCCAGCCGGACAGTATCGAAGACGCCATCGCGCTCGTCGAGGGCGGGGGCGCGCGGGTCGTTGCGGGGGGGACGGATCTGTTTCCCCAACTGGGTGACCGGCTGCCCGAGGGCGATCTGGTCGACCTGGGGCGGATCCGGGACCTGAACGAGATGGGGCAATGCCCTGAGGGCTGGCTGTTCGGTGCCGGCACCACCTGGAGCCAGATCCTGCGGGCCGAGCTTCCTTCCGGTTTCGACGGGCTGAAGGCGGCGGCGCGCGAGGTGGGATCGGTGCAGATCCAGAACCGCGCCACGCTGGTCGGCAATCTGTGCAACGCCTCGCCCGCCGCGGACGGGGTTCCGCCGCTCCTCACGCTGAACGCCAAGGTGATCCTGGTCGGCCCGCGCGGGACGCGGCGGATGGACCTTTCGGATTTCCTCCGGGGACCGCGACAGACCGGGATGCGCCAGGGCGAGATCGTGACCGGAGTGCTTATCCCGCGCGGCGTTTGCGAGCTGTCGTCGGCGTTCCGGAAGCTGGGCGCGCGGCGCTATCTGGTGATCTCGATCGCGATGGTCGCGGTGGTACTCCGGTGCGACACTTCAGGGCGGATCACGATGGTCCGGATCGCGGTGGGCGCGGCCTCGCCGGTGGCGCGGCGTCTGCCGGCGCTGGAGGCGGCGCTCGAGGGAGCGGACGCGGCGGCGCTGGCCGATCCGGGGGTCGTGCGGCCCGAGCATCTCGTGCCGCTTGCCCCGGTCTCCGATGTGCGGGGCAGCGCCGAGTACCGCTGCGACGCCGTCGCCGAGCTGTGCCGGCGCACCGTGCTCGACGCCCTGTCGCGGTGCGTGCGCTGATGGACAAGCGGAGCGACTCCGACCTGGTGGTCTTCCTGCTGAACGGCAGCGAGGTGAGCGTCGCCCCCGCCTCGGGCGAGCGGCTGTCGCAGAGCCTGCGCGAGCGGCTGGGCGCGCGCGACGTGAAGGTCGGCTGCAACGCGGGCGATTGCGGCGCCTGCACCGTGCTGATCGACGGCGCCCCGGCCTGTGCCTGCCTGGTGCCGACGCAGCAGGCGCGCGGCGCCACGGTCGAGACGGCGGCGGGGCTCACCGCCACCGATCCGGACGGGCAGCGGCTGGCGCAGGCCTTCCTGGCCCATGGCGCGTCGCAATGCGGGTTCTGCACGCCCGGGATGGTGGTTTCGGCGGTGGCCCTTCTGCGCGGCACGACGGCGCCCGGGCCGGAGGCGGTCCGCGACGCGCTGGGCGGCGTGCTCTGCCGCTGCACCGGTTACGCGAAGATCGTCGAGGCGGTGGTCGCGGCCGGGCAGGGGCGCGAGACGGCGCTGCCGCCGGGCGGGCGGGTCGGCGATCCGATAGCGCGTCTTGACGGCGCGGCGAAGATCTCGGGCGGCGAGGTGTTCGGCGACGATGTGGCCCCGGCCGGGGCGCTGGTCCTGAAGGTGATCCGCTCGCCCCACAACCGGGCGCGGTTCCGCTTCGGCGATCTCGACGCCTACCGGGCGCGGCACGGTCTGGCCCTGGTGCTGACCGCCGCGGACGTGCCGGGCGCGAACCGCATGGGGATGATCCCGGGCTATATCGACCAGCCGGTCTTCGCCGAGGGCGAGGTCTGGTTTCGCGGCGAGGCGGTGGCCGCTGTGGTGGCCGAGCCGGACCGGGCCGCGGCGCTCGATCTCGCGGCGTTCCCGGTCGAGTGGGAGGTTCTGCCGGGAGCGCTGACGCCCGAGGCGGCGCGGGCGCCGGGCGCGCCGGTCCTGCACGTGCCGGGCAACGTGATGTGCCGCGGCCGGGTGCGCCGGGGCGATGCCGAGGCGGGTCTC
>JBNKWI010000164.1:0-4747 GCA_050299695.1 Paracoccaceae bacterium
CGGCGGCGGGCAGTATGATGTCGGCCCTGTGCGCACCCCGGTCGCCATGGCTGCCCTGATAGATCACCGTGGGGCCTGCCGGGATGTCGATCTCGTCGACGCCGAGCGCGTAGACCACGCCCGCGCCGTCGAGCGCCGCCGACACGCCGCCCTCGGTCACCGCGCCCACATCCATCGCGCCCACGCGGCTCGCGGCATTGTGGAGAATCAGGAACTTGGACTGCGCCGCCGCCGCCGTCTGCATCGCGGTGCCGAGCACCGCCGCGCCATCCTCTCCGCTCAGGGCCGCCTGTCCGACGATCATCACGCCCGGCACGCCATGTTTTTCGGAATGGTCCATCGCGGCCAACCATGTCAGCGCTTCGCGGCCGGTGCCGATATCGGCGACATCGTAGGTCAGGTCCGCCGGCTGGCCGATCCGCGCCACCTTGGCGCCTTGCATCCAGGCCTTGCGGATCCGTGCGTTCAGCACCGGCGCCTCGGCCCGCGGATTGACGCCGATCAGGAGGATCATCTTCGCGCCGTCGATATCCTCGATCGACGCGGAGCCCACATAGGCCGAGCGGTTGCCAGCCGGGAGCTTCGCACCGTCGGTGCGGCACTCGACCGTACCACCCTGCCCTTCGACGAGCTGTTTCAGGGCGAAGGCGGCCTCGACGGGCGCCAGGTCGCCGACAAGGCCGGCGACCTTCTTCCCCTTGATCGCCGACGCTGCAGCGGCCAGGGCCTCGCCCCAGCTTGCAGCCCGCAATTTCCCGTTCTCGCGGATATAGGGCTTGTCGAGCCGCTGTCGCCGGAGCCCGTCCCAGACGAAGCGCGAGCGGTCGGCGAGCCATTCCTCGTTCACCCCGTCATGGTTCCGCGGCATGATCCGCATTACCTCGCGGCCCTTGGCGTCGACACGAATGTTCGAGCCGAGCGCGTCCATCACGTCGATGGTCTCGGTCTTTGTCAGCTCCCAGGGCCGCGCCGTGAAGGCATAGGGCTTCGAGGTCAGCGCCCCCACCGGGCAGAGGTCGATGATGTTCGCCTGCATCTCGGAATCGAGCGTCTGGCCGAGATAGGAAGTGATCTCCGCATCCTCGCCCCGGCCGGTCTGGCCGAGCTCAGGCATCCCCGCCACTTCGGTGATGAACCTCACGCAGCGGGTGCAGGAGATGCAGCGCGTCATCTCGGTCTTCACGAGGGGGCCGAGATCGAGATTCTCGCAGGCCCGCTTCGGTTCCCGATAGCGTGAGAAATCGACTCCGTAGGCCATCGCCTGGTCCTGCAGATCGCATTCGCCGCCCTGGTCGCAGATCGGGCAGTCGAGCGGGTGGTTGATGAGCAGGAACTCCATCACCCCCTCGCGGGCCTTCTTCACCATGGGCGAGTTGGTCTTGACCACCGGCGGCGCGCCCTCGGGACCGGGGCGCAGGTCGCGCACCTGCATCGCACAGGAAGCGGCGGGTTTCGGCGGGCCGCCGACGACCTCGACGAGGCACATCCGGCAATTGCCCGCGATCGACAGCCGCTCGTGATAACAGAACCTCGGGATCTCGATCCCGGCCTCCTCGCAGGCCTGGATCAGCGTCATCGCCGGATCGACCTCGATCTCGCGGTCGTCGATGATGATTTTCCGAAGTTCTGACATGAGGGCGGCTCCCTTCGGATGAGCCGCCCGAATGCCGAGCGGCGTCAGTTGGCGCGGAGCAGGCGCCCCGCCATCGTGTCTTTGGCTATTTCCTCACGCCCGACAGTGCAATAGCCTTCCGGGGTCTTCTGCGACGCACCCCGCGCCGCGAGATCCTTGCGGATCCTCTCTCGCAGCTTTTCCTTCTCGGCCTTGTTGTCGGTCAGGGCGTCGATATCGGCTTCGGTATAGCCGGCCTCGCGGGCGTATCTCTCGAGCGCCTTGAGAAAGTTGTAGGCCCGGAACCAGCGCGGCTCGATCGAGCCGCAATTCTTCCGCAGCTCGTCGGCGAGACCGATCGCATAGAAACCGTTCACGACGGTGGGATTCTCGTGCAAGGGCGGCAGGGCGCTCGCCGAAACAGGGAAAGCCAATAGGGCCAGGCCAAACGCGGTTCTGCGCATCATTGTCGTCACTCACTGCTCTCTCGCGCGGCGCAGGTCCCGCTCCCTGCCCGACGCCCATCAATATAGGGCGCGTTTGACGCTGCGTTGAGCCCTCCGTCACGTCCCGGCGCGAAACGGCGAAGGTTGAAACATTTCGTGATTCCGCCTAGCCGCGCCCGCGCCGCCCCCCGCGCCGGCCGGTCGCACCCGCCTGCGCGAGACCCGCGGTCAGGACACCGGTCATCGGATGGTCGGGATGGTCCGCGCCGTAGTGGG
Organism: Paracoccaceae bacterium; assembly: GCA_050299695.1. GTDB lineage: Bacteria > Pseudomonadota > Alphaproteobacteria > Rhodobacterales > Rhodobacteraceae > Ovoidimarina. The sequence goes on from JBNKWI010000164.1 coordinate 2,335, forward strand.
CGATGAGCGCGCGAATCTCGTCGCGCGGATCGGCGGCCGGTACCGACAATGCCCAGTCGAGAAAGATAGAGCGGCATTCGGGTTCTGAAATACCCTCGATCCGGTAACTTTCGCGGATCAGGCCCTTCGGATCGGGATCGGACATCAGCACTCCTTGGCAGGCGGTTCCGGCAGGCACGCGGCAACGATCCCGGCCGCCTCGGTGGCGCTTTTCGCAATCGCGCGCTCAAGAGCGGAAATAGAGTCGAATCCGGTCTCCCGCAACAGGAACGCCTGCCCGCCCGCGCCCACTGCGTCCGGATCGAATCCGCCCTCGGCCATCAGCCGCTCGGCCGCCTGCATCCGCCAATAGAGAGAATGGGCCGCTTCGAGCCGCGCCGCTTTCTTCCGCGTCAGCCCCACCGCCCCGGCCGCCGCCGCCAGCTGCTCCCGCACATCGCGCACCGGCACCCCCGCCAGGAGCGCCCCGCCCTGCGCCAGAAGCGCGATGTCCTGCATCCGTCCCGGTCCGTCCTTGACGTTCCAGACCGGCCCGCCCGGCTTCGCCTCCGCCAGCCGCCGCCGCATGTCGGCGATGTCCGCCAGCACCTTCTGCCGGTCCCAGGGCCCCTTGAGCAGGCCCGCCCGGAACGCCTCGACCTCGGCGCCTAGCTCCGCCTCCCCCGCCACCGGCCGCGCCCGGGTGAGCGCCAGATGCTCCCAGGTCCAGGCCTCCTCGCGCTGGTAGTTCCGAAACCCCGCCAGCGCGGTCGCCACAGGCCCCTGTCGCCCCGAGGGGCGGAGCCGCATATCCACCTCGTAGAGCCGCCCCGGCCCCATCGGCGCCGTCAGCGCGGTCACGAAGGCCTGGGTCAGCCGCGCGTAGTAGGTTCGCGAAGGCAGCGGACGGCGTCCGTCGGAGCTTTCCACGCCATCGGCATCGTAGATCACGATCAGGTCGAGATCCGATGTCGCCGTCAGCGCTCCGGCACCGAGTGACCCCATGCCGAGCACGGTGGCCCCCCGCCCCGGCGACGCGCCGTGCCTACGGGCGAATTCCTCCGCCACGACGGGCCAGAGCGCCGCCAACACGGCCTCGGCGAGTTCGGCATATTCCGCCCCCGCCGCCTTGCCGTCGATAAGCCCGCGCAGGTGATGGACGCCGATCCGGAAATGCCACTCGTTCCGCCAGTGGCGGGCCGCGAGGAGCTGCGCCTCGTAGTCGCCCGCCGCCACCATGCGGCCCAGGAGATCGGCGGTGAGCGCCGGCACGCCGGGCCAATCCGAGAAGAACCCGCCGCCGATCACCGCGTCGAGCACTTCGGAATGCCGCGACAGGTAGCGCGCGAGCGCCGGCGAGGTGGCGGCGATATCGACGATCAGGTCGATGAGCTGCGGATTCGCGTCGAACATCGAGAAGAGCTGCACCCCCGCCGGCAGACCCGCGAGGAAGCCGTCGATATGCACCAGCGCCTCGCCCGGATTGGCCGCCCGATCCTTCAGCCGCGACAGGATCCCGGGCTTCACTCGTCCGAAGATCTCCGCCGCCCGCGCGGTGCGGAGCGCCGGATAGCTCGGCCAGCGCCCGACGATCTCGCGCGCCTCCTTCCCCAGGTCCGGCGCCGCACCCGCCGCGCTGCCGGGGCGGAAGAACCCTTCGGTGATCCCGGCGACACGGGTCAGACGCTCCATCAGCTCGGTGCGGAAAGACCCGGTCTCGCGGCCCATCATCGCCGCCAGCCGGTCGAACCCCTCGTCGGTCGTCGGCAGACGCTGGGTCTGCTGGTCGGCCACCATCTGCAGCCGGTGCTCCACCTCGCGGTGGAACCGGTAATCCTCGATCAGCGCGTCGGCATCCTGGGTCCAGCCCTTCGCCGCGAGCGCCCCGAGTGCCGCCACGGTGCCGCGCTCCCGGAGGCTCGGATCCCGCCCGCCGGCGATGATCTGGCGCGTCTGGGTGAAGAATTCGATCTCGCGGATTCCGCCCGAGCCCAGCTTGATGTCGTGCCCTTCGAGCCTCAGCGCCCCGCCGAGCGCCTTGTGCTCGCGGATCCGGAGCCGCATGTCATGGGCATCCTGGATCGCGGCATAATCCAGATGCCGCCGGAACACGAAGGGCGTGAGCCGTTGCAGATAGGCCTCACCCGCCGCGATGTCGCCCGCCGCCGCCCGCGCCTTGATATGCGCTGCCCGCTCCCAGGTGCGCCCAACGCTTTCGTAATAGCGCTCGGCGGCCTCCATCGAAAGACAAACCGGGGTCACCGCCGGATCGGGGCGCAGGCGCAGGTCGGTCCGGAAAACGTAGCCCTCAGCGGTGGTCTCGGAGAGGAGCTTGGCGAGGTTCCGGGTCACCCGGACGAAACCCGCGCGGGCATCTTGGAAATCGTCGGCCCCGAAGCGCTCGCCGTCGAACAGGCAGATCAGGTCGATATCC
>JBNKWI010000165.1:0-4747 GCA_050299695.1 Paracoccaceae bacterium
GGATGGCGAAGAGCTCGCGGACGATCTGCAGGATCAGCACCCGTTCGCGGATCGCGCTGAAGGCGAGGATGCCGGTTAACAGGGCAGCGCCCGTCGGCATCGAGAAGAGATCGGCTGCCGTGGCGCACAGCGTCGCGCATGCGCCGAGCACCGCCATCCCGTCGATAGCGCCGAAGGGCCGGGTGCCGGCATGGCGGATATAGAGCAGAACGCCGATCACCTCGTGGACGATCACCGCGACCAGGAGCGCCACGCTCGCACCGATCGCGTCGTAGCGCGGCACGAGGATCCAGAGCAGGACGGCAAGGACCGAAATCGAGACCACGCGGTTTGCCGAAGACAGGGCGATCTTGTCGGTCATCGACAGGAAGGCGCTGTGCATCCCCATGCCGACCGGCAGAAGGTAGGCGGCGATCAGGATCAGGAAGGCCGGGAAATCCACGCCGTAATCGGCGGAAAGGAAATCAAGGACCGGCGCGCCGATGACGACGAGCACGATGGCCGCGGCAAGCGCCGCGAGGAAGCCGGTCAGACGGGCGACCCGGTATTCGCGCGCGGCGAGATCCTTTCGCCCGCCGGCAAGGTGGCGCAGCACGCGCGGCATGAAGGTGGGCGCGAAGATCATCTGCCCGCTTTCGATCAGGATCGCGACGCGGACGGCGACCGTGAACTGCGAAGTTCCTGTCGCAGATCCCCAACTGCCGAGCGCGATGATGGCCAGCTCCTGCAGCGCGATCTGCATCACCCGCATGGTGACGAAGGGCAGCCCCTCCAGCGCGTCGCGAAGCCCGAAATGCGACGGCTCGGGCAGGGTCCGGCCCATGGCGCGCCAGGACAGGTAGAAGGCAGGTACCGCCGCACCCAGAAATGCGCCGAAGCCGATCCCGGACCAACCGAGCCCGAACGCCAGCGTGAGCCCGAAGAACAGGCAGCGGATCCCGTCGTTCAGCCCCTGCATCGACTGGCTGACCCCGACCCGGTGGTTGGCCTGATACCAGGTGACGAGCACGAGCGAGCCGGCGAGGGCCGGGACGGTCGGGGACAGGATCGGGACGGCCGCGTGGCGGGGATCGTCACCGAGGCCCGGCAGGACGAGCATCAGGGCGACCGCGACGGCCGAAAGCGTCAGGGCAAGCACAAGCACCCGCTTCATCAGCCGCGTGCCCAGGAAATGGGTGGGGTGCGGATCGCTCTCGTTGATCCGGATCAGCAGGCTGCGCTCGGTGCCGAGGCCGATCGAATACCCCAGAAGCACCGTGATCGACATCGCGAAGTTATAGGCGGCGAACTCCTCGACGCTCAGGATGCGCGTCAGGAACCACAGCGAGAGGACGCCCGAACCCATGCTGACGCCGCGCGAGAACAGGACGCCGAGCGCACCGCTGAAATAGGCCTTTTCGGAACTCTGCAACGTCTGTCTCCGTCACCGGCGAATGCGCCGGGCGACGCCATGTTGCGAACCGGCGCACCGGCTGCAAGTGGAATGGGCCACAGAACGATCCCAGGCGGATTGTTCTACGGAATGAGAGGAAACGTGTTCGGGAGATCGATCCGAAACCGATCAACAATCTGGGAGAACGCCAAAAATTGTTCCGAATCGATGGGGCTCATTTCATTGTCCGGCTGGAAAATGTTGATCCTCGGGTTCAGGACGTAGCCTGCCCGGAGAAACCTGCTAGTATCGTCAGGGCGCAAATTTCGGTGGGTTGCGTCATTGCAAGTTGAGGGCCCAAGGATGGCTGAGTCGGATGCCGGCATTTCCGGGCGTGTGGTTTCGCCTGTGGCAAGTGTCGTCGTTCCGAGCTTCGGCCGTCCGAAACAGCTCGAGGAATGCCTGCGTGCCCTGGTCCGGCAGGCGGGCGTGGAATTCGAGATCATTGTGGTCGACGACGGCTCGCCCGAGTCGCTCGCGCCGATCTGCGAACGCTTCGGGCCTCGCGTGACCTGTATCCGGCAGAAGAACTCGGGCCCCGCCAAGGCGCGGAACCGTGGGGCCGCGGAGGCACGGGGAGCTTTCGTGGCCTTCACCGACGACGATTGCCGGCCCCGCGAGGATTGGCTTGCCGCGCTTCTTGCTGCGCATCGCGACCAGGAAGACGTGCTCGTGGGCGGGCAAGTCGAGAACGGCCTGCCCGGAGACCCGTTCGCCACGGCAAGCCAGGACCTTTGCGACTACCTCTACGATTATTTCGGCGCCGCGTCGGGCGACCTTCCGTTCTTCACGTCGAACAATATCGGCCTCTCCCGCGACGCCTTTCTGCAGCTGGGCGGATTCGACGAGACATTCCCGCTTGCCGCCGGCGAAGACCGGGACCTGGGGTTGCGCTGGCGCGATCGCGGTGGCCGGATGGTCTATGTGCCGGAAGCGATCATCGACCATTTCCACGGCATGACGCTCAAGAAATTCTGGAAACAGCACAGCAATTACGGGCGCGGCGCCTATTATCTGCACCGCGTTCTCGACGACCGCAAATCTTCCCAGAAGAAGCGCGAGCCCTGGCCGTTCTACGCCAATCTCGTGTTGCACCCGCTCCGGCGCCGCGGGCTTCGTGGCCTACGCCATGTAGCGTTGATGGTGGTGATGCAGCTCGCCACGATCCGGGGGTATCGCCTCGCCCGCAAGGAACGGCGCCACGGATCCGGGAAGTTTTCGCAGCCGGTCTCGGCCACGCGACCGTCCTCGGATGCCTAGGTCGTTCGGTGTTACCCAGTCAGGGAGTCGACCATGAACGCACTGAGCAAGACAGCCATGTCACCGCAAGCCGAGGCGGATTCCGTCCGGGCGCCGACTGAACCCAAGAAGGACCGTGTCGTCGCCGCGCTCAGTTCCGACGGGTCGGCCCTGAAGAAGTACCAGACCTTTTTCGTCGGCGAGACCGGCCTTGGTAAGCTCTTCCGCTACGAAATGACGATGCTTTTCGCGGCGGGCGTGCGCGGTGCGCTCGGCTACCTTCTCCGCAGGAAGCTCTTTCCCGGTCTCATGGCCGGGGCGGGGTCGGGCCTGAACTTCGGCCGTGACATCGTGCTGCGCTGCCCGGGGCGGATGCGGCTGGGCGACAACGTGACGATCGACGACGGCTGCGCGCTCGACGCGCGCGGGGCAAGCGGGGCCGAGGATTTCACCATCGGGTCGAACACTTTGATCGCGCGGTCGACGGAACTCGTGGTCAAGCAGGGCTTCATCCGGATCGGCAGCAACTGCTCGATCGGCAGCTATTGTTCCTTTTCCGCGGTGTCCGGAATCGAGATCGGCGACGACGTGATGATCGCGGGCAAGGCCTATATCGGCGGCGGCCGCTACAAGATGGCGCTCGATGGCAGGCCGATGATGCACCAGGGGCTCGAGACCAGGGGGCCGGTGGTGATCGGCAACGATGTCTGGATCGGCGCCGGCAGCACGATCATGGACGGCGTACGAATCGGCGCCGGCGCGGTGATCGGCGCCGGCTCGCTGGTGCGCGACGACGTCCCGGCCAACGCCATCATCTCCGGCAACCCACAGCGAATCGTGATGTTCCGGCAGTAGCCTAGGGCACCCGACCGGCGATTCCGGGAATGTCGGGAACGCGGCTCGCAATCGCGCGCCCGACCTGGGGCGGCAGGACATAGAACCAGGTCAGCCTGAGGCGGCACAGGGCCTCGAACAGCATCACCGATCCGGCGACGGACAGAAGTGTGAGCAGAAGCGGAAAGGCGACGGAGGCGCCGGGCACCGCGTGCGCGGAGCGATTCAGGAGCCAGGCCAGCGGGATCAGGATCAGTCCGTGGCCGACAAAGACCCCCAGCGACCGTGTGCCGAACCAGGCGAGGGCGGGCCCGATCCGATCGAGCCGCGAAACCAGAAGCGCGGTGCAGAGGCCCACGACCGTTCCACTCATCGCCCGGAGCGTCTGTGACAGCTCGAAGAGTTTGGGCGACAGGTGGCCCAGGATGTTGAGGGCGGCGAAGGCCGTGACGCCTGCCGCGAGAAACCGCCAGATCTGCGAGCTCGAGAATGTGCTCAGGTCGATGACGCGCGGGGAATAGAGGCCCAGGAAGAAGAACAGGGTGTAGTTGAGAAAATTATGGACGATCCAGTCCGGGTAGAGCGGGAAACGCCGGGGATACAGCGAGAGATCGTTGTGGATCGTCATCGCGAGCGCGCCCGCGATGACGAGAACCGGCGAAATGCTTCGGGTCAGGAACGCGATCAGGCACATCAGGCCCAGCGCCAGGACGAACCACATGCCATAGCTTGGGTCGAAGAAGACATTCGCGAGATACCAGAGCGCGCCGCCCTCGGCCCAGGGCGCGGTCCGCGCGACCCCTTCGAAGGCGAGGCCGAGCACCAGCGACCAGAAGAAGAAGATCCAGGCGATGGGCAAAAGCTTCCGGGCGAAGAATTCCCGGACCGGCAGCTGGATCAGGAACGACGTGGCGATGCCTGAAGCGAAGAAGAACAGCGGCATGCGCATCTGTTTGAGCAGCGCATCGACGTGGACATAGGCGGGGTGGGACATGTCCGCCGCGGTGAGCGACAGGATCGAATGGTGCAGCACGACCAAGACGATCGCGCCCCCTTTCGCGGCATCGAGCCACAGAAGTCTTTGCTTCGCCAAAATCGCGACCCCACAAAAATTTTCTGCGACACGGTAACCGCGCGGAGCCGAATTCCAATGGTCCGGTGTGTCCTCATGGCGGCTTTCCGCCGGGTTTCGCGGCAGCGACGCAGGGCCCGCTCAATCCTTGCGCGGATGTCCGTGTCTGG
>JBNKWI010000166.1:0-4666 GCA_050299695.1 Paracoccaceae bacterium
AACCCCGACCGGATGCTGAGCGTGAAGGTGGCGGCCGATGCGTAGGCTTTTGCTGGCCGCGGCGCTCGCGGCATCGCCGGCCTTCGCCGAGGACGGGCCGGGGCCGAACCTGGAGATCGACGTCGCCGGCGAGGCGAACGGCACGGTGGTGATCGACCTCCTGCCCGATGTGGCGCCGAAGCACGTGGCGCAGATCACCGAGCTCGCGAAGGAGGGCGCCTATGACGGGGTGGTCTTCCACCGGGTGATCGAGGGCTTCATGGCGCAGACCGGCGACGTGGAATTCGGCCGCGAGGGCGGCGATCCGGCGATGATGGGAAGGGGCGGTTCCGCGCTGCCGGACATTCCGGCGGAGTTCTCGGACATCAGCTTCGACCGGGGCGTCGTCGGCATGGCGCGGGCGCAGGACCCGGATTCGGCGAACAGCCAGTTCTTCATCATGTTCGCGCCGGGGCCGTTCCTCGACGGGCAATACACGGTGGTCGGCCGGGTGATCGACGGCATGGACGTTGTCGATGCGATTCGCCGTGGCGACCAGCGGCGCAACGGCGCGGTCACCGAGAACCCGGACGTGATGACGGCGGTCCGGGTGGTGGAATAGGCGGGGGACTTCCCCCAAACAAAAACGTGCGCCCCTCTGACGGGAGAGACGCACGTTCCACTAATCAATCGTCGGAGCCGGGAACGTAAGTCCTGGCGGTCCACGCCCCCTGATGGAAGTCAGGCGTTCACTCGTTACCCCGTGGGGGGCGATACTGGCACTTTCGGCGGCCGTGGGGATGAACAGCGGTCGCCGAATACTCGTCACTTGCCCCTTTCGAGGCTGGGCCAGGACGCTGGCCCGAAACCTCGTCGGTAGCCTTCTTTTCGCACGGGGAAAGACTCGGGTCTGTGAACCGGATCACATAACTTCAGAAAGTGTCGTTCTGGGCGAGTTCCTGGAGCGCGTCGCGGTCGGTGATGCGGATGCCGCCGCGGCTGACCTCGACCAGCGCTTCGCGCTTCCAGTCGGCGAGGGTCTTGGAGACGGCCTCGCGGGTGACGCCGAGGAAATCGGCGAGATTCGATTGCGACATCGGGAGGTCGCTGGCGCCGGGGCCGAGCAGGTGCAGCACCTTGCGGGCGAGCCGGATCGGCAGGGGCAGGAAGGCCTGTTCGCTGATCTGGGTGTCCATCCAGCGCATCCGCTGGCCGGCGAGCTGCATCAGGTCGGCGGCGAGGTCGGGATGGGTGCGGAACGCCGCGACCACGTCGCGGTTGCGGATGCCGAGCACTGTGGTCGGGCGGAGCGCGGTCACGGTGGCGGTGCGCGGGCCCGGGTCGAAGAGCGCGATCTCGCCGAAGAGCGCGCCCGCGGTCAGCATGTCGAGCGCGAGCTTGCGGCCGTCCTCGGAGAGCACCGAGACCTCGAGCGCGCCCTCCGCCACGGCGAAGAGGGAATCGCCCGGGTCGCCCTGTTCGAACAGCACCTCCCCCTTGGCGAGCCGCTTCTCGCGGGCGAGCGCGCGCAGCATGTCGGTCAGCGAGGCGGAGGCGTTGGAAAGAAATCCGGTGCGTGGCAGCAGCGTCATCGAAACGGGCCTTTCGAGAAATGCTGCGCGAAGTCTAGCAGATACGGGCGGGGCGGGCAAAGCGCCCGCCCCCCGTAATTCATTTCGCCGGGGCGGGGGAGGTGAAGTCGGGGATCGGGCTTCCCGAGGCGGCGGCGGGTTCGATGCCGGGCCAGTTGCCGTCGGCCAGGCTGATGTTGCCCGGGATGTCCTCTTCCCAGAAGCCGACCACATTCTTCGTGATGTTGAGGTAGAGGTGGCCGTCGACGATCCGCCAGAGGTTCGGGTTGCCGGGCACCTTGCCGCCCTTGGAGACGCCATAGGCGCAGTGGCCGTCAAACTCCGGGGCATAGGCTTCCGGGTCGGCGAGGAATTTCGCGCGGTTCGCCTCGGTGGCGAAGGCCCAGGTGGCGCCGTTCCAGTCCGCGGTGATCCCGGCCTTGCCGGGCACCGCGGCGGGCTGCGGTGTGCCCACCGGCGATTGCGGCAGGTCGCGATAGGCGACGACGTCGTAGCCCGAGACAGCGAAGCCGGTCCCGTCGACATATTGCGCGCCGGCGAAGGCGGCGGGGGCGGCGAGGAGGAAGGGGACGGCGAGAAGGCTGCGGAGGGTCATGGAAGGTCCATCGGTCTGAATTGCGGGTGAGCCTTCATCCCGTGGCGGAATGCGTGGGGAAACCCACGAAGCCGTGAGTCACGGGGTTGTGTGCGGGTGTGAGTTTTTGCGTGGCGCAACACCGGTTCGCAGCCCCGCCCGGAATCAAGGCCCGGCACGGGCCGCCGGGCGAGCGCCTGCCCGTCCCGGCGGGCTGGCGCTTTGGTGACGTTCCGCGCCGAACGATTGTACAGCGGACCTGGTGAGATAAAGCGCCCCGCACAATCGTCGCAGCGCCATCCCACGGGCAGGCGCTCGCCCGGCTCAGCGCTAGGAGCCCAGTGTCACCAGCGCGTGGCGCTTCTTGCCGGCGGAGAGCTTCACCGGGGCGGCGAAGGCGCCGGCGTCGAGGGTAAGGCCGGGATCGGTCACGGGGGCGTCGTCGAGCCGCGCGCCGCCTTCGGCGATCAGGCGCTTCGCTTCCTTGCCCGATTTCGCGAGGCCCGAGCGGACGATGAGCTGGACGATGGAGATGCCCTCGCCCAATTCGCCCGCCGAGAGGGAAAGCGTCGGGAGGTCGTCGCCGATCCCGCCCTTCTCGAACACCTCGCGGGCGGTGGCTTCCGCCGCCGCCGCGGCCTCCGCGCCGTGGCAGAGCGCGGTCACCTCGTTCGCCAGCCGGATCTTGGCTTCGTTGATCTCGGAGCCTGCCAGAGCGCCCAGCCGGTCGCAGTCCTCCACCGGAAGCTCGGTGTAGAGCTTCAGGAAGCGGCCGACATCGGCGTCGGTGGTGTTCCGCCAGAACTGCCAGAATTCGTAGGGCGACAGCATCTCGGCATTGAGCCAGACCGCGCCGCCCTGGCTCTTGCCCATCTTGCGGCCGTCCGAGGTGGTCAGGAGCGGTGTGGTCAGGCCGAAGATCTCGTGGTCGAGCACCCGCCGGGTCAGGTCGACGCCGTTGACGATATTGCCCCACTGGTCCGAGCCGCCCATCTGGAGGAGGCAGCCATAGCGGCGGTTCAGTTCCAGGAAGTCGTAGGCCTGCAGGATCATGTAGTTGAATTCGAGGAACGACAGCGACTGCTCGCGGTCGAGGCGCGATTTCACGCTCTCGAAGGAGAGCATCCGGTTGATCGAGAAATGCCGGCCGATGTCGCGCAGGAACTCGAGGTAGTTCAGCCCGTCGAGCCATTCGGCGTTGTTCAGCATCAGCGCGTCGGTGGCGCCCTCGCCATAGGCGAGGTATTTCGCGAAGACGCCCTTCATGCCGGCGATATTCGCCTCGATCGCCTCCGGCGACAGGAGCGGGCGTTCGTCGGAGCGGAACGAGGGGTCGCCGACCTTCGTCGTGCCGCCGCCCATCAGGGTGATCGGCTTGCCGCCGGTCTTCTGGAACCAGCGCAGCAGCATGATGTTCAGGAGGTGACCGACATGGAGCGACTGCGCCGTCGCGTCATAGCCGATATAGGCCGGCACCACGCCCGCGATCAGCGCCTCGTCGAGGCTCTGCAGGTCGGTGCAGTCGGCGAGGAAGCCCCGCGCGACGATGATCCTGAGGAATTCCGATTTCGGGTGGTAGGTCATGGGATTGTCTCTATGCTCCGGGCCCGGATCGGGTCTATAGCGGGCCGGGGCGGCAGAGGGAAGGCATGACGGGGACGCGGCCGGTCTGGGCGTTGGGGGCGATGTCCGGAACCTCTCTCGACGGGGTCGACGCCGCGATGGTGCTGACCGACGGGCGGACGATCTCGGAATTCGGCGAAACCCGCTACCGGCCCTATGGCGAGATGGAGCGCCTGGCGATCCGCACCGCATTCGGGCCGAAGCGCGACGAGCCCGCCGACGCGGAGGCCGCCGAGGTGGTGGAGACCGCCCATGCCGCGCTGCTTTCGGGCTTCACGGGCGCCGAGGTGATCGGCTTTCACGGCCAGACCCTGTGGCACGACCCCGACAACCGGTTCACCCTCCAGGTGGGCGACGGCGAGATCCTGGCGGCGGTGCTGGGCCTGCCGGTGGTCTGGGATTTCCGCAGCACCGATGTCGCGATGGGCGGGCAGGGCGCGCCGCTCGCGCCGTTCTTCCACCATGCCTGTGCGCGGCATATCGCGGCGACAGCGCCGATTGCGTTCCTCAATCTCGGCGGCGTCGGCAACCTGACCTGGGTCGATCCGCGCAAGGAGGACCCGGCGCGGAAGGGCGCGCTCCTGGCCTTCGACACCGGGCCGGCCAACGCGCCGGTGAACGACCTCGCGCAGGCGCGGTGGGGCGTGCCCTTCGACAGGGACGGCGCGCGGGCGGCGCGGGGGCAGGTGGCGGAAGGGGTGATCGAGAGGATGCTGGCGCAGGGCTATTTCACCAAGCTGCCGCCGAAATCGCTCGACCGGAACCATTTCGCGCAGCTGGCCGCGGAGGTGGCGGACCTGTCCGACGACGACGCGGCGGCGACGCTCACCTGCGCGGCGGCGGCGGCGGTGGCGCGCGGGATGGAACATTGCCCGGCGCGGCCCGAGCGGCTTCTGGT
>JBNKWI010000167.1:0-4648 GCA_050299695.1 Paracoccaceae bacterium
CAACCACGAGGCCGCCCGGGCCTGCGCGGAGGCGGGACTGTTCAAGACCTTCATCCCGCAGGAGTACGGCGGGCACGGTGCGGGGGTGCTCGCCCTCGCGCTCGTGACGGAAGCCCTGGCGAGGGCCGACTCCGGCTTCGGCGTGGCCTTCGCGGTCAACGCCCTGGGCTCCTTCCCGGTGATCCTGGACGGCACCGAGGAGCAGAAGCAGAAGTACATCGCGCCGACCATGCGGGGCGAGATCATCTGGTGCCAGGGCTACTCGGAGCCCGGCTCGGGCAGCGACCTCGCGAGCCTCCAGACCCGCGGCGTGGAGGACGGCGACGACCTCCTCATCTCGGGCCAGAAGATCTGGATCTCCTTCGGCGATCACGACCTCGCGCCCCGCATCGGCCATTGCCTGCTCGCGCGCACTGGCGACGCCCCGGGCACGCGCGGGCTGAGCCTGTTCCTCGTCCCGCGCGGCCCGGGCGTTGTCACCGAGCGGATCGAGGAAAAGCTCGGGCTCCACGGCTCGCCCACCTGCGCCCTGCGCTTCGACAAGGCGCCCGCGATCCTGCTCGGCGAGGAGGGGCGCGGCCTGCCCCAGCTTTTCACGATGATCCGGCACATGCGCCTGATCGTGGCCTGCCAGGGCCTCGGAACAGCCCAGGGCTGCCTCGAAACCGCACGTCTGCACGCGCAGGAACGGCGCCAGGGCGGCAGCCCGTCGGAGCCTCCCGTGCCGATCGCCACCCATGCCGATGTCCGGCGCCAGCTCGACGAGATGCAGGCGCCAATCGACCTGTTCCGCCTCGCGCTCGTGCAGACCGCCGTGGCCGCCGATCTCTCCGCCGGCGACCCCGGGATGGCGGCGCTCTGCGGCTTCCTGTTGCCGCTGGTGAAGAATTTCGGCGCCGAGCTCGGGTTCGACACCGCCGCGCGGTCCATCCTCGTCCTGGGCGGCAGCGGCTATACGCGCGACTACCCGCTCGAACAGGCGCTGCGCGACGCAAGGGTCTTCGCGATCTACGAGGGCACCACGGGCATGCAGGCGCAGGATTTCCTGCTCCGCCAGTGCCTGCCCGCGGAGGGCGCGGCACTGGCGATCTTCCGCGATCTTGCGCTGGCGGAAACCGCCGGCCTGCCCGCGGCCCGGGCGCTGGTCGAGACCTTCACCGGCTTCTTCCGCGAACTGGTCGCCCCGGCCGGCCGGCCCGCCCAGCTCGCCATGGCCGAGCCGGTGCTCCGGGCCGGGTGGATCGCGGTCCAGGCCTGGATGGCCGCCCGCATTCCCGGCAGCGACAGCGCGGCCCGCTTCCTCGCCAGCGCGGCGCCCGAACTCGAGCGCCAGATCGCCCGCGCCCGGTTCGAGGCCGGCCGGGCCTGAAGCCTCAGCCCTTCCGCGGCACCAGCGCCTCGCCGACATCCTCGATCGAGTCGTCCAGAAGCTGCTTCATCAGATCGCGCGCACGCTCGGGCGCCTTGTCGCGGATCGCGTCGGCGACAAGCCGGTGCTGCTCCAGCCGGTATTCCTTGATCACCTCGGCGCCGCGCCAGCTCAGCTCGAAGACGCTGAGCATCGCCGCCCGGATCAGCGCCGAGAAGCCCGAGATGAACGGGTTGTGCGTGGCCGCCAGGATGGCGACATGAAACGCGAAATCGGCCTCCACGAGAAGATCCTGCTCGGACGCATCCCGCCGCATTCGGTCGAACGCCTCGTAGAGCCGCTCGATATCGGCCTCGGTCCGTGTCGTGGCCGCGAGTTCCGCCGCCGGCGGCTCGATCATCTGCCGCAGCCGGTTCAGGTCCGAGGCAATCTCCTCGGCCGGCACCGTGCGCAGGTGCCAGGACAACACGTCCTGATCCAGCATGTTCCAGTGCCGCCGCTCGCGCACCGACGTCCCCACCTTCGGCCGCGCGGTGACGAGCCCCTTGGCGGTGAGCTTGGAATAGGCCTCGCGCAACGCGGTCCGCGAAACGCCGAAGCGCTCGCGCATGACCTCCTCGCTGGGCAGGCGCTCCCCGGCCGCGAACCTTCCCTGCACGATCTCCATCCCGATCGCGTTGACCAGCGGCGATTGCATCGAACTCTGCTCGAAGAGCCGCGCGGAGACGCCCCGGGTCCGCCGGACGGGCGGGGTTCGGCTACTTCCCGCGCGGGTCGATGACATGTCCCTTCTCCATTCTACCGCCCGTTCCCCAGATCGAACGAGCTGACAAGGAACCTATGCAGTACGATGAATCCGAACAGAAGGACACCGCTGCTGATCAGGATCCAGGCCGAATTGAGCGACCCGTTGAAGATGATCAGCGTCGAGATCAGCCCGAGGATCATGCCGCCGAAGAGCGTGCCCGCCACCATGCCGACGCCGCCGGTCAGGAGCGTGCCGCCGAGCACGACCGAGGCGATGGCCGAGAGCTCCAGCGTATTGCCGGCCAGAGGGTAACCCGATTTCGTGTAGAGCGCGTAGACCACGCCCGCGAGCGCCGAGTAGAACCCGGCCACCGCATAAACCGTCACCGTGGTGCGGCGGATGTCTACCCCCATCAGCCGCGCCGACTCCCGGTCGCCGCCGATGGCGTAGACATTCGTGCCGAAGCGCGTGAAATGCGCGATGAAGATCGCCACCGCGAGGCTCGCCAGCATCACCATGGCCGAGGAGCGCAAGAGCCCCTTGCCCGGCAGGCGGATCCGGATGTCGCTGTAGAGATCGGCCCATTCATGGGTGATCGGCACGGCATTGACCGTCACCATGAAACACAGGCCCCGCAGCAGGAACAGCCCCGCCAGGGTGATGATGAAGGGCTGGATATCCAGCGCGTCGATCACCCAGCCCTGGAACGCCCCGAAGGCGAACCCGAAGATCAGCATCAGGATCGCGGTGCTGAGCGGGTCCCAGCCCAGGCTGTCGAGCACCGCCATCGAGACGCCGACGAAGCCGATCATCGAGCCGATCGACAGGTCGATCCCGCCCGACAGGATCACGAAGGTCGCCCCGGTCGCCGCGATGATGATGAAGGAGTTGTCGGCCAGGATATTGCCCAGAACCCGCATCGACAGGAAGTTCCGGTAGGTCGCCCCGCCGATCAGGAAGATCGCGACGAAGACCAGCACGGTCGCATAGAAGGGCAGGTATTTCTTGTTGAGAAGCGCACTCATCGCCGAGCCCTCCGCCACAGGGCGGCAGCCAGGTTCTGCCGCGCCTTGTCCGATTGCAGGACCAGCACGAACAGCACGACCAGCGCCTTGATGATCAGGTTGTACTCCGGCGGCAGGCCCGAGATCAGGATCGACGTGGTCAGCGCCTGGATCACCAGGGCGCCGATCACCGTCATGCCGAGATAGATCCGCCCCCCCGCCAGCGAGCCGCCGCCGATCACCACCGCGAGAATCGCGTCGAGCTCGATATAGAGCGCGACGGAGACCGGGTCCGAGGTGTGGGTGTCGGCCGTCAGGATCACCCCCGCACAGCCAGCCATCAGCCCGCAGATCACATAGGCCACGAAGGCGATCAGCCGCGCGTTCACCCCGGCGATGTTCGACGCCGCCGCGTTGCCGCCGGTGGCCTCCACGAACAGCCCGAGCGCGGTGCGCCGGATCAGCACCCAGAGCAGAAGGAACAGGCCCGCGAAGACGAAGAGCCGCGCCGGGACATAAAGCACCGATCCGGTGGAAAGGCCCTGCAGGAATGCGCTCTGGAAACTCGGATCGGTGCCGCCATAGAGCAGGTTTATCATCATCCCGACCCCGCGCCCCGACACCATCAGGATCAGCGTGGCGATGATCGGCTGGATCCCCAGCCCCGCCACCAGCGCCCCGTTCCAGACCCCGCAGACCGCTGCCGCCCCCAGCGCCCAGACCAGCACCAGCCCGTGCGGATCGCCTGCCTGGATGCGCCAGGCGATGATCGCGCCCGAGATCGCCGCGATCGAGCCGACCGACAGGTCGATCCCCTTCGTGCCGATCACCACGGCCATGCCGAGCGCCACCAGCGCTGTGGGCACCGCGCGGTAGAGGATGTCGATCAGGTTGCCGAACAGCCGCCCCTCGACGATCCGGATATCGTAGAAATTGGGCGAGATGATCCCGTCCACTATCAGGATCGCCGCCAGCGCGAGAAGCGGCCAGATCGCGCGGCTCTGCAACAGCGCGCCTCCGCGCCACCCCGCCGGGAAGACCCGCGCCTCAGCCATCGTTCCCCGCGATCATCGTCACGATATTGTCCCTCGTGATTTCGCTGCCGGAGATCTCGCCGATCTTGCGCCGGTCGCGCAGCACCACGACCCGGTCGGAAGAGGACACCACCTCGTCGATCTCCGAGGAAGCGACCAGGAGCGCCAGCCCCTCGGCGCAGAGCTTGCGGATCAGGACGAGAATCTCGGCATGCGCGCCAACGTCGATCCCGCGCGTCGGCTCGTCCAGAAGCAGGATCCGCGGCTGCGACGCGAGCGCACGGGCCAGCACCACCTTCTGCTGGTTGCCGCCCGAAAGCTGCCGCACCGGCCTGTCCGCATCCGGCGTCGCGATGGCGAGCGCGCGGATCATCTCGTCGGCGATCTTCTCCTGCTCGCCCCGCGAGACCCGGTTGAGCCAGCCGCGCTTGGCCTGCATCGAGAGCACGATGTTCTCGCGGACCGACAATTCGCCCACCAGCCCCTCGGCCTT
>JBNKWI010000168.1:0-4601 GCA_050299695.1 Paracoccaceae bacterium
CGCATTCCACCCAATGGCGAAAGTTTCTAACCATTGGCCTGGAAGCTTATTGGAAATTGCCAGCCGTATAACTCCGAGCGCTGCCCTCCGCAGCGCGAACGGGTCCTTCGAGCCGGTCGGTTTCTCGTCGATGGCCCAGAAGCCGGTCAGCGTGTCGATCTTGTCGGCGAGCGCGACGGCGACGGAAACGGGCGCGGTGGGCACGGCGTCGGAGGGGCCGAGGGGGGAGTAGTGGTCGCGGGCGGCGTCGGCGATGGCGTCGGAGAGGCCGGCTTCCCTGGCGTAGTAGCGGCCCATTATGCCCTGGAGTTCGGGGAATTCGTAAACCATTTCCGAGGCGAGGTCGGCCTTGGCGATCTCGGCGGCCTTGGCGGCCTCGTCCGGGTCGGCGCCGACCATGGGGGCGATTTCGCGCGCAAGGGCGGCGATGCGAGCGATGCGTTCGGCCTGGGAGCCGAGCTTGGCGTGGAAGGTGACGTTGGCGAGCGGCGCGGCCATGGTTTCGAGGCCGCTGGTCCTGACAGTGCGGAGGTCGTTCTCCCAGAAGAACTTCGCGTCGGAGAGCCGGGCCGAGAGCACCTTGAGGTTGCCCGCGAGGATCGTGGCGCCGTCGTCGGCGGTCCGGGTGTTGGCGACGGTGACGAAGCCCTCGATCCGGGCGGTCTTGGGGTTGCGGACCGAGAAGAACTTCTGGTGTTCCTTCATCGAGGTCTGCAGCACCTCGGGCGGGAGGCCGAGGAAATCGGCGCCGATGGCGCCCATGAGCGTGACCGGCCATTCGACGAGGCCCGCGACTTCGGCCAAAAGGCCCTTGTCCTCGACCACTTCCAGCCCACGCGCGAAGGCGAGGGTGGTGGCGTCGTGCCAGATCGTGTCGGCGCGCTCGGCCGGGTCGAGCACGACCTTGGCGGCCTTCAGCTTGGCCACGTAATCGTCGAAGCCGGTGACGGAGAAGGCACCCGGCGCGTGGACTGGGTGGCCGCGGGTGGTGTCGCCGGAGCGGATGCCGTCGATGTCGAGCGGCACGACGCTGGCGCCGGTCTCGTCGGTGAGGAGGCAGAGGACGGAGTGGAGGGGGCGGACCCAGCGGAGATCACCCGCGCCCCAGCGCATGCTCTTCGGCCAGGGGAAATTGCGGATCGCGGCTTCGAGGGTCTCGGCGACGATCTCGGCGGCGGGGCGGCCGGGTTTCTCGATCACCGCGAACCAGACCTGGCCCTTCTTGTCGTCGCGGGCTTCGAGCTGGTCCTTGGTGAGGCCGGTGGAGCGGAGGAAGCCTTCGAGGGCCTTTTCCGGCGCGTCGGTGCGGGGACCCTTGCGTTCCTCCCTGGTGGCTTTCGAGGCGGCGGAGAGGCCTTCGAGCGCGAGGGTCAGGCGGCGCGGCGTCGCGAAGGCCTCGGCATGGCCATAGGTGAGACCGGCCTCGACCAACCCGTCGGTGACGAGGCGCTTGAGGTCGGCGGTTGCACGGGGCTGCATCCGGGCGGGGATTTCCTCGGAGAGGAGTTCGATCAGGAGGTCGGGCATCGGCTCTGTGTCGCTGGTTCGTGCGCGCTGTTACGACGCCTTCTCGAAGATCACAACTCGTGCCGGGTAATCCGCGGCGGTTCCGCGCGTGTCGAGGCCCGGGATGAGGCGGCCCTCGGAGGCGAACCGCGAAAGCCAGGCGAGGAGGCCGTCATGGGTGGTGCCGAAGGGATCGAGCGCGTTGGCGGCCTCGGGCGTGTGGCCGATGGTGTGGTCGAGGAGGAGGAGGCCGCCGGGGCGGAGCGCGTCGATCCAGGCGGCGAAGGCGCGGTCGGGGTCGCAGGCGTGGTCCCAGGAGTTCGAGTAGACGAAATCGGCGCGGCCGGACCAGGCGGGGTTCGGGTCGTGGAAGTCCCATTGGACGGTGTGGGGGAAGTGGGCGGCGGTGTCGGAGATTTCGGTGCCGATCACTTCGGGCGTGCCCGGGAGGTGGTGGCGGAACCAGGCCTGTTCGGCGCCGCGCCTGGTGCCGTGGCAGAGGCCGAAGGCGACGGGGCCGATTGTGCTGTCGACATGGCGGGCGAGGCGGGCGATATGGGATTCGGGGACCCATTGCGCCCAGAGCTTGGCCTTGTTGCCGGCGATCTGGACGGCGCGGTAGGTGGCGTGGTCGGGGTAGCGGTAGAGGCTGTGCCGGGGGCCGCGTTCGGTGGTGCCGCCGGCGGTGGCCTCGGCCTCGATGATGGCGCGGAGGAACGGGTCGGCGGGCGGGTCCGTCACGAGCCCGGCCCGGTCTCGGGCAGGGGCGGGCAGCCGGGCGGGACCGGGTTGCCGTCGAAGGCTTCCTTGCCGCAGGGGTTGATCTGCTGCCAGGCGAAGCCGGCGCCGTCGGGGTAGAGCGCGAGGACGCGGTCGATGCCCCAGGTGACGTCGCGCTGACCGAGGACGGCCCTGGCGCGGCCGGCCTCGAGGTCGTCGCCGATGCGGTCGGCGTCGAAGCAGGAGAACCAGCCGGGGGCGGTGAGCGGGGTGGCGCCGGGGTAGGGGTCGGCGGTGTCGGCGGTGGTCGCGGTGTTGAAGCAGGCGCGGAAGCGGATCGGCGAGGAGGTGGCGTCGATGGCTTCCAGCGTCGTTGTTGCAAGGGGTTCTGCGGTGCCGTCCCTGGTGACGCGGAGGTCGACGGTGGCGGAGTCGAGGCGCGTGTAGAAGGCGTAGACCTGGAGGTAGTACATCGCGGCGCCGGCGGCGAGGGCGCAGGCGAGGAGGACGGTGACGAGGAGACGGCCGTTCATTGGATGGGCCCGCCCTGAGAGTCCGCTGTGACGATGCGCGGTTTCGCACCGGAGAGGAAGACGGTTTCGAAGGTCCCGTCCGACACCCGGGCGAGTGCGTCTGTGTTTGGAATCAGACCCGGGCGAGGCTTCGGTTCCTCCATGAACCCGAAGAACTCCAATACCTTCCCGTCGCTCTCGATCCGATCCAGCATCTTCATGAACCAGGGGAGGTGGGATGTCGGATAGAGTACCGTGATTTCCAGTGCCTTTCCGTCCCTCGCGAGATCGGTGAGAGTCGCCTCGGTCCTTGCGTCATCCTTGAAGATCACGTCGAGATACGCGCGGCCCTCGGCCGGATAGCTGGCTGGTGGCTCCGTTTCGTCATCGCCGTCGTCGAGGCCCGCGGTTCGGAACGGACCACCGTAGCACCGCAGTCGGCAACAGCTCCCGGTATCCGTACTTTGATACAGGATCGGGTCGAAAAGCGCGGCCGTGAATTCCGCATGGACGAGCCGGCGCATCAGGCCGCCTTGCCCGCCTCCACGAACGCATCCGCGCAGGCCTTGGCGAGTGCGCGGACGCGGCCGATATAGGCCTGGCGCTCGGTGACCGAGATCACGCCGCGGGCGTCGAGGAGGTTGAAGAGGTGGCTGGCCTTGATGGTCTGGTCATAGGCGGGGAGCGCCATGACGATGCGCTTGCCGGTTTTCGGGTCCTCGGCCGGTTCGGCGAGGATGCGGTGGCATTCCTTCTCGGCGTCCTCGAAATGCTCGAGGAGCATGCCGGTGTCGGCCACGTCGAAGTTCCAGCGCGAATACTGCTCCTCGGCGGCGCGGAACACGTCGCCGTAGGAGAGCGAGCGTTCGGTCTGGGGCGCGTTGAAGGGCATGTCCATGACGTGGTCGATGCCGAGGACGTACATGGCGAGGCGTTCGAGCCCGTAGGTCAGTTCGCCCGAGACCGGCTTGCAGTCATGGCCGCCGACCTGCTGGAAATAGGTGAACTGCGAGACTTCCATGCCGTCGCACCAGACCTCCCAGCCGAGGCCCCAGGCGCCGAGGGTGGGGCTTTCCCAGTCGTCCTCGACGAAGCGGATGTCGTGGAGCGAGCTGTCGATGCCGATCGCGTCGAGGCTGCCCAGATAGAGCGCCTGGAAGTCGGGCGGCGAGGGCTTCATGATCACCTGGAACTGGTAGTAGTGCTGGAGCCGGTTCGGGTTCTCGCCGTAGCGGCCGTCGGTGGGGCGACGCGAGGGCTGGACATAGGCGGCGGCCCAGGGTGCGGGGCCGAGGGCGCGGAGCGTGGTGGCGGGGTGGAAGGTGCCGGCGCCGACTTCCATGTCGTAGGGCTGCAGGATCGCGCAGCCCTGGGCGGCCCAGTAGGTCTGGAGCCTGAGGATGATGTCCTGGAAGGATGTCGGTTTGTCCTGCGCGCGCATGGGGGTCCCCGTCCGAAAGCCGGGGTCTCCATAGGCGCCCCCCCGCGCGGCGTCAATCGAGCCCTGAGGTTTGCACTGCACGTTGAGATTGAACACGCGGGCGAGCGCCAAAATCTGTATGCTTTGCGCAATGGAAGGAGGGAACAATGCTCACTGTCAGGACATTTGCTGCCGAGTTGCGAACTCAGCTACTTGCCGCTGAAGCGAGTGGAGCTTCGTCTGTGGAGATCAATGCCGGCCAACTTCACCGCAAGGTTGGATGGTATCCAGATCCCCAGAACCATCGCATGCCAGTTTGTTGTGACGCGATATATGCGGAGCAGCGCTCCGGCGACGTTGTCGTGTCAGCGCCGCCAAAAGGGAAAGGTGCGTCGCTGACCATCAGATACGCGCTGCCGAGGTAGGCGTCGATTCGAAGGGAC
>JBNKWI010000169.1:0-4530 GCA_050299695.1 Paracoccaceae bacterium
CGGGCAGCGGGTAGGTGCCCTCCTGCTCGATCGGGTTCTGAGTGGCGAGCACGTGGAACGGGGCCGGCAGGGGGTGCGGCTGGCCGGCGATGGTGACGGATTTCTCCTGCATCGCCTGGAGGAGCGCAGACTGGGTGCGGGGGCTGGCGCGGTTGATCTCGTCGGCCATGAGAAGCTGGCAGAAGATCGGGCCTTCGAGGAACTTGAACGCCCGGCTGCCATCGGCCCCGGTTTCCAGCACTTCCGAGCCCAAGATGTCCGCCGGCATCAGGTCGGGCGTGAACTGCACCCGGGCACCGTCGAGGCCGAGGACGGTCGACAGCGTGTCCACCAGCCGGGTCTTGCCGAGGCCGGGAAGGCCGATCAGCAGCCCGTGGCCGCCGCAGAGAATCGCCGAGAGGACAAGATCCACCACGCGCTCCTGGCCTATAAAGCGTTTGGTGATCGAGGCCCGGGCATCCGCCAGCTTGCCGACCAGCGCCTCGATTTCCGTCACCAGGTCCCGGGTATCGTCCATGGAAAGGCTCCTGCTCTTTCTCTATTTGAAGCTAGTATCGGGAACTCTCTCGCAAAGAACAAATGGCAAAAGCGTGACGATGGCGAAAACCCGACTACCGAGTGCCGAACACATCGCCGGTGCCGCCCGCGCTGCCTCGAAAGAGCGCGGTCTGCCGCCGGTACCTCTGTGGAACCCGCCTTTCTGCGGCGATCTCGACATGCGCATCGCCCGGGACGGATCGTGGTTCTATCAGGGCTCGCCGATCGAGCGGCCGGAGCTCGTACGGTTGTTCTCCACCATCCTGAGGAAGGACGGAGATGGTTACTATTTGGTTACGCCCGTCGAAAAGGTCGGGATTTCGGTCGAGGACGTGCCTTTCGTCGCCGTGGATGTGGAAATCAGCGGCGAGGGCGACGGGCAGCACCTGACCTTTCACACGAATGTCGGCGACCGGGTTCCTGCCGGCCCCGGGCACGCCATCCGCGTTGCCCCGGGCGACGTGCCCTACCTCATGGTCCGCGACGGCCTCGAAGCGCGCATCGACCGGAAGACGTTCTACCGGCTCGCCGAGATCGGTGCCCGACAAGACGGCTGGTTCGGTCTCTGGTCCGGCGGCGACTTCTTTCCGCTTGTCCCTTCGGCGGACATGCCCGAGGACTGACCGCCGCCGACAACTCTCCTGACAAAAGGCTGTCAGGAGGGGTATGTCATGGTCGGTCCATCGAAACCACCGACCGAAAGGACCCACCATGACCCAACCCATCGTCGTCTGGAGCGAGATTCCCGTCTCCGACATGGACCGCGCCGTCGGCTTCTACAACACCGTCTTCGGATGGCAGATGGCCATCGACAACTCCGGACCGAACCCCATGGCAATCCTCGGGGGCGCGATGAACGGACCGGGAGGGCATCTCTATCCGGGCAAGCCCGCCACCGATAACGGGCCGACCCTGCATATCGCCGTCGCCGGAAAGGTCGAAGACGCGGCCGACCGCGTGTGGAAGGCAGGCGGCTCGGTCGTCAGCGAGCCGGTGGAAATCCCGCCGGGCCGCTTCGTCTATGCGAAGGACCCGGATGGCAATTCGATCGGGCTCTTCGAGCCGAAGGCCGCCTGATGCGGAGAGCCGACCGCCTGTTCCAGATCGTGCAGTATCTGAGGGGCGGCCGGCTCGTCACCGCCCGGCAGCTGGCCGAGCGGCTGGAGGTGTCCGAGCGCACGATAAACCGCGACATCGCCGATCTGGTCGGCTCCGGCGTCCCCGTCGAGGGGGAAGCCGGGGTCGGCTACGTGATGCGCGAGGGCTACGACCTGCCGCCGCTGATGTTCTCGCGCGACGAGATCGTGGCGCTGGTCGCCGGCGCGCGGATGATCCGGGCCTGGGGCGGGCTGGAAATGGCGCGGGCGGCCGAGGAGGCGCTCGTCAAGATCGAGGCAGTGCTGCCCGACGCGGCGCGCGCCCGGGCCGGCGCGGTGCAGATCCACGCCATTCAAATCGGAGAGCTCGATACGGCGACGCGGAGCCGGATCGACCGGATCGAGGCCGCGGTGAACGACCGAGCACGCCTGGTCCTCGGCTATCGCGATGCGGAAGGGAACGAAACGGCCCGGCCGGTCCGGCCGCTCGGGCTGTGGTTCTGGGGCAAGGTCTGGACCCTCGTGGCTTGGTGCGAGCTCCGCGACGATTTCCGGATGTTCCGCCTCGACCGGATCTCGGACATCGCCGAAGACGGCCGGTTCCGGCCGGAACGCGGGCGCGAGCTCAAGGATTTCTTCGCCTGCGGACCACCGCGGCGGGCCGTCTGACTCAGGGATAGATCGCGATCGGCGTCCCGTCGCGGACCATGGCATAGATCTCCTCGATCTCGTCGTTGGACACCGCGATGCAGCCCCAGGTCCAGTCGCCCTGACCGATGAATGGCCGCGGCGTGCCATGGATGAAGATATCGCCCCCGGGCGGGCGGCCGAGCCGCCGCGCCACCTCGACGTCACGGGCATTCGGATAGGAAATACCGATCGACAGGTGAAAATCACTGTTCGGATTTCGGCGGTCGATGAGGTACTCGCCCTCGGGCGTGCGCCCGTCCCCCTCGACCTGCTTGTGACCCTCGGGCGCGAATCCGAGCCGGAACCGGTAGACCTTGAGCGGAGTCTGCTCGTGCATCAGGTAGAGCCGCCGCGTGTGCTTGAAGACCACGACGCGGGTCACCTCGGGCCCGCTATACGTCTTGAACTTCGAGGCGCAGCCTGAAAGCGCCAGTGTCGCGACCAGAAACGCGAGTGCGAAGAACCTGCCCATGTCGTCGTCCTGCCTGAGGGACAATCTTTGCGCCGAGTCTAGCGCAACAAGGTTAACGCCCAAAGACCGAAATCGCGGCCGCGTCAGTCGCGCAGGAAGTGTGCGACCAGCTCGACATGGGGCGACCAGCGGAACTGGTCGACCAGGAGAACCGGGCCCGGGCGGAATCCGGCCCCTGTCAGGATCGCCGCGTCGCGGGCGAAGGTGACCGGGTTGCAGGAGACCGAGACGACACGGGAAAGCCGCGAGCCGGCGATCTCGCGCATCTGCGCCTCGGCGCCGGCACGGGGCGGGTCGATCACGACGGCATCGAACCGGGCGAGGTCACCGGCGTCGAGCGGCCGGCGGAACAGGTCGCGCGTTTCGGTGGTCACGGCCTTCAGGCCGGTCCCGTGGCGCCACCCGCTGTCGAGCGCGGCCAGCATGGCCGCTTCGGCCTCCACCGCATGCACTTCCGCGCGGGAAGCAAGCGGCAGCGAGAACGTGCCGCAGCCGGCGAATAGGTCGGCCACCCGGCGCGCGCCGCCAATGCCGGCCAGCACGGCGTCGCGCAGGGCGGCCTCGCCCTCCGCCGTGGCCTGCAGGAAGGCGCCGGGCGGCGGGACGACCCGGGTGCTGCCGAAAGACAGGGCCGGCGGGCGCCGGGAGACGACGATCTCGCCGCCGACGCTCAGCCGCGCGAGGTCGTGCCGCTCGGCGATGGCGGCCAGCGCCACGCTGTCCGTGCCGGTCAGCGGCCGGCTGTCCGACACCGCGAGGTCCGGGCCGGCCTCGGACGCGGTGAGCGTAAGCCGCACCTCGCCCTTGCGCGAGCCGAGGAGCGCAGTGATCTCCTCGCAGGCCGGGATCGCTTCCATCAGCGCAGGTGCGAGGAGGCGGCAGTCGGGAATCGCCGTGACCGTCTCGGAGGCCGGCGCGTGGAAGCCCACGACCGGCCCGGACTTCAGCCTTCGTCCGGTCAGCACGGCCCGGCGCCGCGATTGCGCGGCAGATGTCGCCGGCCCGGCAAGTTCGGCCTCGACACCGCGCGCCGCAAAGGCGGCGGCGACCACCTCCCGCTTCCAGTCTGCGAGAAAGCCGTCCCCGGCATGCATCAGCCCGCAGCCGCCACAGCCGCGATAGTGCCGGCAAGGCGGTGTCACCCGATGCGGCGACGGCGTGACGATCTTCGGCGCGGTCAGCCTGTCGCCTGCGAGCTCGCCCGAGACAACCTCGCCCGGCAGGGTGCGCGGAACGAAGACAGGACCCTCGGCGATGCCCTCGCCAAGATGACCGAGCCGCCGGATGGTGATCTCCGCCATGTCAGCCCGGCAGCCCCGCCGCTTCGACGCGCGCAAGCCAGGCCCGCACGGCGCGGGGCGAGGTCAGATGGCGCCGGGGTTTGCCGGCTTCGGCGGCCAGGTGGGCCAGCCGGGCCTGGGTGCGGCGGTTCGACGTCACGATGTAGCGGTAGAACTCGACGCTGAACCGTTCGGGACAGTTTTCGGTGAGATCGGGGCGTGTCTGGCCGTAGTTCGTGGCGACGCGCCGGGTCACGCGCCACAGCCGAAGCGGCAGCGGCAAGTCGAGCCAGACGATGAGATCGGCGCGCGCGGCGCGGTTGTCGTAGGTGGAGGAGAGGCCGCCCTCGAAGATCCATTCCGCGCGCGCCTCGACCGCATGGGCCATCGCGATCTTCTCGTCGCGCGCGCGTTCGACCCAGCCGGGCAGCCAGTGGATGTGGTCCATGTGAAA
>JBNKWI010000170.1:0-4456 GCA_050299695.1 Paracoccaceae bacterium
CGGGCGGAGATCCTCGCCGGCATCGACGCCGCCGCTCAGGTCCCGTGATGGAGACGGTCGACCGCGTCCGCGCCGATCCCGGGGCCCCGGCCTTCCGACGCTTCCGGTCGTGCCTCGGCGAGCATCTCCTGGTGGTGCCGCACAGCCGGATCTACGATCTCGATCCGGCGTTCGCCGCGACGCTCGACGGCGATCCGGCGGCGACCGAGGAACTTTCCGCGACGCTCGGCGAGACCGTCGCCGGCGAGGCCGCGCTCGACCCGGTGGTCCTGCCGCGCCCGCAGAGCTTGTCCCTGAACGTCTCTTCCTCCTGCAACCTCTCTTGTGGTTATTGCTATGCAGGGCAGGGGGCGTTTGGCGGTGCCCAGACGGCAGTGATGAACGCCGAAGTGGCTTTTCGGGCGGTGGAGCGGCTTCTGGCAGGCGCCGATCCGTCGCGCCCCGTGACCATCGGCTTCCTCGGCGGCGAACCCATGGTGAACCGGGCGTTGATCCACGAGGTTGTGGGCTTCGCGAGCAACCGCGCGGTTCGTCGCGGGCTTGATGTCCGGTTTTCGATCACCACCAACGGTACGCTTCTCGGCACCCGGGATATCGCGCTGTTCCGGCGCCATCCCTTCGCGGTCACCGTGAGCCTCGATGGCGACCAGGTGACCCAGGACCGCCAGCGCCCGCGGGCCAACGGGCGCGGCAGTTTCTCGCTCCTCGCCCGGACCATCGCGCCGCTCCTCGCCGAACCGGGCGCGGCGAAGCTCGCGGCACGGATGACGGTGCGTGCCGGGGATTTCGACCTGGAGCACCGGCTCGAAGCGATCTGGGCGCTCGGGTTCCCCGAGGCGGGCGTCGCGCCGCTCCGGGTCGCCGCGGACGGTAGCGGGTTTCGCGACGGCGACTGGCCCGCCTATCGCGAGGCGTTGGTCGCCGGGGCGCGGGAGGAGCTCGCACGCGCCCTCGAAGGCCGGCCGATCCGGCTGACGAATTTCGCCATTGCCCTGAAGCAGATCCATGCGGGCGCGAGTTCGCCCTATTCCTGCGGCGCGGGCGGCGGCTATTTCTCCGTATCGGCGACGGGCGACTGGTATGCCTGCCACCGCGCTATCGGGGATCCCGAATTCCGGTTGGGCCGGGAAGGCACCTTCGACGAGGCGAAACGCGAAGCCTTCCTCGCCGCCCGCCATGTCCACGCCAAGACCGACTGCCGCCAATGCTGGGCCCGCTATCTCTGCTCGGGCGGCTGCCATCAGGAGGCCGCCACGAGAAGCGGCCCCGCCTGCGATTTCATCCGCGACTGGCTCGAATTCTGCCTCGCCAGCTATTGCGAGCTCTCCGCCGCGCGCCCCGAATCTTTCCGCCAATCCCTTTCCTGACCCTGGAGGTCGCCCATGGCCGGTCCCGACGCCCCGAAACTGATCGCCCGCAACGCCGCCGCCCTGCGCCGCTTCGCCGACCCTTCCGCCGGGATGCCCAGTATCGCCGGCAACCCGGTCACCACACGGCTCGAATCCGGCATCGGCAACTGCTTCCCGGGGCTCGAATGCGACCTGAGGAACTTGGAGCGGCGGTTCTTCCCGTTCCTGGAAATCGACATGATCGGCAATTTCATGCTGCTGATCGCGGTGGACGAAACGGGCGTGGCCGAGGCGCGCGCGGCGGGCGATCTGAGCGCTGCCGATGCTGCCACCTACGGCGCCCTCGCGACGCTTGTCGGCAACGGGCGCACGGTCCTCGTCTCCCGGATCGGCGGCACGTTCGGCCCGCTGGGCGCCCAGACCTTCCGCCCGGCGCTGCCCTCCTTCGGCGGCGCACCGGCAGTTGCAGGAGATTTCGGCACGCCCAGCACCGGGCCGGGCCGCAGGCCGACCGACGCCTGGACCGCCGTGCGGCTCCTCACCGAAGGCACCGAGGTGACCCTGCGCTTCGCCAATGACGGCAGCGCGGCCACGCAGGAGCTGACCGCTCCGCGCGCCCGCTATCTCGACGACAACGGCACCCTCGCGGCAGCCTTCCTGCCCGGCGAGTTGAGCCAGTCGCTCTGCAGCCCCTGGACCCACGATTTCCGGGATTGCGGCTGCTTCTACTGGGCCTCGAACCACCCCGACATCGCGCAGCCGGTCCTGCCCGCGGCGACCGAGCCCGACCAGCCCTGGAACGCCGCCGTTCCCTGGCAGAGGCGCGACCGGACAATCGGGCCCCAGCCGCCGCTTCCCGCGTCCGAGGCCCGCTCGACGCCGGTCGAGCTCCGGCACTACGAGATCAACAACCGGTGGCAGGAGCTGCACTTCGTCGCCGGGCGCCGCGAGATCGTCGCGCCCTTCGGCCAGACGCCGGAAACGGGCATGCCCTTCGGCGATCTTCCGACGCTGCGCGCGAACCTCGTCTATGCCGCGGGCGTCGAACTGGCCGTGGCGCAGGAGTACCTCTCGGCCGCCTATTCGCTCCGGCCCGACGGCGATCCGGCGACGGCGGGCAATGGCGAACTCCGCGACGACATCCGCGCGACCCGCTCCGAACTCATGCGCATCGCCATCGGCGAGATGCGCCATATCCGGGCGGTGAACGACGTCCTGCGCGGCTTCACCGGCGCGGTCGCGTTCGAGCCCGCGCTGGGCGTCGCCAGCATGCTGCCGCACGATCCGGGCCCCTTCCGTCCGACCGAACCCCGCGCGGCGACCCGTCAGGCGGTCGAGGATTTCATCCAGATCGAGGCGCAATCCACCGGGGTCGACGGGCTCTACAACGACATCCTCGCGACACTCGAAACGCCGCCCGCCGACGTGGCGCCGCTGGTCACCGACGAATGGCGGCAGGCGATCCGTTCGATCATCGCCGAGGGGGAGGACCATTACGAGACCTTCCTCAACATCCGCGAATGGCTGAGCATCCATCCCGAAACGGCCTATCTGCGGGCGCCGAACCTGGCGCCGCCGCCCGCTGGGCTGCCCGAGGACGTCGCCCTACAGACGTCCTATCGTTCGCTTCTGGAGACGCTGTTCACCGGCTACAAGAAGGGCCGGTTCCTCGGGGCGGACGAGATCAACGCGGCGCGGTCCGCCATGGTGGCGGCGGACGGGATCCAGGCCCGGGCCGAGGCGGTGGCTGCGGCGGGTTTCCTCGCAATCTTCCGGACGCCGGCCGACCCGCGTTTCGCGCCGGTCGATCCGCCGAACCTAGCGATTGCCTGAGCGGTGGCGCGGCCGCTCGCAATCCTGGGGGCCGGGCCGATCGGGCTCTTCGCGGCGATCCGGGCGCGTCAGCTCGGGAGCGAGGTCGATGTCTACTGCGCCGCGACACCGCGCCTCCCGGAGCGGGTTGACTGCCTGCCCGCGCAGTTCCTCGCGCTCCTCGTCGAATTTGGCGTGTCGCCTGATCGCGTCGGCATCGACCGGCTCCATGAGGCTCGAACGCTGCAATGGGGTAGCCCGGCGCCGGGGACCCGCCCGGCGCCTCCGTCGGTCCATGTCTCCCGACCGGCGCTCGAACACGCGCTCCAGGAGGCTGCGCAGCGTGCGGGGGCAAGCCTGCACGAGATCGGTGAGCGCACGATTTCCGATCTGATTGCGCAGCACGCGGCGGGGTCGCGGCGGGTCCTCGACGCCACCGGCCGCGCGGCCGTCACAGCGGATGAGCGGGTGTCTCCGCATCTGCCGATCGTTGCGAGGTTCTTCCACGCAGCGCCGGCCCGGGAGCCGAATTCAGGGCTTTCGCTAGCCGCGACGCCGGAGGGGTACATCTACCGTTTGGGTAACACAAGGCACCTCACCGTCGGTGTCGTCGGCCGCGGCCGCTTCGTTCGGGGCAGTCCGGACGAGGTGCTCCGCCGCATCGGGGAAACGGTGCCGTGGATCGTCGAGGATCTGCGCCGAATGGAGTTTCGATGCGGCGGGTCGAGCGCGGCGAGCATCCAACTGGCTCTGCGCCGGAGCGGCAGGTGCGAGGCGGTGGGGGACGCCGCGTTTGCCCGCGATTCCTTGTCGTCCCAGGGGCTTTCCGCAGGTCTCGGCGATGCGTTCCGGCGGCTCTCGGACGGTGGCGCCGGCGGCGGCGCGGGCGCCCGGCAGATCGTTCGGCATGCGTACGAGGTCGTGAAGCGGATCGCCGCCAGCCCGTTCGCAGCGGACCCGGCCTGGCGCGCCTATACCGGGTTTCTCGCCGGTCTTCCGGGTTTGGTCGCCGATCCGGACCCGGTGCCGGAATTGCTCCGCTAACGTGACCCGGTGCGGAAGCGGCCGGCGGCGCTCGCTGCGGCGAATAGCGCGGCGGCGAGGGTGACGATGGTCGGGCCGGTGGGCGTGTCGAAGCGGAAAGCCAGGGCGAGGCCGCCGATGACGAGCTTGTTGACGATGCTCTGGCTGCCGGGGGGAGCGGGCGAGGCGGCCCCGCCGCCACCGCCGGCCCCGCCGACGACGGGCAGGTCGTGGACGGCGGTGATCGGTCCGGTGGTGTTGGAGCTGCGACG
>JBNKWI010000171.1:0-4258 GCA_050299695.1 Paracoccaceae bacterium
GGGCCCGCGCCGACGGTCGGGTTCAGGAGCGCAGGCACGCGGCCCTCGCGCCAGAAGGCGAGGAGTACGGCGGCGGCGCCGGGGGCGGCGGGGAGGAGGAGGCCGACGCGCTCGCCGGGTTCGGTTTCGGCGCGGAGGATGCGGCCGAAAGCGGCGCCGCCGAGGGCGAGCTTGCCGCGCGTGAGCGCGTTGCCCTCGATGTCGCGGAAGAGCGGGTCGCCCGAGCCGTGGACGGCCTTCGCCTCGGCGATGGCATGGACCAGCGTGGGGTGCCGGTCGAGCGCGCGGAACCGGGTTTCCTCCATCGCCTCGACGAGGCGCAGGCTGGCCACCTCGCGCCGGGCCTTGCCACGGAGCGCGGGGTCGACATCGAGCACCCGCGGCGCTCCGACATGGACGCGGACCTTGGGGAACCAGGCCTTGCGCCAGCCGTTCTGCGGCTTGGCGAAGCGGCAGCGTTCGAAGCCCTCGATATGGATCGGGATGACCTGGGCGCGCGCTGTGTCCATCAGCCAGGAGGTGCCGGGATAGAGTTTCATCGGTGCGCCGGTGACGGTGATCCGGCCCTCGGGGAAGATCAGGCCCGCGCCGCCTTCGGCGATGGCTTTCGCGACGTGTTTCGCCGAGATCGGTTGCTGCGGATTGATCGCGGTGATGCGCAGGGCGTTGCGCATGAGTTTCAGATACCAGCGGTTGGCCCAGCCGGTGTCGACGCAGAGATCGGCCTCGCGGTCGACCAGGCTGAAGACGAGCGGGCCGTCGAGCAGGCTGACATGGTTCGCGGCGAAGACGACGGGGCCTTCGGTGGCGAGATGCTCGCGGCCGGTGATCTCGACGCGGAAGAGCGGCATCAGGACCATGCGGAAAAAGGCCTGCACCGTTTCGCGCGGGAGGGCCATGGCGGTGCCGAAGGCGGCGAGGGTGGAGAGACCGGCCAGCACCGCGAGGATGCCATGGGCCGAGAGGCCGAGACCGATCAGGCCGGTGGCGGCGAAGCTGGCGCCGGCGGCGGCGAGCGCGGTGACGACGTTGAGGCCGGCCATGATGCGGGCGCGGCAGGCGGCTTCGGCCCTTGCCTGGACGAAGGCGTGGAGCGGCACGATGAAGGCGCCGCCGAAGGCCGCCAGCGCGAAGGTGGCGCCGATCACGGCCCAGCCGGCGGGATGCGCAGCGAGCGCGGCGAGGCCGCCGCCGGCGGGGAGGAAAGCGAAGCCGGCCCAGAGCGCGAGGCTCGAGAGCGCGATGCCGGCGGCCATGGCTGGGACCGGCCAGAGCGCGCGGGAGCGGTGCAGGGCGCGGCCCATGCCGAGGGCGCCGAGCGCGATGCCCGAGGCGAAGAGCGCCATGACGAGGGTCACCGTGCTTTCGCCGGCGTCGAGCCGGTCGCGCAGGAGCGTCGGGATCACCGAGAGGGCGATGGCGCCGGCGCCCCAGAACCAGGTCTGGAGGAGCGCCGGGCGGGCGATGACGGGGTTCTGCACGATCATGCGGACGAGGCCGATATTGCCCGCGAAGGGGTTCTTCGGCAGGTGCAGGTCGGGCGCGGCGGGGGTGCCGGGACGCGCGGCGAAGGCTGAGAGGAGGCCCGCGCCGGCCAGCGCCACGGCGCCGATGCCGGCGGCGACGGGGCCGCCGATCCAGTAGAGCGCGCCG
Source organism: Paracoccaceae bacterium (assembly GCA_050299695.1). Lineage (GTDB taxonomy): Bacteria > Pseudomonadota > Alphaproteobacteria > Rhodobacterales > Rhodobacteraceae > Ovoidimarina. Next base: position 1,654 of record JBNKWI010000171.1, read on the forward strand.
CCGAGGAGCGTGCCGCCGACGATGGCGAGCTGGGTGCCGGCGTCGAGGAGCGCGTTGGCGCCGACGAGGTCGTCCTCGGCCAGCCGCTCGGGCAGCCAGCCCTGCTTGATCGGGCCGAAGAAAGTGGATTGCACCCCCATCAGGAACACCAGCCCCAGGGACCAGGCGATGGGCGCCCCGCTCGCGAGGAACAGGAGCGCGAGCCCGGTGATCCCGAGTTCGGAGATCTTGGCGACCCTGAGGAGCCTGGTCTTGTCGAACCGGTCCGCGGCGCTGCCCGACCATCCCGAGAACAGGACGAAGGGGAGCGCGAGGAGCCCGGTGGCCACGAGCGCCGCGATGGCGGCCTGGTCGATGGGCAGGACCGAGGCGGCCATGATCACGATGGCGGCGCGGACGAGGTTGTCATTGGCGGCGCCGAGCACGGCGGAGAGCCAGAGGGGCCAGAAGGACCGGGAACTCAGGATCTTGAACATGGCAATGGCTTTCGATGGGGGTGCGTTGGGTCAGTCGGCGGTTTCGCGGAGGAGCCGGTTGGTGCGGGCCTCCTCGATCACGAAATGCAGCCGCTTGCGCTCTTCGCGGTCGCGCAGCGCCTTGGTGATCGCGATCGTGGCCGAGACCAGCATGATCGAAGCCATGGCGTAGTAGCCCTTGGCGGTCAGCGAGGCCTGGAGGTTGAAGATCCCGGCGCCCATCATGAAGGCGGCGAGGGCGAATTGCGCGTAGCAGAAGAGGTCGTAGGCCGGGCTGTTGGGGAGCCGCGGTTCCTGGGTCGGATCGATCATGTGGCTGTCCATTTCCTTTGTTCCTCAGTTCGTGCGTTTGGCGTTGAGGCGGGTGAGCACCGCGTCGGTTGTGACGCGCAGGGGCGCGCCGAAGCCCTTCTCGGCGAGGCGCTCGCGCACCGCGTCGGCATTGTCGGCGGCGTCGATCTCGATCAGCGCGGCCTCGGCGGCGCGGTCGTCGTCGAGGCGTTCGGTGAGCCGGGCGAGGGTTTCCTCGGCCTCGGAGAGGGTGGCGCGGTCGGAGAGCGCGGTGACCGAGCCGGCCCGGCGGGCGGCGAGTGAGGCGGCGACCAGGCGCTGGCCGCGCTGCAGTTCTGCGAGGCGGGTCTTCTGCCGGGTGACGAGGTCGCGGAGGCGCGCGCCCTCGGCGGTGTAGACCTCGATGGCGCGGCGGGTGCCGTCGCGCTCGTTTTCCGCCGCAGCGATGGCCTCGGCGGCATCGCGGGCGAGATCCTCGGCACCGGCCTCGAGCGCTTCCAGCGCGCGGGCCTCGAGATCGGCGATGCGGTCGGTCAGCCTCGCCTCGGCGCGGCGCTCGGCCTCGCATTGCGCGGCGATGGTCGCGACCGCGCGGCGGCCGGCCTCGTGCGCCGCCGCGCATTCGCGGATCTGCTGGCGCAGGAGCGGCAGCGCGTTGGCGTCGACCACGGCCATCCCGGCCTCGTGGGCGCGTCCCCGCGCCAGGGTTCTCAGGGTTTTCAGAAGCAACATGTTTCCTCACCACGGTTAGTGTGAACAGTGTTCACTTTTTAAATCTGGACCCGGCCGCGATTTGATGCAAGAGTTTTTGTGAACGGCGTTCATAGAATTCGGGCAAGGGATTGGAACCGCGGGTGAAAAACTTGACGCCAAAGCGCCAGGCGATGCGCGAGAGGATCGTTCTGGCGGTCCTGAAGGGGATCGAGACACGGGGAATCGGCCGGCTTTCGGCCCGCGACGTGGCGAAGCTGGCGGGGTGCTCGGCGGCGGCGATCTATACGGTGTTCGAGGATTTCGACCATGCGATCTTCGCGGCGAACGCGCGGGTGCTGGACCGGATGGGCGCGGCGCTCGCAGCGGTGCCGATGCCCGAGGACGATCCGGCGACCAGCCTGCGCGACCTGGCGCGGGCCTATGCGCGGTTCGCGCTGGAGAACGAGGTCTACTGGTGGGCGGTGTTCAACCATCGGCAGGCCGAGACGACGGTCACGCCGGACTGGTATCTCGAACAGCACGCCACGCTGATTTCACGGATTTTCGCGCCCCTGCGGGTGCTCCGGCCGGATCTCGACGCGGCGGGGCTGGCGCTTCGGGCGCGAACCCTGTTCAGCGCGGTGCACGGGGTGGTGCAGCTCTCGCTGGAGCGGCGGTTCGTCGGCGTGCCGACCGAGCATCTGGAGGCGGAGGTGGCGGCGCTGGTGGACGCGATGACGCGGGGGCTGGCGGGCTGAGCCCGGGCGGCGGACGTTGCGGCGGGGAAGGGGGCGCTGCCCCCTCGCGTCCTCCGGACGCTCATCCTCGAAATGATGAAGGCGCCGGCTCGCGCCGGGGCGGTTGGCCTTTGCGGGCGCATCGGCATAGTGCCGATGACGTGCCTGGGTTCGGCGCATTGCAGAGGGGGATCGTCATGCGCGTGCTGATCTGTGGCGGGCGAGAGATGAGAGACGAGACCGGCGATGCCGTCCGGACCTGGGTCAGGGCGAACATGGGCGCCGGTGACGTGGTGATTCACGGCGCGGCGCGCGGGGTCGATACCGAGGCGATGAGGGCGGCGCAGGCGTTGCCCGGCGTGCAGCAGCTTCCGTTTCCGGCCGACTGGGACAGGTACGGCCGGGCGG
>JBNKWI010000172.1:0-4222 GCA_050299695.1 Paracoccaceae bacterium
GTGAAGATCCTGCTTGCCGAAGACGACACCGCCCTTGCCTCCTATGTCCGTGCCGGGCTCGAGGAGGAGGGCCATGTGGTCGACCATTTCGCCGACGGCCGCGATGCGCTGTCCTTCTGTCTCTACAATCCCTGCGACCTCGCGATTCTCGACCGGATGATGCCGGGAATGGACGGGATCGCGCTGGTGCGCGCGCTGCGCGGCGCCGGGTCGGAGATCCCGGTCCTGTTCCTCACCGGGCTCGCCGATGTGGACAACCGCGTGGAGGGGCTGGAGGCGGGCGCCGACGACTACCTGACGAAGCCGTTCCATTTCGCCGAGCTCTCGGCGCGGGTCGCGGCGCTGACGAGGCGGCGGACCGGCCATGCCGAGGTCACCTCGCTCAGCGTGCATGACCTGGAACTCGACCTCCTGGGGCGGACGGCGCAGCGGCAGGGGCAGGCGATCCCGCTCCAAAACAAGGAATTCATGCTCCTCGAGGTCTTGATGCGGAATGCCGGGCGGGTGCTGACCCGGACGATGCTGCTCGACCGGGTGTGGAACTACAGTTTCGAGCCGAACACGACGGTTCTGGAAACCCATATGAGCCGGCTCCGGGCGAAGATCGACAAGCCCTTCGACCGGCCCCTGATCCACACGGTCCGGAACAGCGGCTATTCGATGCATGCTCCGCGCTGAGATCCTGTCGGGCGCGCCGTTCCGGGCGGTGCTCCGCTCGGCGGCGGTGTTCGTGGTGATCCTCGCGGTGATGTCGGCGCTGGCGGTGCGGCTGATCGACCGCAGCATGACCGAGGAGATCCGCCAGAGCGTCGCCGAGATGGAGGCGACGCTGGTCGATGTGGACCGGGGCGAGGGGGCGGCGGAGCTGCGCAACCAGGTCGAGGTGCTGTCGCGTTCGGCTTTGGGCGCGACCTTCGTCCACGCGGTCTACGACCGGGCCGGGCGGCATGTGGCGGGGAATGTGGAGCTCCGCCCCGAGCCGGGCCTCTGGCAGCGGCGGGTGCTGGTGCCCTGGCGGCGGTCGGGCGCGGCGCCCGAGACCTATCTCGTGCACGCGGTCGAGACCGGGGACGGGCTGATCGTCACCGGGCGGAGCCTGGGGATCGTGCGGTCGGCGGAGCGGTCGGCGCTCATGGGGCTGATCGTCACCGGCGTGGCGGTGGTCCTGGCGATGCTGGGCTTCGGCTACCTGATGAGCCATGACAGCCAGGTGAAGCTGGAGCGGATCGAGGCGACGCTCGACCTTGTGGCACAGGGCGAGACGGGCGCGCGGATCGGTGCCGGTGACGGGACGGAGCAGATCGACCGGATCTCGCGGCGGATCGACGCGCGGCTCGATGCGCTGGAGGCGCTGATGGCCGCGACGCGGCGCACGGCGGCCTCGGTGGCGCATGATCTGCGGCGGCCACTGGCGCGGGTGCGGCTGTCGCTGGAGCGGGCGCAGGGCGGTGGCGCGGCGGGGCGGGCGGCGCTCGAGGGGGCGATCGCCGATCTCGACGCGCTGACCGCGGTGATCGGGACCATCCTGCGGATCGCGCGGATCGAGGCGGGCGAGGCCGGCGACATGGCGCAGCGTGTCGACCTCGCGGCGCTGCTCGCGGAACTCGCCGAGACCTACGCGCCGGTGGCCGAGGATGCCGGCCAGACGCTCGCGGTCGCGGCGGCGGCGGGGACCCTGCGCGGCGACCGGGGGATGATCGCGCAGATGCTGGTGAACCTGATCCAGAACGCGATTTCCCATGCCGGGCCGGGTGCGGCGATCACGCTTGGGGCCGCGTCCGTACCGGGGGGCGGTGTGGCGGTCGAGGTGGCCGATACCGGGCGCGGGATCGCGCCCGGGCAGATGGGCGAGGTCTTGGAGCCGTTCTTCCGGGCCGATGCGGCGCGGACCGGCGAGGGGAGCGGGCTCGGCCTGCCGCTCGTCAAGGCGATCGCCGCGCGGCACGGCGCGGCGCTGGAGCTTGCCGACAATGACCCGGGCCTCCGCGTGCGGGTCACGTTTCCGGGCTGATCTTTCCGGCGGACCTCACCGATTTGTAAGCTTGCGGACATGTCTGCGTCAGGGTGCGGGCCCATGTTCTCCTCATCACCAAACGAGAGGAGCCGGTCATGAGAACCGCATCGAAAGTCGCCACCCTCGCCCTCGCGGCGCTCCTGTCCACCGGGTCCGTGGTCGCCTATGCCTCGACCGAGGCGGCGGCACCGCCCGCCTACAAGACCCAGAAGGAAATGCTGAAGACCGCCGACGAGGCACTGAACGCCGTCACCGGGGCCCATGCGGCCCGGCTGGCGCTGTTCAACGACGATATCGACGGCGCGAAGGCGCGGCTCGCCGAGGCGCGCACCCGGTTCGACGATGCCGAGAAGGGGCTGAACGACATGACCATCGGCGATACCGAGGACCCGTCGAGCAGCGCGAAATACCTGCCCTTCGACATGTCGATGGCGCTGACCGAGGATTTCAGCGCGACCGACGAGAACAAGGCGGCGCTGGAGAAGGCCTACGGGCTGATGCAGACCGGCTCGAAGGATGACGCGCTCGAGGTGCTCCGGCTGGCGTCGATCAACGTCGATGTCTCGGCGGCGCTCCTGCCGGTGGCCTCGACGGCGGAGCATCTGCAGGACGCGCAGACCCTGATCGACCAGGGCAAGTACCACGAGGCCAACGTGGCGCTGAAGGCGCTCGAGGATTCGGTCGTGGTGCGCACCTACGCGATCAACTCGATCCCCCAGCAGGGCAACATCGAATAACTGGACCCTCATCCTGTTGCCCTGGAGCCCCGGCGCCGCCCAGCGCCGGGGTTTTTTCGTGCCGCGCGGGTGGAGGGGGCGCGGAAAATCCCTGCTTCAAGAATTTCGCGTCGCGCGGGAGGGACGGCGGAGGAGGTAGGTGTCCATGATCCAGCCGTGGCGGGCGCGGGCCTCGGCGCGGAGCCGGGCGATCTCTTCGGCGGTTTCGGCGAGCGGGCCCTGCGCGAGGATCTGGTCCCGGCTGCCGAGATAGGCGCCCCACCAGATTTCCACCCCCGCCGGGGCGAGCTCGCGGAACCGCGCCGCGCCGTCGAGCATCACCACGATCGTGTCGGCGCCCTCGGGCCAGCCTTCCTCGGCGAGCCGCCGTCCGGTGGTCACGAGAACCGGCCCGTTGATCTCGTTGAGCGGGATCGCGTGCGCCGCGGTCAGCGCCTGGATCGCGGTGATGCCGGGCACCACGCGGATCCGGGGCGCCGGGTCGAGCCGGCGGGCGATGCGGATCGTGCTGTCGTAGAGCGACGGGTCGCCCCAAACGAGGAGCGCGACGGGGCCGTCCGGTGCGTCGCCGACCAGGGCCGCCTGCCAGCGCCGGGCGATCTCGTCATGCCAGGCCTCGACCCGTTCGCGGTAGGGGAGCGCGGGGTCGCGGGTGGGGTAGTCGAAGGGCACGATCCGCGCGGTGCTGCCGCTTTCGCGGAGGATCTCGAGGCGGAGTTCGGCGAGGTCGTCCTTCGCCGCGCCTTTCCGGGGCAGGAGCACCACCGCGGATTCGTGCAGGGCGCGCAGGCCCTCGGCGGTGACGTGGTCGGGATTGCCCGTCCCGATCCCGATCAGCCAGAGATCGGCGATCACGCGCCGCCCTCCGCAAGCGGGCCGTAGAGGATCAGCGCGGGCTTGTCGCCGATCTCACGGGCGAGCCGGTCGGAGAGCGCCGCGATGGTGTGGCGTTCGAAGGCCTGGCCGGGGAGGCTGACATCTTCGGCGAGGAGGGCGGGCGTGTCGGCGGGCAGGCCCTGGGCGATCAGGAGTGCGGCGAGTTTCGGGAAGGTGCGCTTGCCCATGAAGACCACCGTCGTCGCGTCGGGGTCGGCGAGCGCGGCGAGGTTGAGGTTGTCCGGGAGACCGCCGGTCACGTCGTGGCCGGTGACGAACTGCACCCGCCTTGCGGTCAGGCGCCGCGTGAGCGGGATGCCGGCCAGCGCGGCGGCGGCGCAGGCCGAGGGCACGCCGGGGACGATCTCGTGGGGGATGCCGGCCTCGCGGAGCGCGGTCAGCTCCTCCTCGAGCCGGCCGAAGAGGCCGCTGTCGCCGGATTTGAGCCGCACCACGCGCTGGCCGGTCTCGGCGTAGTCGACGAGGAGCCGGCTGACGCTGGCCTGTTTCGGCGAGGCGCGGCCGGCGCGCTTGCCGACGCTGACGAGATCGGCGCCGGGGCGGACATGGTCGAGGATCGGGCCCGAGGAGAGGT
>JBNKWI010000173.1:0-4155 GCA_050299695.1 Paracoccaceae bacterium
CCTATTCGCCGCGCTTTCTCTGGACCTGGCCCAATTCGCGGATCAGCGTCATGGGCGGCGAACAGGCCGCCGGGGTGCTGGCCACGGTCCGGCGCGACGCGATCGAGCGCGCGGGCGAGAGCTGGTCCGCCGACGACGAGGCCGAGTTCAAACGCCCGACCATCGAGATGTTCGAGCGGCAGTCGCATCCACTCTACGCCTCGGCGCGGCTCTGGGACGACGGCATCGTCGATCCGCGCAAGACCCGCGACGTGCTGGCGCTGTCCTTGTCGGCGGCGTTGAACGCGCCGATCGAGGAGACGCGCTTCGGCGTGTTCCGGATGTGAGGGGGAGGTCATGTTCAAGAAGATACTGATCGCCAACCGGGGCGAGATCGCCTGCCGCGTCATGACCTCGGCGCGGCGGCTGGGGATCAAGACCGTGGCGGTCTATTCCGATGCCGATGCCCGTGCCAAACATGTGGACATGGCCGACGAGGCCGTGCGCATCGGCCCGCCCGCCGTGGCCGAGAGCTATCTGCTCGGCGACAGGATCATCGCCGCCGCCCAACGCAGCGGCGCGGAGGCGATCCATCCCGGCTACGGTTTCCTGTCGGAGAACCCGGATTTCGTGGAGGCGGTCGAGGCCGCGGGCCTGGTCTTTGTCGGCCCGCCCGCCTCGGCAATCCGCGCCATGGGTCTGAAGGACGCCGCCAAGGCGCTGATGACCCGGGCGGGGGTTCCGGTGGTGCCGGGGTATCACGGCGAGAGGCAGGACGCGGAGTTCCTGGCCGCCGAGGCCGACAAGATCGGATACCCGGTGCTGATCAAGGCGCGCGCCGGCGGTGGTGGCAAGGGGATGCGGCTGGTCGAGCGGCCCGAGGAGTTCCTCTCGGCGCTCGAAGGCGCGCAGCGGGAAGGACAGGCCAGCTTCGGCGACCCGGCCTGCCTGATCGAGAAATACGTCACCCAACCGCGCCATATCGAGATCCAGGTCTTCGGCGACGGGCATGGCAACGCCATCCACCTTTTCGAGCGCGACTGCTCCTTGCAGCGCCGCCACCAGAAGGTGATCGAGGAGGCCCCTGCCCCGGACATGCCCGCGGCGGTGCGCGCGGCGATGGGCCGGGCCGCGGTCGATGCGGCAAGGGCCATCGGCTATTCGGGCGCAGGCACGGTCGAGTTCATCGTCGACGGGTCCGGCCCGCTGCGCGAGGACGGATTCTGGTTCATGGAGATGAACACGAGGCTCCAGGTCGAGCATCCGGTCTCGGAGGCGATCACCGGCCTGGATTTCGTAGAGCTTCAGCTTCGGGTCGCCTCCGGCGAGGCGCTGCCGGTACGGCAGGAGGATCTGGCGATCGACGGCTGGGCCTTCGAGGCCCGGGTCTATGCCGAGGACGTGCCGAAAGGGTTCCTGCCCGCGACCGGCCGGATCGATCATCTTCGCTTTCCCGTGGGCGCCGAATTCGGCCCCGGGTCCGTGCGCATCGACTCGGGCGTGCGCGAAGGCGACGAGATCAGCCCCTGGTACGACCCGATGATCGCCAAGGTGATCGTGCACGGCCCGACCCGCGCCGCGGCGCTCAACATGCTGTCCACGGCGCTGGAGCGCTGCCAGGTGACCGGATCGGTGACGAATCTCGAATTCCTGGGCGCACTCTCCCGGCACGACGGCTTCCGGCGCGGCGAGGTCGATACCGGGCTGATCGCCCGCGATCTCGACACCCTGGTCGCGGATGCCGCGCCGTCGCGGAATGTCCTGGCGCTCGCCGCGCTCGGCGGCCTCGACCTGGTGCGCGAAGGCACCGGGGCCGACCCTTGGGACAGGCTCGCCGGATGGCGGCACTGGACCGATGCCAAGCAGTACACATTGCTCGAGGCCGGCGACCGCCGGATCGAGGCGCAGGTCACGCGGCTCGGCAAGGGGCGTTTCACGGTCGATGTCGAGGGCGGCACGGTGGGGCTCGGCGTTGTGTCGCTTGGCGGCAACGGCGTCAGGGTCGAGCTGGAAGACCGGCAACTGACCGCGGATCTCCTGCGCGAACCCACCCGCGTTTCGGTCTTTTCGGACGGCCGCAGCTATACGTTTGGTCTGCCGGATGCGCTGGCGGAGGCCGAGACGGATCAGGCCGGCGGCGACACGATCATCGCGCCGATGCCGGGTCTCGTCCGCACGGTTCTGACCGTGGCAGGCGCTAGGGTGGCTAAGGGCGATCCGCTGCTGGTCCTCGAGGCGATGAAGATGGAGCACACCCTGCCCGCCCCGCGGGACGGTGTCGTGGCCGAGTTGCTGGTGGCCGTGGGCGATCAGGTCACCGACGGCACGCTGCTGCTGGCGCTGGAGCCGGAGAATGCGTGAGCCTGTGACGATCTTCGAAATGGGGCCCCGGGACGGGCTCCAGAACGAGAAGGCGATCATCGGGACCCGTGACAAGATACGGCTCGTCGACCTGCTCACGGCCTGCGGCTTCCGCAAGATCGAGGTCACCAGCTTCGTCAGCCCGAAATGGGTGCCGCAGATGGCGGATGCGGCCGAGGTACTGGCCGGGATCCGACGCGATCCGGGGGTTTCCTATGCCGCCCTCGTGCCGAATCTCCGTGGCTTCGAGAGTGCCTTGGCGGCGCGCGCCGACGAAGTTGCGGTATTCGCTTCGGCCTCCGAGGGGTTCAGCCAAAAGAACATCAACTGCTCGATTGCCGAGAGCCTCGAACGGTTCGGGCCGGTGATGTCGGCGGCGGCGGAGGCGGGACTGCCGGTGCGGGGCTATGTCTCCTGCGTCACCGATTGCCCCTATGACGGGCCGACCCCGCCCGAAAGCGTCGCGCGGGTCTCCGCCGCGCTTCTGGCCATGGGCTGCTATGAGGTGTCGCTCGGCGATACCATCGGCGCGGGCACGCCGGAGACCATTGGCCGCATGCTCGACGCCGTCCTGGCGGAGGTTCCGGCCGGACGGGTGGCGGGCCATTATCACGACACCGGGGGACGGGCTCTGGCGAATATCGAGGTGAGCCTCGAGAAGGGCCTGCGCAGCTTCGACGCCGCCGTCGGCGGGCTCGGCGGCTGTCCCTTTGCCCCCGGCGCCAAGGGCAATGTCGCGACCGAAAGGGTTGTCGAGTTGCTGGAAGACCGGGGACTCTCGACCGGGATCGACCTTGCCGCCTTGTCCGCAGCGGCGCGGTTTGCGCTCAGCCTGAAGGGGGCAGCATGACCTACGAGACACTCGAGACACGCCTCGACGAGCGCGGTGTCGCCTATGTGACCTTGAATGTGCCGGACAAGCGGAACGTTCTTTCGGCGCGGATGATTGCCGAGCTCACGGAGATGGCGGGCACGGTCGGGGCCGCCTCCGAGACGCGGGCGGTGGTGCTGTCCGGGGCCGGCAAGCTGTTCTGTGCCGGGGGCGACCTTGCCTGGATGAAGGCGCAGATCGAGGCGGACCGACCGACGCGGATGCGCGAGGCCCGGAAGCTGGCGGAGATGCTGAATGCGCTCAACACCATGCCGACGCCGCTGATCGGACGGATCCACGGCGGCGCCTTCGGCGGCGGTGTGGGCATGGCCTGCGTCTGCGACGTGGCGATTGCCGAGGAGGCCACGACATTCGGGCTGACTGAAACGCGGCTCGGTCTGATCCCCGCCACCATCGGTCCCTATGTGGTTGCGAGGATGGGCGAGGGAAATGCCCGGCGGGTCTTCATGTCGGCGCGGATCTTCGGGGCGGCGGAGGCGGTTTCGCTCGGGATCGTGGCGCGCGCGGTTCCGGCGGCGGATCTCGACGAAGCGGTAGAGGCCGAAGTCGCGCCCTACCTGTCGGTCGCACCCGGCGCCGTGGGGGCCGCCAAGGCGCTGGCGCGGTCGCTCGGCCCGAAGATCAATGCGGACACGATCGACGACACTATTCGCCGGCTGGCCGACACCTGGGAAGGCGCGGAAGCGGCACAGGGGATCGCCGCCTTCTTCGCGAAGACGCCGCCCCCCTGGGCCGATCCTCCGAGGGAGACCTGAAGGCGAGCGCCCCGCTCACTTCCCCTGGTAGATCGGAAATGCCTTGCAGAGGGTTTCGACCTCGGCGCGGACCTTGTCCTCGGCGGCGGTGTTGTCGTCCTCGCCGTTCGCCGCGAGCCCGTCGACCACCTCGACGATCCAGTCGGCGATCTGGCGGAACTCGGTCTC
>JBNKWI010000174.1:0-4028 GCA_050299695.1 Paracoccaceae bacterium
TCCACCCCCCGGACCCCCCGGGAGTATTTCGGGCCAGATGAAGGCGCCGCCTGGGTCGAGAGCCGCTAGCCCTTGGGCAGATAGGGCACGCCGCCGGCGAGGTCGGTGTCGTCGATCACCCGGAAGACCCCCGTGCTGCCCGCCCGGCGGGCCTGTGCGTAGGGCGCGTAGGCGGGATCGTTGACGAAGGCGCGGGCGGCGGCGCTGTCGGGGAATTCGACGAGCGCGATCACCGTCGAGCCCGGGTCCTCGCCCTCGAGCGTCTCGATATTGCCGGAGCGGGACAGGTATTTCCCGCCATGGCTGGCGACGATGTTGTGCACGTTGGCGGCGTAGTCGGGCACCCAGGCGTCGTCGCTGAGGGTGATGTCGGCGATCAGGTAGACGGGCATGGTTTCCTCCCCCTTGCTCCTTCGGGCAGGCTGCCACAGGGCGCGGGCCGGAGCCATTGGGGAAATGGTCGGTATCGTGGGATCAGGGGTGTCGGAGCGCGGCGCTCAGGGCCGTTTCGAGGGGCGCGGCAGCGGGGTGCCACCGGGCATCTAGCGCGTGTGAAGGCGAGGACATGGGAGCTGCCGTCCCGGGTCTCGACGCCGTTGACCCAGCCTTTCGTTTCGGGCTCCGCCAAGGGGAGGCGGGTTGCAGCCGGAAGACGTCGTGGGGATGGGGAAGGATGCCTTCCACTGGAAACGCCCGCTTTCCGCCGAAATCACCGTCCGATGCACTGAAGCGAGAAGCCGGGCGAGTGCCTGCCCGTGGGATGGCGCAGCAACGGCCGCGCGGCGCGCTTTATGGGGCCACCCACCTCCGACCTCGAATGTCTGCGCAAACTTCATCAGAGCGCCAGCCCATCACGCCAAAGGCGTGCCCGCTATAGTGGCGCACCTCCGGTGCGACGACGGGCAGGCGCTCGCCCGGCGGCCCGTGCCGGGCCGTGTTCCGGGCGGGGCGTTGCAGGGGCGCCAGCCCGGGCGTGCCTGAGGCACGCTTCCGGCGTGATACACGCAGGCGGTCGCTCGGCGAGGAACAGGTCGATGACGTTGGCCACGAGTTCGAAGGTGACGTGGTGGGCGGCGGAGCCGTCGTCGAGCGAGCCGAAATACATGCCGGGGCGGGCGCGGACGGCGTCGCGGAAACTCATCGGTGGGGTCATGGCGCGAGCGTAGCGGGGCCGGGCCGGGGCGGAAAGCGGGTTTCGCCCCGGCCGAGGGTTCAGCGTTTCTTCAGGGAGGTGGCCTCGCGGACCATCTTGCCGAAAGAGCGGTCGCGGGCGCGGCGCTGGGCGGTGGTCTCGGCGGTGCGGGCGTCTTCGGCGGTGAGCTTGCGCCAGCGGGCGAGGCGGCCGGGGTCGAGCGAGCCGGTCTCGAGCGCGCCCAGGATGGCGCAGCCGGGTTCGGTCTCGTGGGCGCAGTCGGCGAAGCGGCAGGCGCGGGCGAGAGATTCGATCTCGGGGAACACCGCCTCGATGCCCTCGCCGGCTTCGGCGAGGCCAAGCTCGCGCATGCCCGGCGTGTCGATCACCCAGGCGCCCGAGGGGAGGCGGAACATCGCGCGCCCGGTGGTGGTGTGGCGGCCCTTGGCGTCGTCCTCGCGGATGCCCTGGGTGGCGAGGAGGTCGGTGCCGGTAAGTGTGTTCACGAGGGTCGATTTGCCCACGCCGGAGGAGCCGGCGAAGGCCAGGGTCTGGCCGCTCTGGAGCCAGGGGGCGAGGCGGTCGGCCGTGGCCGACGCGCGGGCGTCGAGCGGTTCGGCGAGGAGGCCGGGCATCAGCGCGCGGGCGCGGTCTGCGAAGGGGGCCGGGTCGGCGAGGTCGGCCTTGGTGAGCAGCACGACGGGGGTGACGCCGCCCGCGCGGGCGGTGGCGAGGTAGCGTTCGAGCCGGGCCTCGGAGAAATCGGCGTTGCAGGAGGTGACGACGAAGAGCGTGTCGACATTGGCGGCGATGAGCTGGGCGCGGGCCTCCGAGCCGGCGGCGCGGCGTTGCAGGAGGCTGAGGCGGTCGAGGCGGCGGACGAGCCGGGGCGTATCGGGCGCGACGAGGACCCAGTCGCCGACGGTGACCGGGTCGTCGGGGTCGCCCTGGACCGGGAGGGTCAGCTCGCCATCGGGCGTCGCCGCCTGGAGGCGGGTGCGGTGGACGGCGGTGATGCGGGCCGGGGTGAGGGCGCGGTCGTCATCGGTGAGCTGGCGCTCGAAATCGGCGCGCCAGCCGTAGGCGGCGCGGGGTTGCGTGGCGGGGGCGGCGGCGAGGCCGAACTTGGAGTAATCCATTGGCAGAAGGTCCGATCGGGGAATGGGAGAGGGCCATACCGAAGGGTGCCGCGTTCGCGGCGCTTTCGGCTCTTGCGCTGATCCGGGCCGCCCTGGGGCGACCCCTCCCTACCGGGCCATAAAATCTCCGTTCTCGGTGGCCGGTTCATAGCACGGGCGGGGCGGAAATTGAAGCCGTTCTCCGGGGGGCCGGAACCTTGCGGAGAGGCGGCGGGTTCCCCATATCCGGGTGAAGGCCCGAGGGGCGTGCCGCAGGGGCGGGCGCCGACCGAATGGGCGCTTATGGAAGGAGAGACCGATGAACTTGGAGAAGTTCACCGAGCGGTCGCGCGGCTTCTTGCAGGCCGCCCAGACGATCGCCATGCGGGAGAGCCACCAGCGGCTGGCGCCCGAACATCTGCTGAAGGCACTGTTGGACGACGAGCAGGGGCTGGCCTCGAACCTGATCGCGCGGGCGGGCGGCTCGGCTAGCCGTGTGCGCGAGGCGGTGGACCTGACGCTCGCGAAGACGCCGAAGGTGACCGGCGACGCGGGGCAGGTCTACATGGATTCGGCCACCGGCAAGGTGCTGGACGAGGCCGAGAAGATCGCCAAGAAGGCCGGGGATTCCTTCGTGCCGGTGGAGCGGGTGCTGATGGCGCTCGCGGTGGTGCGGTCGAAGGCGAAGGAGGCGCTCGATGCGGGCGCGGTGACGGCGCAGGGCCTCAATTCGGCGATCAACGACATCCGGAAGGGGCGGACCGCGGATACCGCGTCGGCCGAGCAGGGCTATGACGCCCTGAAGAAATACGCGCTCGACCTGACGGAGCGGGCGCGGGACGGGAAGATCGACCCGATCATCGGCCGCGACGAGGAGATAAGGCGGGCGATGCAGATCTTGTCGCGGCGGACCAAGAACAACCCGGTGCTGATCGGCGAGCCCGGCGTCGGCAAGACGGCGATCGCCGAGGGGCTGGCGATGCGGATCGTCGATGGCGACGTGCCGGAGAGCCTGCGCAACAAGAAGCTCCTGTCGCTCGACATGGGCGCCCTGATCGCCGGCGCGAAATATCGCGGCGAGTTCGAGGAGCGGCTCAAGGCGGTGCTGGCCGAGGTGACGGCGGCGGCGGGCGAGATCATCCTTTTCATCGACGAGATGCACACGCTGGTGGGCGCCGGGAAGGCGGACGGGGCGATGGATGCCTCGAACCTCCTGAAGCCGGCCTTGGCGCGGGGCGAGTTGCATTGCGTGGGCGCGACGACGCTCGACGAGTACAGGAAGCACGTCGAGAAGGACGCGGCGCTCGAGCGGCGGTTCCAGAAGGTGCTCGTCGACGAGCCGAGCGTCGAGGACACGATCGCGATCCTGCGCGGGCTCAAGGAGCGGTACGAGGTGCACCACGGTGTGAGGATCACGGACGACGCGGTGATCGCGGCGGCGAAGCTCTCCGATCGCTACATCGGCGGCCGGTTCCTGCCGGACAAGGCCATCGACCTCATCGACGAGGCGGCGGCGCGCATCCGCATGGAGATCGACTCCAAGCCGGAGGAGATGGACCGGCTCGAGCGGCGCCTCAATCAGCTGAAGATCGAGCGCGAGGCCCTGCGGAAGGAATCCGACAAGGCGTCGAAGGAGCGGCTGGCGAAGCTGGAGAAGGAACTGGCGGAGCTGGAGGAAGAATCGGGCCTGCTGACCGCGCAGTGGCAGGCGGAAAAGGACAAGCTTGCCTCCGGCCAGCAGCTGAAGGAACAGCTCGATACGGCGCGCCTCGAGCTCG
>JBNKWI010000175.1:0-3832 GCA_050299695.1 Paracoccaceae bacterium
CCTCGATGAAGGTCAGGTCCATGTCGCGGGAGGCGCACCATTCGGCGAGGGGGAAGAGCTCGTCCTCGTTGAAGCCCTTGAGCGCCACGGTGTTGATCTTGACGCGGAGCCCGGCCTTCTGCGCGGCGTCGATGCCGTTCAGGACCTGGGGCAGGCGGCCCCAGCGGGTGATGTCGGCGAATTTCGCCTCGTCGAGCGTGTCGAGGGAGACGTTGATGCGTTTCACGCCGGCGCTCGCGAGTTGCGGCGCGAAGCGGGCGAGCTGGCTGCCATTGGTGGTGAGGGTGAGCTCCTTCAGCGCGCCGGTCGCGAGATGGCGGGACATCGCCTCGAAGAAGGTCAGGATGCCCTTGCGGACCAGGGGTTCGCCGCCGGTGATGCGGAGTTTCTCGACGCCGAGGCGGATGAAGGCGGAGCAGAGCCGGTCGAGTTCCTCGAGCGTGAGCAGTTCTGCCTTGGGCAGGAAGGTCATGTTTTCCGACATGCAGTAGACGCAGCGGAAATCGCATCGGTCGGTGACCGAGACGCGCAGGTAGGAAATCGCGCGCTGGAAGGGATCGACGAGCGGTGCGGTCATGACCCGCCGAAGGTAGAGCGCGGGCGGGGGCGGCGCAAGGGCGACGAAATGGGGATAGGTGCAGCCACCGTCAGGCGGCCGAGAGATTCTCCTCCAGCCAGTGCTCGAGCCAGTGGATGTCGTACCGACCCTCGAGGATCGCGGGCTCTTCGAGCAGCGCGTCGAAGAGCGGCACGGTGGTGTCGATCCCGTCGATGATGAGTTCCCCCAGCGCCCGATGGAGCCGTGCCAGCGCCTCGGGCCGGTCGCGGCCGTGGACGATGAGCTTGCCGATCAGGCTGTCGTAATAGGGCGGGATCCGGTAGCCGTCGTAGAGCGCGGAATCCATCCGAACGCCGAGGCCGCCGGGCGCGTGGTATTGCGAGATCCGTCCCGGGGAGGGCGAGAAGTTCGGCAGTTTCTCGGCGTTGAGCCGCACTTCGATGGCGTGGCCG
This sequence comes from Paracoccaceae bacterium, assembly GCA_050299695.1. GTDB lineage: Bacteria > Pseudomonadota > Alphaproteobacteria > Rhodobacterales > Rhodobacteraceae > Ovoidimarina. The sequence continues at coordinate 1,012 of JBNKWI010000175.1, forward strand.
TTGATCTTGAGGTCTTCCTGGCGGAATTCCATCGGCAGGCCGGCAGCGACGCGGATCTGTTCGCGGACGAGATCGACGCCGAAGATCGCCTCGGTCACCGGGTGCTCGACCTGGAGGCGGGTGTTCATCTCGATGAAGAAGAACTCGCCGTTCTCGTAGAGGAATTCGATGGTGCCGGCGCCGGAATAGCCGAGATCGCCCACCGCCTTGGCGCAGATCCCGCCGATGCGGGCGCGCTCCTCCGGCGTGATGACCGGGCCCGGGGCCTCTTCGAAGACCTTCTGGTGTCGGCGCTGCAAGGAACAGTCGCGCTCGCCGAGATGCACCGCGCGGCCCTTGCCGTCGCCGAAGACCTGGATCTCGATATGGCGCGGCTTGCCGAGATACTTCTCGATATAGACCTCGTCATTGCCGAAGGCGGCCTTGGCCTCGGAGCGGGCGGTGCGGAAGGCGTTTTCCATGTCGGCTGCGGTCTTGGCGAGCTTCATGCCGCGCCCGCCGCCGCCCGCCGTCGCCTTGACGATCACCGGGTAGCCGAATTCCTCGCCGATCTTCCTGGCCGCGTCGAGATCGGGCACGCCGCCCTCGGAGCCGGGCACGACCGGGATGCCGAGCTTCTTCGCGGTTTCCTTGGCGGTGATCTTGTCGCCCATGATGCGGATATGTTCGGCGGAGGGGCCGATGAAAGTGAGTTCGTGGTCCTCCACCATCTGCACGAAATTCGCGTTCTCGGAGAGGAAGCCGTAGCCCGGGTGGATCGCCTGGGCGCCAGTGATCTCGCAGGCCGAGATGATCGCGGGCATCGAGAGGTAGCTCTGGCTGCCCGGCGGCGGGCCGATGCAGACGCTTTCGTCGGCCATCCGGACATGCATCGCGTCGGAATCGGCGGTGGAATGCACGGCGACCGAGCGGATGCCCATCTCGCGACAGGCGCGGACGACGCGAAGGGCGATTTCGCCCCGGTTGGCGATCAGGATCTTGTCGAACATGGCCAGGCCCTATTCGATGATCATCAGGGGCGCGCCGAATTCGACCGGAGCGCCATCCTCGACGAGGATGCGCTTGACCTTGCCGGCCCTGGGCGCGGGGATCTGGTTCATGGTCTTCATCGCCTCGACGATGAGCAGCGTCTGCCCCTCGGCCACGGTGTCGCCGATCGCGACGAAGGCGGCGGCGCCCGGTTCGGGCGAGAGATAGGCGGTGCCGACCATCGGCGAGGTGACGGCGCCGGGATGGAACGACGGGTCCTGCGAGGCGGGCGCCTCGGCTACGGCAGGAGCCGCCGGGGCGGCGGGCGTGGCCGGGGCGGCGGGAGCGGCGGGGGGCGCGTAGACCGGCGCGGGTGCGGCGACCGGGCCGCCGCGGCTGACATGGACGTTCAGGCTGTCGCCTTCGCCGTAGTCGCGCTTCACGCGGAGTTCGGTCAGGTCGTTTTCCCGGAGCACCTCCGCCAGGGCCTGAATGAACTCCACATCGGTCTGATAGGTCCGTTTGGTCATGCGCTGTCCTCGCCTCGGTCCCGCTTTCATTTCGCGTGTTCTGCCGGAGATATACGGCAGCGATCCGGGGCTGAAAAGCACGGTTGCCTTAAAGCGGGGCCAGGATGCGCAATTTGCTGGCATTGGCGACATGTCGGCACCGGTCTAAAATTTTACCAGTTGATAAATATTCGGGTTGTGCCAGTCTCGGTTTCGACAGCAGCCCATGGGAGTGGCCCCCCTTGACCAACAACACGCTGACGCCGGGGATCGTGCCGGGCCGGTTGCCCGCCGAGACCTATCACGAGAATTTCGCCGACCTCCATCCGCCCTACGACGCGCATGAGGCGCGGGTGGCGGCGGATCGCTGCTATTTCTGCTACGAGGCGCCCTGCACCCAGGCCTGTCCGACCTCGATCGACATCCCGCTCTTCATCCGGCAGATCCAGGCCGGGCAGCCGCAGGCGGCGGCGGGGACGATCCTCGAGCAGAACATCCTCGGCGGCATGTGCGCGCGGGTCTGTCCGACCGAGACGCTCTGCGAGGAGGCCTGCGTGCGCGAGGCGGCGGAAGGCAAGCCGGTGGAGATTGGGCGGCTCCAGCGCTATGCGACCGACGCGCTGATGGCGGCGGGCGGGCATCCGTTCACCCGGGCCGACCCCACGGGCAAGCGCGTGGCGGTTGTCGGTGCGGGACCGGCGGGGCTCGCCTGCGCGCATCGGCTGGCAATGCACGGGCATGGGGTGGTGCTTTACGACGCGCAGCCGAAGTCGGGCGGGCTGAACGAATACGGCATCGCGAGCTACAAGGCGGTGGACGGGTTCGCGCAGGCCGAGGTGGCCTGGCTGATGCAGATCGGCGGGATCGAGACGGTCCACGGGCAGGCCCTGGGGCGCGATCTGACGCTGGACGGGTTGGCCGCCGAATACGACGCGGTGTTTCTCGGGATCGGGCTTTCGGGCGTGAACGCGCTGGGGGTCGAGGGCGATGACGGGGCGGGTGTCTCGGACGCTGTGGAATTCATCGCGGAGCTGCGGCAGGCCGAGGATCTGGCCGCGCTGCCCGTGGGGCGGAACGTGGTGGTGATCGGCGGTGGCATGACGGCGGTGGATGCGGCGGTGCAGTCGAAGCTCCTGGGCGCCGAGAGCGTGACGATCCTTTATCGGCGCGGGCGCGAGAAGATGCCGGCGAGCGGGTTCGAGCAGGATCTGGCGGCCTCGAAGGGGGTGCGGATCCTCGCCCATGCGATGCCGGTGGCGGTGCTGGGCGGGGAGATCGAGTGCGAATACACCGAAGACGGACCCGGCGGGCTCACCGGCACGGGTGAGCGGTTCCGTCTGCCG
>JBNKWI010000176.1:0-3829 GCA_050299695.1 Paracoccaceae bacterium
ATCTTATCTTCCCAACCTAGCCACCAGCTTCAGTACTCCGTCGACCGTCACCTCACAGGCCGCCGCCCCGCTGGTGGCCGTCGCTGCTTCCTTGCTTGGACGCCGCTACTCCGCCTCCAGGACCTCATCCGCATCCATCGCCGCAGCGGCGGAGATGTCCCGCGTCGGCCGGTCGAGCTCCAGCGCGATCACCGAGAGATCGGCGCCCGAGGCCCGGCAGAGCTGGTTGATCGCCGCGCCGCCGGCCTCGAAATTCGCCACCATCTGTGCCGTCACCGCCTGCGGAAACGGGTTGACCCCGCGCGCGCAGACCCCATGATTTCCTGCGAAAACAAGCGCCTGCGCCTTCCGCAGCATCGGCCGCTCGGCCCCCTGCCAGCCCGCCATGAACACCGCCAGCATCTCGAGCTGCCCCAAGGCCCCTGGCGGCTTCGTCAGGCTGTCCTGCCGCGCCCGGGCGGCCCCGGCCGCCACCGCATCGGCCGCGGGCAGCGCATCGGCAAGGGAAGCGACTGCGTCGAGGCCGGAAAGTTCAGAAAGGATCGTCATTCGGTTTCACCCTGACCGGATAGCCCGCCACGCACAGCCACACGGAATCCGCGGCCGCCGCGACGGTCTGGTTGAGCCAGCCGGCCGCATCGCGGAACTCCCGGGCCAGCCTGTTCTCTGGCACGATGCCCGCGCCCACTTCATTGGTGACGAGCACTACCGGCGCCGCCTGCCGCCCCAGCGCCGCGGCGAGCGCCACGCCCTCGGCACGCCAATCGGCCCCGCCGAGCATCAGGTTGGTCAGCCACAGCGTCAGGCAATCCACCAGCCGCGGATCGCCGCCGTCGCTCTCCGCCAGCGCGCCGGTGAGATCGACCGGCGCGTGCAGGTCGCGCCATCCCGCCCCCCGCCGCGCCCGGTGCGCCGCGATCCGCGCCGCCATCTCGGGGTCGTCGTCCCGCGCCTCGGCGGTGGCGATATAGACCGCCCGGCCGGTGGGCCGCAGCGCCAGCCGCTCGGCCAGCGCCGACTTGCCCGAGCGCGCGCCGCCGGTGATCAATATCGACTTTTCCATCCCGGCGTGGAAAAGCACGTTCGCCATGAAATGGAAAGCCGGCAGACCGACACCTTGACCGCGTTCCCCGACACCCTGCCGAATGCCCGCTCCGTCGCGGGCCATTTCGGCGAATGGCTGCAGGGCCGGCTCGGCCCCGGGGGGCCGGTGGCGCTGGTCACCATGCGCTGCGAGGCGCTCCGGGTGCATGTGGTGCCGGGGCGCGCCGCGCCGCCGTTCGACGCCGCCCGGATGGCCGGCTTCCGCACTGCGCTCGGCCTCGACGCGGGCGACTGGCCGGCGCTCCGCCACGACATGCCGCTCGGCGGCGGCGCGGGGGGCTCGACGGCGAGCCTCGTCGCGCTCGCCCGCGCGCTGGGCTTTCGCGGCCCGGCGGAGGCGCTCGCCCGCGCCTGCCTCGCGGTCGAGGGCGCGAGCGATCCCCTGATGCTCGACGCGCCCGACCGGGTGCTCTGGGCCTCGCGCGAGGCCCGCGTGCTGCGCCCGCTTGCCCCGCCGCCCGCGGCAACCGTCGTCGGCGGTTTCTGGGGCGCGCCGCTCCAGACCGACCCGGCCGACGGTGGTTTCGCCGATATCGCCGACCTCGCCGAGGCCTGGGCCCGGGCCACCGAAGCAGGCGACCTCGCGGAGGCCGCGCGCGTCGCCACCGCCTCGGCAGAACGCTGCGCCGCGCTTCGCGGCGGCGACGACCCGATGCAGGACCTCGCCCGCGAGTTCGGCGCGCTGGGTGTCGTCCGCGCCCATACCGGCTCGGCGCGGGGCCTGATCTTTACCCGCCACGGCGCGCCGGACCGCGCCCGCGAACGCCTCGCCGAGGCCGGCCTGACCGGCATCCTCGCCTTCGACACCGGCGGCGCATGAGCTTTGCCGCGATCATGCTCGCAGGGCTCGCGCTCGACGCGGGCCTGGGCTGGCCCGACCGGCTGTTCCGCGCCATAGGCCACCCGGTCACCTGGCTCGGCGCGCTGATCGGCGCCTGCGACCGGGGCCTCAACCGCGGCTCCCGCGCCGCGCGGCTGGCGGGTGGCACGGCTTGCGTGGCGGTGACCTGCCACGCCGCGGCGCTGCCCGCCTGGGCGGCGCAGGCGCTTCTGCCGGCCGGCATGGCGGGCCTCCTGATCGGCGGATTCCTCGCCTGGCCGCTGATCGCGGCGCGCTCGCTCCACGATCACGTCGCCGCCGTCGCCCGCCCGCTCGCCGCCGGAGACATCGCCGGTGCGCGCCGCGCCGTGGCGATGATCGTCGGCCGCGATCCCGAGCGCCTCGACCAAGCCGGCATCGCCCGCGCCGCGCTGGAAAGCCTCGCCGAGAACGCCTCCGACGGCATCGTCGCGCCGCTCTTCTGGGGCGCCGTCGCGGGCCTGCCGGGGATCGCGGTCTACAAGGCGATCAACACGATGGATTCGATGATCGGCCACCGCACCCCGCGCCACGAGGCCTTCGGCAAACCCGCCGCGCGGCTCGACGACGCGGTGAACTGGATCCCGGCGCGGCTTGCCGGCCTCCTTTTCGCGCTGGCGGCACCCCGGCGCCTGGGCACGGCGGTCGCGGTGATGCGCCGCGACGCGCCCCGGCACCGCTCGCCCAATGCCGGCTGGCCCGAGGGCGCACTTGCCGGGGCGCTCGGTATCCGGCTCTCGGGCCCGCGCGCCTATGCCGACCGGGTCGCCGACGAGCCCTGGCTCAACGCCGATGCCCCCGACCCGGCGCCGGGCGACCTCGCCCGCGGCCTCGCGCTCTACCGCCACGCGATGGCGCTCCTCGCCCTTGCGCTCCTCGCCATCGCGCTGCTCTAAGGCGGCCATGGACCACGGCGAACGCGATCACGGCGGCAATCTCGAGCGGGCAATCGAGGCCAATGGCGGCCCGCCGGAGGCGTGGATCGACCTTTCGACCGGCATCAACCCGGTGCCCTATCCCGTGCCGCCGATACCCGCCGAAGCCTGGACGCGGCTGCCGCCCGGCCCAGCGATGCGGCGCCTGACCGAGGCCGCGGCGGCGGCCTATGGCACCGGCGCCCAAGTGATCCCCTTCGCCGGCGCGCAGGCGGCGATTCAGGCGGTGCCGTTCCTGGCAAAGCCGTCCGAGGCGCGGATCCTCGCGCCGACCTACAACGAACATGCCGGCGCCTTGGCCGACAGCGGCTGGAAGGTGGCGGAGGTTCCCGAGCTCGCCGCGCTCGATGGCGCCGCGCTGGCGGTGGCGGTCAACCCGAACAACCCGGACGGGCGGCGCCACGCGCCCGAGGCGCTGCTTGGGCTCGCGGGCAAGGTCGGCACGCTGGTGGTCGACGAGAGCTTCGCCGATCCGGAGCCCGCGCTCTCGCTTGCCCCGGCGCTGGCCGGCGGGCCGGGCAACATCGTAGTGCTGCGTTCCTTCGGCAAGTTCTACGGGCTCGCCGGGCTGCGGCTGGGCTTCGCGCTCGCCACCGGCACAAGGGCGCGCCGCCTTTCCCAGATCGCCGGCCCCTGGCCGGTCTCCGGCCCCGCCATCGAGATCGCCACGCGGGCGCTCGCCGACGGCGCCTGGCAGGAAGCCACCGCCGCCCGGCTCGCCTCGGACGCGAGCCGCCTCGACGGGATGGCCGCCCGCGCGGGCTGGACGCTCACCGGCGGAACGCCGCTCTTCCGGACCTACGCCACCCCCGACGCCGCCGGCGCCCGCGACCAGCTGGCACGGCATCGGATCTGGAGCCGGATCTTCCCCTATGCGCCGCGCTGGGTCCGGCTCGGACTGCCGGGCACCGCGGAGGGCTGGACCCGGCTC
>JBNKWI010000177.1:0-3744 GCA_050299695.1 Paracoccaceae bacterium
GATCCCGTTCAGCACCTGCTGTTCCGCGCGGTCCTCGGTCACGCCGGTCACCGCCACGCGGTTGCCCTCGACCTCGATCCGCCATTCCAGGAGCGGCGAGATCACGTCGAAGAGCTGCAGCATCTCCTCGCCCCAGTCCGGGTCGATATCGCCGCGGGCGAGCGTCAGGTCGGCATGGCCGCCCATCGCCGCCACCCGCTGGCTCAGCGCGGCGGACACATCTTCGCTCGGCACATGACCCTCGGCCTGCGGCGTGCCGCCCTCGGCGCGCGCCATGGTGAGCGTGTAGGGGTTCACGACCGGCAGGCTCGGAATCACGCTGTCGAACATCCCCGACAGATAGGCCCCGCCCCCCGCCGCCGCGATGAGAACCACCGCGAGCACCGCGAAAAGCCCGCCCTTGCCCTTCTTCTTTTCAACAGCCGCCGGCGCAGGCTTCGCCACCTGCTTCGCCGGGGCGGGCCGGGGCGCGATCACCGTCGCGTCGCTGTCCACCTCCGGCATCGCCGCCACGCCACCGCCCCGGATCGCGTCGAGAAGCGCCGCGGCGGAGCCGAACCGGTTCGCCGGATCGGGCGAGGTCATCCTGTCGATCAGCCCCTTCAGGGGCTCCGGCACGCCCGAGGTGTCGAGCGGCAGCGACTTCCCCTCGATCACCTCGAGCGGGTTCTTCCCCACGCTGGGCGAGGCACCCCGGAACGTCGCAAGCAAGAGCGCGCCCAGCGAATAGATATCGGTCCGCGCGTCCGACTGCCCCGAAAGCTGCTCGGGCGCGGCATAGGCGTATTTCCCCGCGAACTCGTTCCCCACCACGGTTTCGGCGCCGGGATTGGTGTCCTTGGCGATCCCGAAATCGATGATCACCGCATCGGCAGGATCGCCGTTCCTGAGGATGATGTTGTCGGGCGAGAGATCGCGATGGACGATGTTCTTCGTGTGCGCCGCCTGCAGCCCCTCGGCCACCCGGCCCGCCACAGTCAGAAGGTCGGCGGCCGACATGCCGCCCTCCTTCATCTTCCGGTCGAGGCCCGGCCCGTCGACATAGTCCATGATCAGGAAGACCACGCCGTCGGCGGTGCGCTGGTTGTGGAAATAGCGCACGATCGCGTCGTGCCGGATCTCGCGGATCTCCTCCTCACGCCGCATCAGCGTGATGAAGTCCTCGTTGTCCGAGAATTCCGAGCGCAGCGCCTTCAGGGCCACCAGGTGGCCGGAGATCTCGCTCCGGCCCCGGTAGACCTCCGAGGTGCCGCCCCGGCCCAGGATCGCCTCGATCCGGTAGGTGTTGTTCAGGAGGTCGCCGACCTGAAAGATCGCGCCGGGCCGCGCTCCGGTCATTCGGTTCCTCCCGCTTCAGCCGCCGCCCGGCCGGGCCTCAGCTCGACACCTGGAATTCGACGCGGCGGTTCTCGTCGGCCCGCGGATTGGCCGGGTCGAGCGGGTCGCTCTCGCCGAGGCCGACCGCGACAAGACGGCTCGGGTCGATGCCGCAATCGCCCACCATGTAGCGCTTCACCTCCTCGGCGCGGAGCTTCGAGAGGCGCTGGTTGTATTCGGCGGAGCCCGAGGAATCGGTGTGGCCGAGGATCTCGAACGTGTCGATGTCGATATCGCGGATCACGTTGCAGAGCTTGGTGAGCTTCGGCTTCTGGTCCTCGCGGAGCGCCGCGGAATCGAAATCGAAGGCGATGTTGACGAAGACCTCGCCGCCCGTCGGCGCGATCTCGGTCGCGGCGCTGTCGGCGGTGGTCTCGGTGGTGGTGGCCTGCCCGCCCACCGGGGCGAGCACGAGGCTCCGGGTCTTCTGGTTCTGGAACCGTTCCGCGATCTCGGCTTCGGTCATCGTTTCGGCCGATTGGGCATAGGCGGCAAGCGGCGCGAGCCCGGCCAGGGCGGCAAGGGCAAGGGGGGCGAAAGTGCGTTTCATATCATCATACTCGCAAGCAAGTTGTCATTATACAGGCTACAGGAAAGCCACCCGAGTTCCAATCTTATTGTCGGTCCAAGGGTTAGCCGTTTCTTCAGGGGTCATTGACACGGGACAGCCCGTCGCCCACCCTCGCGCCCGGGTTGAACCAGAACGCGGACCCCAAGAGCAGTGCGTATCGTCATCGGTCTCATCGCGGCGTTGATCGCCGTTCTTGTCATCGGGCTCGCCTGGTTCGCGATCTCGACGATGCTGCCCGCCGACGACCAGGCCTTCATTTCCGGCGAGGGCGCGGGCGGCGCGGCGGTCGATTCCGACGCACGGATCCGGATCATCAAGCTCGAGGGCCAGATCGAGAGCCTGCGCGACGAGATCGCGGCGCTCCGCACCGACATCCTGCGGCTCGAACAGTCCGGCCCCATCGGCGCCGCGCCCGAGGGCGAGATCTACGACGACGGCGAGAACAGCATCCTCGGCGATTACGCCTCGACCGTGCTGATCCCCGACCGGCGGACGCTCAACAAGGGCTACACCGTCGCCACGCCGACCTTCCTCGAGGAGTTCCTCGGCCGTCCCCGCGACACGCTCAGCGATGACTGCGAGGAGATGACCAACCCCAAGCTCGCCGCGCTCCTCAAGACCGAGAACGTGGGCCCGATCAACGTCAAGATGCTGGAGCCCGCCATCGAGAGCCTGCGCCGGATCTTCGAGGAGGTGGCCCGCACCGACAAGGACCTGCTCGACCGCATCGCCACTTCCGGCTCGCTCTGCGTCCGCCAGATCCGCGGCACCGTCGGCCGCGCCTCGACCCATGCCTTCGGCCTCGCTGTCGACATCAACGTCGACGGCAAGCTCGACGTGTTCGGCGACGGCAAGACCCAGCTCGGGCTTCTCATCATGAAGGATTTCTTCCTCGCCGAGGGCTGGGTCTGGGGCGCCGGCTACGGGCGCGAGGATTCGATGCATTTCGAGGTCAGCCAGGAAAAGCTCGAGGAATGGCGCGCCCAGGGCCTGATCTGACACCTGCCCGCGCATCAGATCACGTCCACCACGATCACCGAGACATTGTCCTCGCCGCCGCCGTCGAGCGCGATCTGCAGGAGTTTCTCCGCCACGATCTCGATCGGCGTGCCGACCATCGCCCGGCGCAGCACTTCGAACCCGGCATGCTTGTTGAGCCCGTCCGAACACAGGAGGAACCGGTCGCCCGGCAGGATCTCGCCGCGGATCTTCTCGAGCCCCGCCTCCTCGCCCACACCGATGGCCCGCGTGATCGCGTTCGACTGCGGATGCACATCCGCCTCGTCCCAGCTCAGGCGCCCGGTCATCACCAGCTCGGCCACCAGCGAATGGTCGGTGGTCAGAAGCTCGATCTGCCCGTCGCGCAGCCGGTAGAGCCGGCTATCCCCGGCCCAGAACGCCACGAAATGCCCGTCCGTCACCATCAGCGCCACCACCGCGGCGCCCACCGTCGCCCCGCCCCGCCGCGCCGATTCCGCCTGCACCGCCACGTGCGACGCGTTCAGCGCACCCCGCAGCGCCTGCATCCGCTCGGCGGGCGGCAGGTCCGGCGTGATCGCCGCCACCGTCTCGACGATGGTCTGGCTCGCGAAATCGCCCGCCGCATGGCCACCCATGCCGTCGGCGACGACCCAGATCCGCTGGTCGGGCAGCGAGAGGATCGAATCCTCGTTCAACTGCCGCACCTTGCCCACATGGGTCACCGCGCTGTGCCGGACAAGGCTCATGCCGCCGCCTCCCCGCCCTGCCAGATCGGCGCCGCTAGGTCGAACAGGGCCCGCGCCCGCTCCGGCCCC
>JBNKWI010000178.1:0-3724 GCA_050299695.1 Paracoccaceae bacterium
TCATCGCGCGGAACGTGATCGTCGGCGCGGCGCTGATCTTCATCATGTACAAGCTCTCGACCTTCCGGGGGCTGCCGAACGTGCTGATCACCATGGGCGTCCTGACGGTGATCTATGCCTTCATCACCGAAAAGACGACCATCGGCCGGCGGGTCTACGCGCTGGGCGGCAACGCCAAGGCGGCGAAGCTCTCCGGGATCCGGACCGAACGGCTGACCTTCCTGTCCTTCGTGAACATGGGAGTTCTGGCGGCGGCGGCCGGCATGGTCTTTGCCGCGCGGCTGAACACGGCGCAGCCGAAGGCGGGCTTCGCGCTCGAGCTCGACGTGATCGCGGCGGTGTTCATCGGTGGCGCCTCGATGTCGGGCGGTGTCGGCAAGATCGTCGGCGCCGTGGTGGGCGCCTTCCTGATGGGCGTCTTGAACAACGGCATGTCGATCATGGGGATCGGCATCGACTACCAGCAGATGATCAAGGGTCTGGTGCTTTTGGCCGCGGTGATCTTCGACGTCTACAACAAGGGCAAGCAGGGCTGAGGAATGGCATTCGAACCGGCCCCCTGGCCCCGGAAGCTGCGTAGCCAGGAATGGTATGGCGGCACGTCTCGGGACACGATCTACCACCGTGGCTGGCTCAAGAACCAGGGCTACCCGCATGACCTGTTCGACGGGCGCCCGATCATCGGGATCCTGAACACCTGGTCGGACCTGACGCCCTGCAACGGGCATCTGCGCGAGCTGGCCGAGAAGGTGAAGGCGGGGGTCTGGGAGGCGGGCGGCTTTCCGGTGGAGGTGCCCGTCTTCAGCGCGTCGGAGAACACGTTCCGGCCGACGGCGATGATGTTCCGCAACCTCGCGGCGCTTTCCATCGAGGAGCAGATGCGCGGCCAGCCGATCGACGGGGCGGTGCTGCTGGTGGGCTGCGACAAGACCACGCCGTCCTTGCTGATGGCGGCGGCCTCGACCGATCTGCCGTCCATCGTGGTGACCGGCGGGCCGATGCTGAACGGCTGGTTCCGGGGCGAGCGGGTCGGGTCGGGCACGCATCTGTGGAAATACTCCGAGGCGGTGAAGGCGGGGCAGTTCACGCAGGAGGAATTCCTCGAGGCCGAGCAGTCGATGAGCCGGTCCTCGGGCACCTGCAACACGATGGGCACGGCGAGCACCATGGCCTCAATGGCCGAGGCGCTGGGCATGGCCTTGTCGGGCAACGCGGCGATCCCGGCGGTGGACAGCCGCCGGCGGGTGATGGCGCAGATGTCGGGGCGGCGCATCGTGCAGATGGTGAAGGACGACCTGAAGCCGTCGGACATCCTGACGAAGCAGGCCTTCGAGAACGCGATCCGCACCAATGGCGCCATCGGCGGCTCGACCAATGCGGTGATCCATCTGCTGGCGGTGGCGGGCCGCGTTGGGGTGGACCTGACGCTGGACGACTGGGACCGCTGCGGACGCGACGTGGCGACCATCGTGAACCTGATGCCCTCGGGCGAGTTCCTGATGGAGGAGTTCTTCTACGCGGGCGGCTTGCCGGTGGTACTGAAGCGGCTGGGCGAGGGCGGGCAGCTCCACAAGGACGCGCTGACGGTCTCGGGGCAGACGATCTGGGACGAGGTGAAGGACGTCACCAACTGGAACGAGGAGGTGATCCGGCCCCTCGTCCGGGCGCTGACCGCGCAGGGCGGGATCGCCGTGCTGAAGGGGAACCTGGCGCCGAAAGGGGCGGTTCTGAAGCCCTCGGCGGCCTCGCCGGCACTGTTGAAGCACCGGGGCCGGGCGGTCGTGTTCGAGGATATCGACGACTACAAGGCGCGGATCGCCGACGAGGCGCTCGACGTGGACGAGACCTGTGTCCTGGTCCTGAAGAACTGCGGGCCGAAGGGCTATCCGGGGATGGCCGAGGTCGGGAACATGGGCCTGCCGCCGAAGGTGCTCCGGAAGGGGATCACCGACATGGTGCGGATCTCGGACGCGCGGATGTCGGGGACGGCCTATGGCACGGTGGTGCTGCATACCGCGCCCGAGGCGGCGGCGGGCGGACCGCTGGCGGTGGTGCGCGACGGCGACATGATCGAGCTCGACGTGGCGGCGCGGCTTTTGCATCTCGACGTGTCCGACGCGGAGCTGGCGGCGCGGCTGGCAGCCTGGGCGCCATCGGTCGAGGCGCCGGCGAGCGGTTTCGCCTGGTTGCACGCGGCCCATGTGGAAGGGGCGGATACCGGCGCGGATCTGGACTTTCTCAAGGGCTGCCGCGGTTCGCCGGTCGGAAAGGATTCCCATTGATCGAAGTCGCTCTCGTCGGGATCGGGAAGATCGCGGTCGACCAGCATGTGCCGGCGATCTCGGCCAGCCGCGACTGGGAACTGGCGGCCACCGTGTCGCGGCACGGTTCGGTCGCGGGCGTGACGGCCTATGACGATTTCGACGAGATGCTGGCCGAGCGGCCGGACATCCGCGTGGTTTCGCTCTGTGTGCCGCCGGTGCCGCGGTTCTCCTATGCGGCGCGGGCGATTGCCGCCGGCCGGCATGTGATGCTGGAGAAACCGCCCGGCGCGACGCTTTCCGAGTGCCACGCGCTGGAGGCTATGGCGCGCGAGGCGGGGGTGTCGCTCTACGCGACCTGGCATTCTCGGCAGGCGGACAAGGTGGCGGCGGCGCGGGCGTGGCTCGGGGAGCGGCGGCTGCGGAAGCTCGAGATCCGCTGGCGCGAGGATGTTCGGCACTGGCATCCCGGGCAGGACTGGGTGTTCGAGGCCGGCGGGCTCGGCGTGTTCGACCCGGGCATCAACGCGCTGTCGATCCTGACCGAGATCCTGCCGGTGCCGGTGCACCTGGCGGAGGCCGAGCTGGATTTCCCGGAGAACCGCGAGACGCCGATTGCCGCGCGCGGGTGGTTCCGGCACCCGGACGGGGCGGAGATGGGCTTCGATTTCGACTGGCTGGAGCCGGGCACGCCGGTCTGGACCATCGAGGCCGAGACCGGGAGCGGCACGATGCGGCTGGAGAACGGCGGCGGGGCGCTCTGGATCGACGGCGCGGAGGCCGAGGCGCTGCCGGGCCTGTCGGGGGAATACCCGCGGCTCTACGCGCGGATGGCGGAGCTGGTCGCCGAGGGCCAGAGCGAGGTCGACCTCGCGCCCTTGCGCCACGTGGCCGATGCCTTCCTCATCGGCCGGCGCCGGACCGTCGCGCCGTTTCACTGGTAACGAGAGAGATCGCCATGCCCCTGACCGGAATCCTGCCCGTCGCGCCGACGCCGTTCCATGACAGCGGCGAGATCGACACCGAGGGCATGTGCCGGGTGCTCGACTGCATGATCGACCAAGGGGTCGATGCGATCTGCATCCTGGCGAACTATTCCGAGCAGTTCCTCCTGTCGGACGAGGAGCGCGCGGTGCTGACGCGGGTCAGCCTCGAGCATGTGGCGGGACGGGTGCCGGTGATCGTGACGATCAGCCATTTCTCGACCGCGGTCGTCGTGGCGCGGGCGCGGGAGGCCGAGGCGCTGGGCGCTTCGATGCTGATGATGATGCCGCCCTATCACGGTGTCGGGCTGGTGCCCTCCGAGGCCGGGATCTTCGAGCATTTCCAGGCGGCGTCGGACGCGGTGGGGATCCCGATCATGGTGCAGGACGCACCGCTGTCCGGGGTAACCCTGCCGGTCGACCTGCTTGCGCGGATGGCGCGGGAGCTGGAGCACGTCTCCTATTTCAAGATGGAATGCC
>JBNKWI010000179.1:0-3714 GCA_050299695.1 Paracoccaceae bacterium
GGGCGGTCTGGTGCAGAATATCTATCAGCTCAATTTGGCTCTGCATCACTGGTACACTGTTATCCATAAAGCTACGCGCGCGACGCTAGCGGCTCGCCCATGGCAGGGCAAGCTGGAACGGCCGGATTTCACGGCTCCGGGAGGCGCGGGCGCGGCCTACAAGTTCTTGAAAACCGCGTTCAAAACCCGTTCGGAGGCGCGGATCGGCTTGCCGAAGCGGTTCTGGATCACGAAGCAGGGTGAGACCGAGATGGGCTCTGCCAGGTCGAGGATGCCCAGTTTGGCGCCGATATTGCCATGGGCGAGGAGCTGGGCGACCTCGCGCGAGAGCGGTGCGATGGTGTCGGTGCTTTCCAGGAGCGTGAGCACCACGAGGAGCGACGAGGAGTTGGTGACGTTGCGCGGCGTGGGCAGGCCTTGCTCGAGGAACGCGGCTTCGAGGGCGACGCGGATCGGCGAGCCGATTTCCTGGATCACCCATTCGAAGCCCAGGAGGTCGGCGAGACCCACGCCGGGCCGGCCGGCGAGCGGGTGGCCGGGGCGCACCATGAGCGAGAGGGTCTCGCTGCGCGCCGGGTGCATGCGGAAATCGCGGCTGTCGTAGCCGGGCGGCAGGCGGGAGACCACGAAATCGAACCGCCCCTCGACGAGGCCGCGCACCAGCTCGGTGGAGGGTCCGACCTCGACGGTGACCTCGATATCGGGGGTTTCGGCCTTGACCTGCCGCACCGCCGGCATCAGCAGCCCGACCGCCGGGCCGGTGACCGCGCCGACGCGGACCCGCCCGGCCTCGCCGGTGGTCAGCCGCACGGCTTCGGTTTCGAGCGCGTCGAACTCTTCGAGGATCACCTTGGCGTGCTGGGTGCAGATCGCGCCCAGTTCGGTCTGGACCATCCCCTTGGCATGGCGCGAAAAAAGCGGGCCGCCGGCCTGCGCCTCGATCTCGGCCAGGACCCGCGAGGCGGCGGGCTGCGACATGCCGGTCATCGCCGCGGCGCGCTGGAGCTGGCCGGTTTCGGCGATGCGCAGGATCAGTTGAAGATGGGCAGGTTTCAGGCGTGTGGCGAAGCTCATACGCCATAATATACCATAATTGATATGCAGATCATCGAAAAACCGAATTGCGAGTTATGCACTTCGCCGGATACTTGGCCGAGCGGGTTCAAGAGGGCCTGCGCGGAGAAAGCGCGGCATCGAAGCTCGCGCATCCAAGTGGAGGAAAATCATGGAATTCAAGACGATCCTGGCTTCGGCCGGTGCCGCGCTGCTGCTTGCGACCGGCGCCTATGCCGACACCATCGGCATCGCGATGCCGACGAAATCGTCCGCGCGCTGGATCTCGGACGGCAACTCGATGGTCGAGCAGTTCAAGGCCGCGGGCTACGACACCGACCTGCAATATGCCGAGGACGATATCCCGAACCAGCTCGCCCAGATCGAGAACATGATCACCAAGGGCGTGGATGTGCTGGTGATCGCGGCCATCGACGGCACCACGCTGTCGAACGCGCTGGAGAACGCCGCCGCCTCGGGCATCAAGGTCATCGCCTATGACCGCCTGATCCGCGACAGCGAGAACGTCGACTATTACGCGACCTTCGACAACTTCAAGGTCGGCGTGCAGCAGGCGTCGACGCTGGTCGACGGGCTGAAGGAGCGGTTTCCGGACGTGAAGCCCTGGAACGTGGAGCTGTTCGGCGGTTCGCCCGACGACAACAACGCCTACTTCTTCTACAACGGCGCGATGTCGGTGCTGCAGCCGCTGATCGACTCGGGCGATATCGCCATCGTGTCGGGCCAGATGGGCATGGACACCGTGGGCACGCTGCGCTGGGACGGTTCGGTGGCGCAGGCGCGGATGGATAACCTCCTCTCGGCCAACTACACCGACAAGCAGGTCAACGGCGTCCTGTCGCCCTATGACGGGCTGTCGATCGGGATCCTGTCCTCGCTCAAGGGCGTGGGCTACGGCTCGGGCGACCTGAAGATGCCGATCGTCACCGGCCAGGACGCCGAAGTGCCGTCGGTCAAGTCGATGCTCGCGGGCGAGCAGTATTCGACGATCTTCAAGGACACCCGCTCGCTCGCCGGCGTGACCGTGAGCATGGTGGACGCGCTCCTGAAGGGTGGCGAGCCGGAAATCAACGACACCACGACCTACGACAATGGCGTGAAGATCGTGCCGTCCTACCTGCTCGAGCCGCTTCCGGTGACCGTGGACAACTGGGAAGAGCGTCTGATCGACACCGGCTACTACAAGATGGACCAGATCAAGTGATCTGAGGGTCTCCTCCGGGTCCGTCCGGGCTTCGGCCCGGGCGGGTCTTGGATGACGGGGTGTGCCATGACCGCGCTTCTGGAAATGCGTTCCATCACCAAGACCTTTCCGGGCGTGAAGGCGCTCGACGAGGTAAACCTGACCGTCCGCGAAGGCGAGATCCATGCGCTGGTGGGCGAGAACGGTGCGGGGAAATCGACCCTGATGAAGGTGCTTTCGGGGGTCTACCCGGCCGGAAGCTACGAGGGCGAGATCCATTACGACGGCGCGCTGGCGGAGTTCCGCGACATCTCGGACAGCGAGCGGCGCGGCATCATCATCATTCACCAGGAGCTGGCGCTGGTGCCGCTCCTGTCGATCGCCGAGAACCTGTTTCTGGGCAACGAGCGGGCGACGCGGGGCGTCATCGACTGGCAGGCCACGTTCCGGCGCACCGAGGAACTCTTGCGCAAGGTCGGCCTGAAGGAGGCGCCGGCGACGCTGGTGGACAACCTGGGCGTCGGCAAGCAGCAGCTCGTGGAGATCGCCAAGGCGCTCTCGAAGGAAGTGCGGCTCCTGATCCTCGACGAGCCGACCGCGGCCCTGTCGGAGAGCGACAGCCAGGCGCTTCTGAACCTGATCCTGGAGCTGAAGGCGCAGGGCGTGACCAGCATCATCATCAGCCACAAGCTGAACGAGGTGCGCCGCGTGGCGGACACGGTGACGGTCATCCGCGACGGCACGACGATCTCGACGCTCGACGCGCGGGTCGAGAAGATCACCGAAGACCGGATCGTGCGCGACATGGTGGGGCGCGACATCGCGCATCGCTATCCCGAGCGGGAGCGGCGCGCGGGCGACGTGCTGTTCGAGGTGGAGGGCTGGAACGTCTGGCACCCGACCCATGCCGAGCGGCAGGTGATCAAGGATGTGAACTTTCACGTCCGCGCGGGCGAGGTGGTGGGGATCGCCGGGCTGATGGGCTCGGGGCGGACCGAGCTGGCGATGAGCCTGTTCGGGCGCTCCTACGGGCGGAACATCTCGGGGCGGGTCGCGATCCGGGGCGTGCCGGCCGATCTGTCCAGCGTGGACAAGGCCATCGCGGCGGGGCTCGCCTATGTCACCGAGGACCGGAAGAGCCTGGGGCTGGTTCTCGAGGAGACGATCCAGCGCAACATCACGCTGGCGAACCTGGCCGAGGTTTCGGCCGGCGGGGTCTTGAACGAGAACGAGGAGACCAAGGTTTCCGAACGCTATCGCCGGGCGATGAACATCCGCACGCCGAGTGTGTTCCAGCGGGTGATGAACCTTTCGGGCGGGAACCAGCAGAAGTTCGTCCTCGCGAAATGGCTCTGCGCCGATCCCAAGCTCATAATCCTCGACGAACCGACCCGTGGCATCGACGTCGGATCGAAATCCGCGATCCACGAGTTGATCGCAGAGCTCGCGGAGAACGG
>JBNKWI010000180.1:0-3697 GCA_050299695.1 Paracoccaceae bacterium
GCAGCCGAACTATGCGTCGTCCTCTGCCGACATGATCATGCAAGGCGACAAGATGGTCGGAATGAGCATGTTCAACGGTTACAGCTTCAACGAACGATGCGTGCTCTCGCTCGGCGTGGTCGACCAGTCGGTCGAGGTGGGCGACGTGCTGACGCTGAAATGGGGCGAGCCGGACGACACCCAGAAGACCTCGACCGAGAAGCATCGCCAGGCCGATATCCGGGTGCGTGTTTCGCCGACACCCTATTCGAGCGAGGCGCGCGAGAGCTACGCCGCGGATAGCTGGCGCACCAAGGCCGCGTGAGCCGAACCCGGCCGCCGGCGGGGTCCGGCGGCCGGTGCTGTCCGACGGGGGCGCTTGCCTGCCACTCTGGCGGCGGGGCCCCGTAAGTTCCTGCGATGACGGGAAGCGGTGCGATCTGCCGCCCTCCGGAAAGCCGGCTCGATATTGCAGGAACTTATCGGACGGCTGGCGCTTTGAATTGGCGTTGGATGGTCTTACCGTGCAGTGTTCCGGCAACGTCGCGGCCGGCGGTGCGCGAAGTCGGCGCCTGTGAACGGTACCGCATGGGCCAGGCTCCACGCGCGGTCGGGCGAAAGGTTGCGACGGAATCGCGAGGGTGCAGGCGCGGCCGAAAGGTGGCCCGCCTTAGGAGGCGAGGCCTAGCAAAGCACGGTGCAAGGCTTCGGGGAAGGGGCGGGACAGGCTACCCGCGTTAGTGACGTGCGAAAAAGGCTACCAGGGAGGCCACCATGACATTCATCAAGACACTGACCGCTGCCGTTCTCGCGGCCGGCGTATCGCTGCCTGCGGCGGCGCAGGAGCTGAAATTCGCGAATTTCACACCGCCGTTCCACACAATCAATGCCTCGGTCATCGAGAAGATGAACGCCGACCTGTCGGCGGCCACCGGCGGCAGCCTGACCGTCCGGGGGTATCACGGGGGCGAGCTGGGCGCCGGTCCGGTCGAGCAGTACGTGCGCGCCGTCCAGGGGGCCGCCGACCTTGTCTGGGGCCTGCCGGGCTATACCTCTTCGCAGTTCAGGAAGACGATGATCGCCGAATTGCCGGGTGCGATTCCCGATGGCAAGTCGGGCTATGACGCGCTCTGGGATGCCTATGATGAGTTCTCGGGCGAGTTCCCGGGCACCAAGCCGATCGCGCTCTGGACCTCCGAGCCGAACATCATGATCATGAAGGACAAGGAGATCCGCACGCCCGCCGATCTCGCCGGCCTCAAGATTCGCGTCGCCGGCGCCACCGCCGCCGAAGTGGCCCAGGCGCTCGGCGCGACACCGGTACAGATGCCGATCAACGAGGTCTACAACGCGCTCCAGACCGGCCTGATCGACGGCGTGTTTACCGGCGCCTCGACGCTCTCCGATTTCAAGCTCGACGAGGTCGCCAACAGCTACACCCTCGGCGCGCCGCTCGGCCGGCTGGTGTTTTACACGGTGATGGGCCAGGGCTCCTACGACAAGCTCTCGGACGACGCCAAGGCCGCCGTCGACGCAGAGGCGGGCCGGGCCATTTCGCAGAGCGCCGAGGATGCCTGGAACGCGACCGCCGACGCCGCGCTCGAGGCGGCCCGTGCGAGTGGCGACAACGTGGTGATCGACCTTACCGACGACGAGATTGCCGCCTTCGCCGAGGCCGTGGCCCCGGTGCGCGACGCCTATGTCGCCAGTGTCGGCGGCGAAGCGGCCCTCGCGGCCCTGCAGAAGTAACCAAGGCGTGGAGATCCTCCGCAATCTCGCGGACAGGCTGATCGGCCTGTCCGCCACCATCGGAGCGCTCGGCCTCCTGTTCGAGGTCGGCGTGATCCTGTTCGACGTGATCGGCCGCGCCTTCGGCCATCCGCTCTACGGCTCGCAGGACCTCGTGACGATGGCGATGGTGATCCTCGTTTTCGGCGCCATGGCGCTCTGCGATCGCATGGGCGGCCACATCGCCGTCGATCTCTTCGAGCGCTACTACCCTGGCGCCCTCAACCGGCTGATCGACGTCCTTTCGGCGCTCCTCGGTGCGGTGATCTTCCTGTCGCTCGCCTGGGCGGTCTGGGACAGCGCGAAGCTCTCGATCATGCTGAACCTCTCGACCAACCTCCTGAACCTGCCCAAGGCCTGGTTCCAGGGCGCGCTCTGCGTCTTCGCCGTACTGACCGCGCTCGGCATGGCGCTCCGCGCCGCCGAACTCATCCTGACGGGCCGCGACATCCGAACCGAAGGCGGGGACCAGCCGGAATGAGCGCCTCCGCCGCCGGTCTGACCGGGATCATCGCGCTCTTCGTGCTCCTCGCGCTCCGCGTGCCCGTGGCCTTCGCGATGTTTCTCATCGGCTTTCTCGGGATCTGGTTCCTGAATGGCCTCAACGCCGCGACGAGCCTCCTCGCCTCCGAGGCCTTCACCCTCGGGTCCTCGCCCGAGCTGGTCGTGGTCCCGCTCTTCATCCTGATGGGCAACGTGGCCTCGGTCACCGGCATGAGCCGCCAGCTCTACGACGCCGCCTATGCGGTGATCGGCCCGATCAAGGGCGGGCTCGCCTCGGCCACGGTGATCGGCTGCGGCGGTTTCGCGGCGCTCTCGGGCTCTTCCGTCGCCTCGGCGCTCACCATGGGCAAGGTCGCGCTGAAGGAGATGGACCGCTACAACTACGATGTCCGCCTCTCGACCGGCGTGGTCGCCGCGGGCGGCACTCTCGGGATCCTGATCCCGCCCTCGACCGGCTTCGTGATCTACGCGATCCTCACCGAGCAATCGATCGGCCGGCTGTTCCTCGCCGGCGTTCTTCCGGGGCTTCTCCTCCTCGCGCTCTTCGTCCTCGCGGTCACCGTGCTCTGCTATCTCCGCCCCGATTTCGGCCCCGCCGGCCCCTCCACTTCGATGGGCGAGAAGCTCCGCGCCGTCGGCGGAGCGGGACCCATCGCCGGGATCATCCTGCTGACCATCGGCGGCATCTATGGCGGGCTGTTTTCGCCGGTCGAGGCCGCGGCGGTGGGCGCGGGGGCGGTCACGCTGATCGGCTTCGTCACCCGCCGGCTCGGCATCGTCCAGCTCTGGGAGGCCGCGAAGGACAGCGTGGTCACCACCGCCACCGTCATGCTGATCCTGATCGCGGCGCACCTGATCAACCCGTTCCTCGCGCTCAGCCACATCCCCTCGGCGGTGGGAGAACTGATCGAGGGGCTGGGCCTCTCGGCCACCGGTGTCCTCGTCCTGATCCTCGCGGTCTATCTCGTCCTCGGCTGCTTCCTCGAGGGATTCGCAATGCTCGTCCTCACGCTGCCGATCTTCTTTCCCATCGTCACCGATCTCGGGATCGACCCGATCTGGTTCGGCGTCCTCTGCGTGCTCTCGCTGGAAATGGGGCTGATCTCGCCGCCGGTGGGGCTCAACGTCTTCATCGTGAAGTCGGTGGCGCCCAATGTCTCGCTCGGACAGATCTTCTCCGGCGTGATCCTGTTCTGGCTGATGATGCTCCTGACGCTGGCGATCCTTGTCGCCTTCCCGCAGATCGCGCTCTACCTGCCGGATACGATGATCAACTAGGAGCGCCCGGCTTTCCTGCAACTTGGAGCGGCGGGCCCCCGGCGCGGCCGCTTGCCCGCTTCCGGCCGATCGCATAAGCGGTTGCGGAGCGAGACCGGACCGAAAGAGAGACAAGATGCGCCTTTCACGCTATTTCCTGCCCGTCCTG
>JBNKWI010000181.1:0-3609 GCA_050299695.1 Paracoccaceae bacterium
CGAGATGGAGATCACTTCGAACGCGCTGGCGCCCGACGTGCCCCTGACCGCCGAACTGAAGCCCTACAGGATCGGCGGCTAGGCGGAGGTGCCCAGCGTCCTGCGGCACCGGCGCATGCATGGTGCCGCGGGAACTCAACAAGACGGAGAGATGCGGACGTGATGCATGACAAGGGGATGACGCCGTCTTTGCAGACGCACGCGGACGGCGCTCCGGCCGTCCTGGAGGCGACGGGGCTGGTCAAGCGCTATGGCAGTCTCCGCGCGCTCGACGGTGTGTCGTTTCGCGTCCGCGAGGGGGAGGCGGTCGGCATCATCGGGCCGAACGGGGCAGGGAAGACCACGCTCTTCGGCGCTCTGGCGGGGACCTTTCCGGTCAGCACCGGCGATGTCCGTTTCGGCGGCTCGACCATCACACATGAAAGCGCCGAGGCCCGCTCGCGCCTCGGCATCGCCCGCACCTATCAGGTGCCGCGCCCCTTCCTGGGCATGACGGTGTTCGAAAACGTGCTGGTCGCCGCGCAGGCGGGCGGGCGGAACGGCAGGGACGAGGCGGCCGATCTTGCGGCTTCGGTGCTGGAGCGCACCGGCCTCGCCGGGCTGGCCAACACGCCCACCGCCGCCATCGGCCTCCTGGACCGTAAGCGGCTGGAGGTGGCGCGGGCGCTGGGCACGGAACCGCAGGTGATCCTGCTCGACGAGATCGGCGGCGGGCTGACCGAGGGCGAACTGCACGAACTCATCGCGCTGATCGACGGGCTCAAGGCCGAGGGCATGACCATCGTCTGGATCGAGCACATCCTGCACGCGCTCCTGAAGGTGATCGACCGGCTTGTCTGCATGGCCGAGGGGCAGGTGCTTGCCGAAGGCGACCCGCGCGCGGTGATGGAGAACGCAAATGTGCGCCGCGCCTATCTGGGGAGCGACCCCGAATGACGCGGCTTTCGGTCGAGGGAGCGGTCTGCCGCCACGGGCTCCTGACGGCGGTGCGCGGGGTTTCCTTCGCGCTGGATGCAGGCGAAGTCCTGTGCGTGATCGGCGCCAATGGCGCGGGCAAGACCACGCTCATGCGGGCGCTGGCCGGGGCGCATCCCTTGGCCGCGGGGCGTATCGTGCTCGACGGCGCGGACGTGACCGGGCTCGGCACCCATGCCCGCCTGCGACGCGGCATCGCCATGTCGCCCGAGGGGCGCAGGCTGTTTCCGGACATGACGGTGCGCGAGAACCTGATGATCGCCGCCGAGAACGGCCGCACGGGCAACTGGACGCTGGACCGGGTGCTCGCGGCCTTCGATCAGCTCGAACCCCTGCTCGACAGGCCGGCCGAAAAGCTTTCGGGCGGGCAGCGTCAGGCGGCGGCCATCGGACGGGCGCTCCTAGCGAACCCGGACGTGCTCCTGCTCGACGAGGTCTCTCTCGGCCTGTCGCCGGCGGCGGTCGAGGGCGTCTACCGGGCTTTGGGCGAGATCAAGGAGACCCGCGCGATGACCATGATCGTGGTCGAACAGGACCTGACCTGCGCGTTGAAATTCGCCGACCGGATCCTCTGCGTGACCGAGGGCAACGTGGCGCTGGAGGGGCGGCCCGGCGACTTCACCCGAACCGAGATTTCCAACGCCTATTTCGGCATTCACGAGGGGGAGAGCGCCGGTGTTTGACGGAACGGTGCAGGCCCTGATCCAGGGCGTCCTTCTGGGCGGCTACTACGCGATCATCGCGGCGGGTCTGTCGCTGATGGTCGGCGTCGTGCGGTTCATCAACCTGGCCCATGGCGACCTGGCGGTGCTTGGCGCGCTCGTGACCATCACCCTGACGCAGGGACTGGGGCTGCCGGTCTTGCTGTCGATCCTGCTGATGCTGCCCCTGATGGGTCTTCTGGGCTGGGTCATGCATGCGGTGCTGTTCGAACGCGCCATGAAGGGCGGCCTCCTTCTGCCGATCCTGGTGACGATCGGGCTGGGCGCGGCCCTGCAGAACGGCATGTTCGGCCTTTGGGGGTCGGACACGCGCTCGCTCGGGGCCGATATCGGATCGCTCGGCTGGGAGGGCTGGTTCCTGCCCGGCGGCATCATCCTGGGCAAGCTGCCGGTGATCGTCTTCGTCGTTGCGGTGCTGGTGATCGGCGGGCTGCACCTGATGCTGCGCCGGACGAAGCTGGGGCGGGCGATCCGCGCCACCGCCTCCGACCGCGAGGCGGCCGAGATGTGCGGCGTCGACGCCGCCCGGGCGCATCGCGCGGCGGCCGCCATCGCGGTGGCGCTGGCCGCGCTCGCCGGCGTGTTCCTGGCGATGCGGGCGCAGGTGACGCCCTATTCCGGCCCGGCGCAGCTGATCTTCGCCTTCGAGGCGGTGGTGATCGGCGGGCTCGGCTCGCTGGGCGGGACGCTCGTCGGCGGTATCGTGCTCGGCATCTCGCAATCGCTGGGCGGGCTGATCTCGGCCCAGGCCTCGCTCCTGACCGGGCATCTGGTGTTCGTGGCGGTGCTGATCTGGCGGCTGGGCCGCGACTGGTCCGCAGACCACGGCGGCTGGCGCGCCGGCCTTGCCGCGCACCTGACCCGGCGGGTCGGGCGGCGCGAAAGCGGAGCGGAACAATGACAAGCCATGCCATCGCCGGCGTCCCACGGGCGGACCGGCTGCTGATCGCAGCCCTTCTGGCGCTGTTCCTCGGACTTGCCGCCCTGCCGCTTTTCGGCTCGGCACTGATTGTCGACAAGCTCACGCTTCTGACGGTCTACGTGACCCTGGCGGTCATGTGGAACCTGCTGGCGGGGTTCGCCGGGCTGGTGTCGGTCGGGCATCAGGCCTTCATCGGGCTTGGCGGCTACTTCGCCCTGCGGCTGGTGGAAGGCGGCGTGTCGCCCTTTCCCGCACTCCTCATCGGCGGGGTTCTGGTGCTGCTGGCGGCCTGGCCGCTCTCCTGGCTGGTGCTGCGGCTGAAGGCGGCCGAATTCGCGGTGGCGATGTGGGTCCTGGCCGAGGCGATCCGCTCCATGGTGATGTTCGATCCACTGATCCAGGGCGAAACCGGGCGCTCGCTGGTGGCGCTGAACGCCATCGACCCCGATCTGCGCCGCACCGCGCTCTACCTCCTCGGGCTGGCCACCGCCGGAGCGGCGATGGCGCTGAGCCACGCCCTCTTGCGCGGGCGGCTCGGCGGCGAGGCCCGGGCGATCCGCGACGATGGCGAGGCCGCCGCAGCGCTCGGGGTCAGCACGATGCGGGTCAAGCGGATCATCTTCCTGGTCTCGGCCCTGGGCTGCGCCATCGCCGGCACGATCTGGCTGGGCAGCGCGATCACCTATCAGCCGCGCACCGCCTTCGGGATCAACTGGTCGGTGTTCATGCTGTTCATGGTGCTGGTCGGCGGGCTCGGCAGCTATCTCGGCCCGCTTCTGGGGGCGCTCCTGCTCTTCGCATTGCAGGAGATCTTCGGCGATTTCGGCGCCTGGTACCTCGCCGGCGTGGGCCTGGTGGCGATCCTCTTCGCGCTCCATGCACCGCGCGGGATCATGGGGCTGATCGCCGACCGCACCACAACGCGAATGGTTTGTCTGCTGGGCGCAAGCAGCTTGTCGCTTGCGCTGCTCCTCGCCGCACATGCGCAAG
>JBNKWI010000182.1:0-3545 GCA_050299695.1 Paracoccaceae bacterium
CCGTGGAACGCGCCGGCATGACCGGCCTCGCCGACAACCAGAAGGTCAGTTTCGAGATGATCGAAGGCCGCGACGGACGCAAATCCGCAGGCGACCTCAAGGCGCTCTGACCGCGCCCCCAAGCCCCCGCGCCCCGGGGAGCCCCTGCGCCCGGAGAAACATCCCTCGCCGGGCGTTTCTCATCGGGGCGTGAATGATCGGCATACGTTCACGGGGCGTTCTCAAGATATTCGACACACCAGTACCTAGCTGCAATGGTGCTAGTGAACAGTGGCCAGCCTACTCCGTGAGGCTTCGCCAGTATGCGCGGAAAAACTCTGAACAGTACATTTTTGCAAATTCGATGTCTCTATCGCGCTTTCGTGAGGGCAGATGAAATATCGCCCCAATTTCCCTGCGGACAACCTCGATATCACTGTCCGATATCCCACTACAAGTCGCGAATATCTTTGCGCCATCGGTTGCAGTTTTCAATAACTCAAGGTTTTGCCTGTGGAATGCACTGCCCAAGAACACGATACGCCGCGCGCCAGAAAGTGCTTGACGCAGTGCGCCAAGCGCCTCCGGATTCTCGACGCCTTGTGTGAAAGTCCTGATCTTGCGCGCGGACTCGGCCAAATACTGAGGCGTGCCAGCCCCAAATCCCTTTGGCTCGGCATTGCCCGGCCTCCAAGAAAGCTCCCCCGCAATGCCATAAGGTCTATGAATTGGGACATTCAAAAAGGCTCGAACAACATCATCTGGAGGTGCACCATAGTAGGATGCGATCGATTGTGGGAGATAGTTTTCGATGCAGCGATCGTAGTTGAAGGATACGAATTCAATATTTTCAAATACCCTCTCAACATCGCTGCGGCGCCTGTTCTCACAAATCAACTTTGTTAGCGACGAATACCATGTTTCGGAAAATTTGTTAAAGTCTAAGCCGTGAGGGCGGCGCTCATTCACCCTGAAGAAGCGGCTTTCCTCCTCAGCCTTTTGGATCGCCCTAGCAATACCCAGTTTCGCGATGAGTTCAACCTTTTCATTCTCAAGCCCATCGACGATGTTGTCTATTGAGATCGCCTGCTGTGCAGACCTGACAACCTGCCATGCCGCGCGTATGTGTTCGTTGTAAAGTTCAACATTGCGACCTTCATCCAAAAGAAACCTAAGCGCATCCGATACGCTTGGATCTCCGCTTTTCATTTCATGAAAATCGTACCGAATGTTTATTAGATCAATAACTTGCTTGAGTAATGCGTCCCCAACAGGAAGGCCGACTTCAGCGCTCGCACCTGCCCCAAGAACAAATACTGTCTTCGATCTAAACACTAGGAGTCAATCACCCCCCGAAACTCCCGCCACTCCCCCTTCGACATGCCCGACGTCTCCTGCGTCACCTCTTCCCCCGCCAGCATCCGCCGCAGGCAGTCCAGCCCCTTGGCCGAGAGCTGTGCGCCGCCCAGGCGGTAATCCTCGAAGGCGGCGAAGGCGAAGGGCACCCAGTCCTTCACGATATCACAGATCGCCTCGGCATAGGCGCGGATCTCGTATTGCGCGTGGGCGTCGGCCCTCAGGCGCAGGAAGTGGAACAGGTTGTGCAGGTCCACCTTCCAGTACCACTGGGTGTAGATGTTCGCCGGCAGGTTCATCCGCGCGAGTTCCCGCGCCAGCCCCTTCTGCCCGTCCTGCGACAGCATCGCCTCGTAGTGGTCGTAGGCCCGTCCCGCATCCGCGCGCAACAGGTCCAGCACGCGCTGGGCCTCCTCGCCCTCCAGGAGTTCCCCCCGCCCCTGGTTGTTCACCGTGGATTGCGCCGCGAGCTGTTCGGGCGCGGGGATGTAGAATTCCCGGTCGAGGATCGAGTAGCGCGCCGAGTATTCGTTCACGTTCGCGGTCCGGTGCCGGATCCACTGCCGCGCGACGAAGACGGGGAGTTTCACGTGCAGCTTGATCTCGCACATCTCGAAGGGCGTCGAGTGCCAGTGCCGCATCAGGTAGCGGATCAGCCCCTCGTCGTTCTGCACCGCCTTGGTGCCCTTGCCGTAGCTCACCCGCGCCGCCTGCACGATGGCGCCGTCGTCGCCCATGTAGTCGATGACGCGGACGAAGCCGTGGTCGAGCACCTTTTTCGGCAGGTAGAGATGCTCCTCCATCGCCGGGACCGTGGCGCGGCGGGTGGGCGCGGTCTCGGCGCGGAGTTCCGCGATCTCGTCCTCGGGGCTCTGGAATTCGTTCGATGCCGCGTTCATTTTTTGCGCTCCGCCGTTGCTGCGGCCCCGGTCGCGTCCTACGCTTTGAGTCAGCGGCCGGAGGGCCAATGTTGAGACAACATATAGCTATGGAAGGCGCCTGTAACCCCATCTGTGGGGGTATCTCGCGTTTTCCTGTGGATAAGGGGAGAAGATGATGGGCATCGAATACCTGCACACCATGGTCCGGGTGAAGGATCTCGACGCGGCGAAGGCGTTCTACGAGCTCCTGGGCCTCACCGAGCGGCGCCGGATCGAGAACGAGGGCGGGCGGTTCACCCTCGTTTTCATGTGCCCGCCCGACCAGGCCGACGGCCGCGCCGACGTGGAGCTGACCTGGAACTGGGACGGAGACGAGGGGCTGCCGTCCGATTCGCGGCATTTCGGCCATCTCGCCTACCGGGTCGACGACATCTACGAGACCTGCGCCAAGCTGCAGGCGGCCGGGGTGGTGATCAACCGGCCGCCGCGCGACGGGCACATGGCCTTCGTCCGCTCGCCCGACAACGTCTCGGTGGAGCTGTTGCAGAAGGGCGAGCCCAAGGCGCCGGCCGAACCCTGGGCCAGCATGGGGAACACGGGGCACTGGTGATGCGCATCGCGGCAGGTCTCGGGGCGGTCCTGGCGCTTCTGGCGTCGCCGGCCTGCGCCTGCCGCCTGGCGCTCCTCCTCGCGCTCGACGTGTCGAGCTCGGTCGACCCGGCCGAGGACCAGCTGCAGCGTACCGGGCTCGCCGCCGCGCTCACCGACGGCACCGTCCAGGCGGCCTTCCTGAGCGGCGGGCCGGTGGCGCTCGCGGCCTATGAATGGAGCGGGCGCTATCGCCAGCGCCAGATCCTGCCCTGGCGGCTGATCGGCACGTCCGCCGATCTCGACCGGGCGGCGGCGGAGATCGCCGTGTCGGTCCGCAGCGAGACCGAGTTCCCCACCGCGCTCGGTTACGCGCTCGGCCATGCCGCCGGCCAGTTCAAGAAGGCGCCCGCCTGCACCAACCAGACGCTCGACGTCTCGGGCGACGGCGAGAACAACGACGGCTTCCCGCCCGAGATGGCCTACCGGCATTTTCCGTTCGAGGGAGTGATCGTGAACGCGCTCGCCATCGGACGCGATCCGGAGCTCGAGAGCTATTTCTGGGCGGAGGTGGCGCGCGGCCCGGGCTCCTTCGTGGAGCGCGCCGAAAGCTACCGCGACTTCGCCCGCGCGATCCGGCGCAAGCTCCTGCGCGAGCTCGAACCCCGCGCCATCGGGCGGCTCTCCCGGTGAGGCGCGTGCTCCTGATCGCCTTGCTGGCGCTCTGGCCCGCTTCCGCCC
>JBNKWI010000183.1:0-3500 GCA_050299695.1 Paracoccaceae bacterium
CTGCGCCGCCCGGGCCATGTCCGACAGCTCGTCCACCGCCCTGAGGATATCCCGCGCCCGCGCCAGGAATTCCTCGCCGAACCCGGTCAGCCGGATCTGCCGCGCGCCCCTTTCGAACAGGGGCGTTCCGAGCTCCGCCTCGAGGTCGCGGATCTGCATGGAGAGCGCCGGCTGGGTGATCGCGCTCGCCTCGGCGGCGCGGCCGAAATGCCCCTGGCGGGCCAGCGCGTCGACATAGCGGAGCTGTTTCAGGGTGAGGTTATTCATAAGCTCACCTTATTCTGCCGATCAGGAAATTCAACTTAAACTAATCGCGCGACTCGGGTAGACCCGTTGCCACAGGGGGGAATCACGGATTTCCGCGCCCGGGTCCGGCCTGCGACGATCTGGCCGGTTCCCCGCGCGCCGCACAGCCCCAATTCAAACCACGCAACAGGCTTCCCCAGGACGCCCCAGCCAGCGGAGAGAACCATGGACGGCAACGATATCGACAGCTCGGGCAAATGCCCGGTGATGCATGGCGGAATGACCGAGACCGGCAAGACGGTGATGGACTGGTGGCCGAAAGCGCTCAATCTCGACATCCTGCACCAGCACGACTCCAAGCTCGACCCGATGGGCAAGGGCTACAGCTACCGCGAGGCCCTGAAGGAGCTCGACGTCGAGGCGCTGAAGGCCGACGTCACCGCGCTCCTCACGGAAAGCCAGGACTGGTGGCCGGCGGATTACGGCCACTATGGCGGGCTGATGATCCGCCTCGCCTGGCACTCTGCGGGCTCCTACCGGCTCGCCGACGGCCGCGGCGGCGGCAATGCCGGCAACATCCGCTTCGCGCCGCTCAACTCCTGGCCCGATAACGGCAACCTCGACAAGGCGCGGCGGCTCCTCTGGCCGATCAAGAAGAAATACGGCAACAAGATCAGCTGGGCCGACCTGATCCTCCTCGCCGGGACCCTGGCCTACGAGTCCATGGGCCTGAAAACCTTCGGCTTTTCCTTCGGCCGCGAGGATATCTGGCACCCGGAGATCGACACCTACTGGGGCGCCGAGCGCGAGTGGCTGGCGCCGTCCGACAACCGCTACGGCGACGTGGCCAAGCCCGATACGATGGAAAACCCGCTCGCCGCGGTGCAGATGGGCCTGATCTACGTGAACCCCGAAGGCGTGAACGGCCAGCCTGACCCGGTGAAGACCGCGGGCCAGGTGCGCGAGACCTTCGCCCGGATGGCGATGGACGACGTGGAAACCGCGGCGCTCACCTGCGGCGGCCACACGGTCGGCAAGGCGCATGGCAACGGCGATGCCGGGGCGCTCGGGCCCGAGCCGGAAGCGGCGGCGCTCGAGAACCAGGGCATGGGCTGGATGAACCCGAACCTCGGCGGCAAGGCCACGAACGCGGTGACCTCGGGCATCGAGGGCGCCTGGACCACCGAGCCGACCAAGTTCGACATGGGCTATTTCGACATGCTCTTCGGCTACGAGTGGGAGCTCACCAAATCGCCCGCCGGCGCGAACCAGTGGCGGCCGATCGGCATCAAGGAAGAGCACATGCCGGTCGATCCCACCGATCCGTCGAAGCGCGTGATGCCGATGATGACCGATGCCGACATGGCGATGAAGATGGACCCGGCCTACAACGCGATCTGCCAGAAATTCATGGCCGACCCGGCCTATTTCAAGGACAGCTTCGCCCGCGCCTGGTTCAAGCTCACCCATCGCGACATGGGCCCGAAGGTGCGCCATTTCGGCCCCGACGTGCCCACCGAAGAGCTGATCTGGCAGGATCCGATCCCCGCCGGCCCGACCGGCTGGGACGTTGCCGCGGCGAAGGCGAAGATCGCCGCCAGCGGTCTGAGCGTGGCCGAGATGGTCGCCACCGCCTGGGACAGCGCCCGCACCTATCGCGGCTCGGACATGCGGGGCGGGGCGAACGGCGCCCGGATCCGGCTCGCGCCGCAGAAGGACTGGGCGGGGAACGAGCCGGCGCGGCTGGCCCGGGTGCTCTCCGTGCTCGAGCCCATCGCGGCGGAGACCGGTGCCTCGGTGGCCGACATGATCGTGCTGGCGGGCAATGTCGGCGTCGAGCAGGCGGCGAAGGCGGCCGGCATCGACGTGACCGTGCCGTTCTCGCCCGGCCGCGGCGATGCGACCGACGCGACGACCGACGCGGCCTCCTTCGCCGTGCTCGAACCCCTCGCCGACGGGTTCCGCAACTGGCAAAAGGAGGACTACGTCGTCACGGCCGAGGAAATGCTCCTCGACCGCGCCCAGCTCATGGGCCTGACCGCGCCGGAAATGACCGTGCTCCTGGGCGGCATGCGCGTGATCGGCACCAACCATGGCGGGACGAAGCATGGCGTGTTCACCGACCGGGAAGGCGCGCTGACGACCGATTTCTTCGTCAACCTCACCGACATGGCCTACAAATGGGTGCCGGCGGGCGAGGGTCTCTACGAGATCCGCGAGCGGGCTTCGGGCGCGGTGAAATGGACCGCGACCCGGGCCGACCTGGTGTTCGGATCGAACGCGATCCTGCGTGCCTATGCCGAGATCTACGCCCAGGACGACAGCGCCAGAAAGTTCGTGGCCGACTTCGTCGCGGCCTGGGCCAAGGTGATGGACGCCGACCGGTTCGACCTCGCGTAAGGGGTCCCGAAACGGACGCGGCCAGCCGCGCGCGCGCCCCGCGAACCCCGCCCTCCAAGGGCGGGGTTTTTCTGTTTTGCGACCGCCGCAGAGCTCGTTTGAGCTGGAGCCGCTCCACGTGGGTAGCAAGGCACTGCGGAAATCTGGGCGAGGACCGGCATGACGATTTCCGAGGCGGCGGTGCGATGCACGCGGCCACAGCGGAGCGAGACGAGTTTCCTCGGATTCGGACCCCTTGCAACGATTGTGCGGCAGCCCCGCCCGGAACAAGGCCCGGCACGGGCCGCCGGGCGAGCGCCTGCCCGTCCCGGCGGGCTGGCGCTCTGGTGAAGTACCGCGCCGAACGGATGTACGACGGGCTGGCGCCATAAAGCGCGCCGATCAGCCGTCGCAGCGCCATCCCACGGGCAGGCGCTCGCCCGGGTTTGCGCTTCGTGGTGGCGGATTCTCCGCCTGAGGCCGGGAGCCTCCGCCGGATAGTCCGGAAAGCCCCCGGGCCGTTACTTCGGCCCGATCATCTGCTCCGGACGCACCACCGCGTCGAAGGTCGCCTCGTCGACGAAGCCGAGCGCGATGGCCTCTTCCTTGAGCGTCGTGCCGTTCTTGTGCGCGGTCTTCGCGACCTTGGTCGCGTTGTCGTAGCCGATGGTGGGGGCGAGCGCGGTGACCAGCATCAGGCTCTCCTTCATCAGCCTGTCGATCCGTTCGACATTGGCCTTGGTGCCCACCACCATGTTGTCGGTGAAGGCCGAGGCGCTGTCGCCCAGAAGCTGCATCGACTGGAGCACGTTGTAGCTCATCATCGGGTTGTAGACGTTCAGCTCGAAATGGCCCTGGCTGCCGGCGAAGCCCAC
>JBNKWI010000184.1:0-3429 GCA_050299695.1 Paracoccaceae bacterium
CGAACCTGAACGTCTACGCGACCGATCTCGGGGAGGAAGGCATCGATCTTGCAAAGCTCTATGACTACGACCTGATCCTTCTCGACCTGAACCTGCCGGACATGAACGGGCACGAGGTGCTGCGGCAGCTCCGGCTGGCGCGGATCGACACGCCGATCCTGATCCTGTCGGGCTCGGACGACACCGACAACAAGCTCAAGGGCTTCGGCTTCGGCGCGGACGACTACCTGACCAAGCCGTTCCACCGCGAGGAGCTGGTGGCGCGGATCCATGCGATCATCCGGCGCTCGAAGGGGCATTCGCAATCGGTCATCAAGACCGGCAAGATCGCAGTCAATCTCGACGCCAAGACCGTGGAGGTCGACGGCAAGCCGGTGCACCTGACCGGCAAGGAATACCAGATGCTGGAGCTCCTCTCGCTCCGCAAGGGCACGACGCTGACCAAGGAGATGTTCCTCAACCATCTCTATGGCGGCATGGATGAGCCCGAGCTGAAGATCATCGACGTCTTCATCTGCAAACTTCGCAAGAAGCTCAGCCAGGCCACCGACGGCGACAATTACATCGAGACGGTCTGGGGCCGCGGCTATGTGCTGCGCGATCCCGAGCCGGCACTCGGCCAGCCGCCCATCGCGATCGGCGCCTGAACGACACCCACAAGCGCGCGGGCCCGGCTTTGCCCGGGCCCTTTCGCTTGCAAGGGCTTGGTAATTGGGCGAGGGCGATTTCGGCACCGTGCCGGCGCACGGCGAGCCCGCTGCGGTCCGCCTCATCCGCCAAAACCAAACAGGTCTTCTTCCACCGCACTCTCCGGTGGTTTTCATCGGTGTTGCGGCGCGAAACCCATCGAACAGGGATTCACCGCGCGGCGGAACCATCGACTACTCCGCAGGTGGCGTGCGGCGCGGGCGGTGCCGACTGGACCTCGCCTTTCCGCGCTCCTAACAAGGGAGCGGGGTGCGCACGCGGGAGGCAGGCATGGACGGACCTGAGGCGGTTCAGGATCTGAGCGAGGCCGAGGCCAGATTCGAGCTGGAGCGGCTCGCGGAGATCCTCGGCGCCGCCAACAACGCCTATCATGGCGCGGATGCCCCTGACCTGTCCGACGCGGAGTACGACGCGCTGAAACGGCGCAACGCCGCGATCGAGGCGGCGTTCCCGCATCTGAAGCGCGCCGACAGCCCGTCCGACCAGGTCGGCGCGGCGCCGTCGGAGACCTTCGCCAAGGTCGCGCACCAGGTGCCGATGCTGTCCCTCTCGAACGCCTTCGCCGACGACGATGTGACGGATTTCGACATCTCGGTGCGGCGCTATCTGGGGATCGACGAGGCCATCGCCTATACCGCGGAGCCGAAGATCGACGGGCTCTCCCTGAGCCTGCGCTTCGAGAACGGCGCGCTCGTCCAGGCGGCGACGCGGGGCGACGGGACGACCGGCGAGAACGTGACCCTGAACGCGCAGACAATCGGCGACATTCCCGCGCGGCTCGAAGGGGCGCCGGACCTAGTCGAGGTGCGCGGCGAGGTCTATATGAGCCACGCGGATTTCGCGGCGCTGAACGCGCGGCAGGCGGCGGCGGGCGGCAAGAGTTTCGCGAATCCGCGCAACGCCGCCGCCGGGTCTCTGCGGCAGCTTGATGCGACGATCACCGCGAGCCGGCCGCTCAGGTTCTTCGCCTATGCCTGGGGGGCGCTGTCGGAGCCTCTGTCCGACACGCAGATGGGCGCGATCGAGCGGCTCAAAGCGCTGGGATTCCGGACCAATCCGCTCACGACCCTCTGCGCCGGCCCCGAGGAGATGATCGCGCATTATCGGAGCATCGAAGCGCAGCGCGCGACGCTGGGCTATGACATCGACGGCGTGGTCTACAAGGTGAACGACCTCGCGCTCCAGGGACGGCTCGGGTTCCGCTCGACCACGCCCCGCTGGGCCATCGCGCACAAGTTTCCGGCCGAACTGGCCTGGACGCGACTCGAGGCGATCGACATCCAGGTCGGCCGCACCGGCGCGCTCAGCCCGGTGGCACGGCTGACGCCGGTCACCGTGGGCGGCGTCGTCGTGTCGAACGCGACGCTTCACAACGAAGACTACATCGCGGGCCGCGACGCGACCGGCAACCCGATCCGCGGCGGCAAGGATATCCGCAGAGGCGACTGGGTGCAGGTCTATCGCGCCGGCGACGTGATCCCGAAGGTCGCCGATGTGGACCTCTCGAAACGCGAGCCGGGGGCCGAACCCTACGTTTTCCCAACCACCTGCCCGGAATGCGGTTCGGACGCGATCCGCGAGGAGGGCGACGCCGTGCGGCGCTGCACGGGGGGGCTGATCTGCCCGGCGCAGGCGGTTGAAAAGCTGAAGCATTTCGTCAGCCGCGCCGCCTTCGACATCGACGGCCTGGGCGCCAAGCAGATCGAATATTTCCACGGCGACGACCAGCTGCCGATCCGCGAGCCGGCCGATATCTTCACGCTGAAAGCGCGGGACGAGGCGAATATCGCGAAGCTGAAGAACCGCGAGGGCTACGGGGAGCGCTCTGCCGGGCTGCTGTTTGCCGCCATCGACGAGAAACGCACGATCCCGCTTCGCCGGCTGATATTCGCGCTCGGGATCCGGCATGTCGGCGAGGGATCGGCCAAGGACCTGTCGCGGCATTTCGGCACCTGGGAGAATCTCGAAAGGACCGTTCTCGCCGCGATCCCCGCCGCCGCGGCCCACCGCGCGGCGGACGAGGCCGCCGCCGTCGAACAGGCTGCCGCCGCCGAGGAAGGGCGGCGCGCCAGAACCTCTGAACTGCGGGCCAAAACCTGGGCCGAGGCTCGGCTGCCGGAAGCCGCGCGCGGGGCCTGGGACGAGCTCGTCGGAATCGACGGGATCGGCGCGACCGTCGCCTTGTCCCTGACCGACGCCTTCGGGCAGGCGCGCGAGCGCGCCTCGATCGAGCGCCTCGCCGGGCATCTCACCGTCACGCCCGAGGCCGCGCCGCAGACCGAGGGCAGCGCCGTCGCGGGCAAGACCATCGTGTTCACCGGCACGCTGGAGAAGATGACGCGGGCGGAGGCGAAGGCGCGGGCGGAGGCTCTCGGGGCGAAGGTCTCGGGCTCGGTCTCGGCGAAGACCGATCTCCTGGTGGCCGGGCCCGGGGCCGGTTCGAAGGCGAAGAAGGCGGCGGAACTGGGCATCGAAACCATCGACGAGGATGCCTGGATCGCCCTCGCCGGGCAGGGATGAGCGGGCGGCCCGAAGTCCTGTTTCCGCTCTTCGGGGCGCTGACCGGGCTCGACGGGATCGGCCCGAAGACGGCAGGTCTGCTGGAGGGTGCGGGGATCGCGACGCCGCGGGACCTGCTGTTCACGCTGCCGCATTCGGGAACCGACCGGCGGCGGCGCCTGTCGATCAAGGGCCTTTTGCCGCCGGCGGTGGCGACTGTGG
>JBNKWI010000185.1:0-3386 GCA_050299695.1 Paracoccaceae bacterium
ATCGCCAGGCGACGATCTTTCGGCTCGGCGCGGCATAGCACAGCCGCATGCGCTCGCGTATACCGGGAACGAAACAGAGGGAGGGCCCCATGACCGAACAATCGCGCTTCAAGCCCGGCAAGGGCCCGGACCTCGCCGCCTTTTCCTGGGAGGACCCGCTGCTCCTCTACGCCGCGCTCTCGGAGGACGAGCGCATGCTCGCCGACGCCGCGGCGACCTTCGCGCAGGAGCGGCTGCAACCCAGGGTGATCCGCGCCTATCGCGACGAGCTTTCCGACCCCGACGTGTTCCGCGAGATGGGCGAGGCCGGGCTGCTCGGCACCACCATCCCCGAGGACTACGGCGGGCTCGGCGCGGGCTACGTCACCTATGGCCTCGTCGCGCGCGAGATCGAGCGGGTCGATTCGGGCTACCGCTCGATGATGAGCGTGCAATCCTCGCTGGTGATGTACCCGATCCACGCCTACGGCTCCGAGGCGCAGCGGCAGAAATACCTGCCGAAACTTGCCTCCGGCGACTGGATCGGCTGTTTCGGCCTGACCGAACCCGACGCCGGCTCCGATCCCGGCAGCATGAAGACCCGCGCGGTCAAGACCGCCGACGGCTACCGGCTCACCGGCTCGAAGATGTGGATCTCGAACGCCCCCTTCGCCGATGTCTTCGTGGTCTGGGCGAAATCCGAGGCCCATGGCGGCAAGATCCGCGGTTTCGTGCTGGAAAAGGGCATGAAAGGTCTCTCCGCACCGAAGATCGAAGGCAAGCTCTCCCTCCGCGCCTCGACCACCGGCGAGATCGTCCTGGACGGCGTCGAGGTTGGCGAAGACGCGCTCCTGCCCGGCGTCGAGGGGCTCAAGGGCCCGTTCGGCTGCCTGAACCGCGCGCGCTACGGCATCGCCTGGGGCGTGATCGGCGCCGCCGAGTTCTGCTGGCACGCGGCAAGGCAATACGGGCTCGACCGCAAGCAGTTCGGCCGGCCCCTCGCGCAAACCCAGCTCTTCCAGAAGAAGCTCGCCGACATGCAGACCGAGATTGCCCTCGGGCTCCACGCCGCGCTCCGCGTGGGCCGGCTGATGGACGAGGGCCTCGCCGCGCCCGAGATGATCTCGCTCATCAAGCGCAACAACTGCGGCAAGGCGCTCGACATCGCTCGTGTCGCGCGGGACATGCATGGCGGCAACGGGATTTCCGAGGAATTCCAGGTGATCCGCCACATGATGAACCTCGAAACGGTGAACACCTACGAGGGCACCCATGACGTCCATGCGCTGATCCTCGGGCGCGCACAAACCGGGCTCCAGGCCTTCTTCTGACCCCGGGGCCGGCAACAACCGCGCCCCGAAGCATCCCACATCCTGCCCGACCTTCGCCGTTATTGTCCGCGAATAGGAAACCGGATTCGCGTTCAGATGACGAAAGGATTGACCGGATGAAGATTGCTTTCGGCGCCGCTATGGCGCTCGCACTCGCCGCCGCCTCAGCCGGGGCGAAGAGCTTCGAGGAAACCTTCCCCGGCCACCCCGGCTACGACATCGAGGAGGTCGACCAGATCCTCCGTGGCCTCGACTACAAGACCGGCCATATCGACCTGCCCGGCGGCCAGGCCCAACTCGAAGTGCCCGAGGGATACTACTACCTCGATCCGGACGACGCCTCCGCGGTGCTGTCCGACCTGTGGGGCAACCCGCCCGACACCTCGCTCGGCATGATCTTCCCCTCGGCCTACACTCCCTGGGACGACGACACCTGGGGCGCGGATCTCGATTTCGACGCGATGGGCTATGTCTCGGACGAGGACGCGGAGAGCTACGACTACGACGAGCTCCTGAAGGATATGCAGGCCGACACCCGCGATGATTCCCGCGAGCGCGTCCGCGCAGGTTACGACTCGGTCGAGCTGATCGGTTGGGCCGCTCCGCCGAGCTACGATCGCATCGAGCGCAAGCTCCACTGGGCGCTGGAACTGAAATTCGGCGAGGGCGACGAACACACGCTCAACTACAAGCTCCGCGCGCTCGGTCGCGAAGGCGTGCTCAATGCGAACTTCATCGGCTCGATGGCGCAGCTCGGCACGATCCGGAAAAGCCTGCCCGAAGTCGCGCAGATGATCTCATTCACCGAGGGCAAGACCTATGCCGATTTCGACCCCTCGCTCGACAAGGTCGCCGCGGTGGGCGTCGCCGGCCTGATCGCGGGCAAGGTGCTCACCTCCAAGGCCGGACTTCTCGCGGTGGCGCTTATCCTCCTGAAGAAGGCCTGGTTCGTCCTGCTCCTGCCCTTCGTCTGGCTCAAGCGGGTCTTCAGCCGGAAGTGACGTGACGCTTTTCCGGGCGGTCCTCCGCCGCCCGGCCAAACCCGCCGGCGGCAAGGCACATTCCGCCTTGCCCTTCCCGCCGGGATCGGCTTTTCCTGCGCCCGGTCCACGCGTCAAGCCGTATCCAGATGACCGACTCCGCACGCTCCAATCTTCGCGGCGCATTCTTCGCGCTGCTCGCCTTTGCGTTCTTCTCGACCCATGACGTAGTCGTGAAGGTGCTGGGCGGGCATTACTCCACCTTCCAGATCATTTTCTACAGCGTGCTCCTGTCCTTCCCGCTGGTGATCCTGATGCTGATGCGCGACGCCGAGAAGGCCACGCTGATCCCGGTGCATCCCTGGTGGTCGCTCCTGCGCACCGGCGCGGCGATGATCACCGGCGTCACGGCCTTCTACGCCTTCTCGACGATCCCGATGGCCCAGGTCTACGCCATCCTCTTCGCCACGCCGCTCCTGATCACCGTCCTGTCGATCCCCGTCCTCGGCGAGCATGTCGGTCCGCATCGCTGGGCCGCGGTGGTCACCGGCCTGATCGGTGTCCTCGTCGTGATTCGCCCCGGCGGCGCCGACCTGGAGCTCGGCCACGCCGCCGCGGTCACCGCCGCCTGCACCTCCTCGGTCGCCTCGATCATCGTCCGCAAGATCGGCAAGGACGAACGCAGCGCCGTCCTTCTGCTCTACCCGATGATGGGCAACTTCCTGGTGATGGGCGCGATCCTGCCTTTCGCCTATGTCCCCCTGCCGGTCGAGCATCTGGGCGCGCTGGCGCTGATGTCCGCCCTCGCCTTCGCCGCCGGGCTCCTGATCATCGCCGCCTATACCAGCGCCGACGCCGCCATCGTCGCGCCGATGCAGTATTCCCAGATCGTCTGGGCCGCGATCTACGGCGCGGCGTTCTTCGACGAGACCCCCGACCGCGTCACCTGGATCGGCGCCGGCATCATCATCGCGAGCGGCCTTTACATCGTCCTCCGCGAAGCCTTCGCCGGCACGTCGATCACCTACCCGGTGCTCCGCTCCAAGATGCGCCCGAACACCGGCACCTCGCCCCGTGGCCCCGAGATGTAGCCTTT
>JBNKWI010000186.1:0-3238 GCA_050299695.1 Paracoccaceae bacterium
GAGAAGGTCGCGATCGTGTTGGGCAGAAGCAGGAGCGACGAAGCGAAGATCGCCGGGATCACGCCCGCCGGGTTCACCTTGATCGGCAGGTGCGAATGGCCGCCGTCATAGACCTTCATCCCCACCTGCCGGCGCGGGTACTGGATATGGATCTTCCTGAGACTTCGCTCCATGAACACCACGAAGAACAGCACCGCGATCATCATCACCGCGACGCCGAGGATCGCACCGGTGGAGATCGCGCCTGCGCGGCCCGAGGCGAGGAACTGCGCCAGCGCGCCGGGGATGCCCGCGACGATGCCGACGAAGATGATCAGGGACACGCCGTTGCCGACCCCGCGCTGGGTGATCTGCTCGCCGAGCCACAGGAGGAACATGGTACCGCCCACGAGCGTGATCACCGTCGCCGCGCGGAAGAACCAGCCCGGATCATGGGCGAGCCCGCCCGCCTCGATGCTGCGCGCGAGCCCGTAGGCCTGGAAGGTCGCGAGGAGCACGGTGCCGTAGCGGGTGTACTGGTTGATCTTGACCCGGCCCTGCTCGCCTTCCTTCTTGAGCTGCTTCAGGGGCTCGTACATGGCGGCCACGAGCTGGATGATGATCGAGGCCGAGATATAGGGCATGATGCCGAGCGCGAAGATGCCCATCCGGCCGATGGCGCCGCCGGTGAACATGTTGAACACGCCGCCGAGGCCGGCCGCGGCGTTCTCCATGAAATCCTTCAGCGCCTGGCCGTCGATCCCCGGCACCGGGATGTAGGTGCCGACCCGGTAGACGCACAGCACTCCGATGGTGAAGAAGATGCGTTGCCGGAGTTCGGTCGCCTTCCCGAGCGTCGCCCAGGAGACGTTGGCGGCCATCTGTTCTGCTGCGGATGCCATGCGGCTCTCTCTTTCATGCGAGCGCCGCCCTCCCGTTTCCGGTCGGCGGCGCTTGGAAACTAACGGGGATGTAGGGGCCTGGGGCCCCGTTCACAACCGCTTATTCGGCCGCCTCTTTCGCAGCGACGGTGAGCGAGCCGCCCGCCTTCTCGACGGCTTCGACCGCCGATTTCGAGGCCCCGGTCACCGAGAGCGTCACCTTGGCCGAGAATTCGCCCTTGGCGAGCACCCGCACGCCGTCCAGCTTGCGGCGGACGAGGCCGGAATCGACCAATTCGGTCTCGGTGATCTCGGCGCCGAGCTTGCCCGCCTCGATGAATTTCTGGATCATGCCCAGGTTCACCACGGCGTAGCTCTTGCGGTTCGGCTTGTTGAAGCCGCGCTTCGGCAGCCGCTGGTAGAGCGGCATCTGGCCGCCTTCGTAGCCGTTGATCGCCACGCCCGAGCGCGACTTCTGGCCCTTGATCCCGCGGCCGGCCGTCTTGCCCTTACCCGAGCCGGGGCCGCGGCCCACGCGCATGCGTTTCTTCGTCGCGCCGGGATTGTCCCGGAGATCGTTCAGTTTCATGTCGCTTCTCCTTGCCGGATGCGGGCGCCTAGCGACATGCCCCCGACCACGGCGTTTCTCGATTGATGACGACTCCCTGCCGGGAGCACCGGGGGCGTATAGACCCCGCGGCGGTCGCGATCAAGAGGGTGGGAGCGCGGCGACGAAAAAGGGCCCCGGGCAGCGTGCCGGCGGGGCCAATTGTCCGTCAGTCAGGGAGTGGTGGCTCAGGCCATTGCCGGGGCCGGCCAGGAGAAATCCGGGCGCAGGCTGTCATAGACCGGGCGGCCGTCATCGGGCTTCGCGTAGCCCTTGGTGGTATCCCAGAACGCGTGGTAGGTCGCCGCGGGAATGTCCGAGTAGCCCATCAGGTTGGGCACGGCGACACGGATCCGGTGCAGCTTGTCGTCGAGCATGATCGGCGTGCCGCATTCCTTGCAGACGCAGATTTCCAGCGGTCCGTCGGGGTTGTCGGCGTTGAACGGCACGCGGTCGAGCTTTTCGGGATGGTCGACCTTGAGGTCGTCGTAGTTGAAGAAGACCACATGGGTATGCTGCTGCTTCGTCACGCTCTTGCAGACGTTGCAGTGGCATTCGTGGTTGTCGATCGGCTCGCCGGTCGCCGTCGTATGCACGTGTTCGCATCCGCCCTTGTATGGTGCAGACATGGGTTCCTCCCTCCGTTGTTGGGCGCGCGCCTTACGGGGACTCGCGGACCCATCGCACAGGAAAAGGCCGGCCCGGTCGAGATAGACTTCCGGAGGGGGCTCAGGGCCGCACGAAGGTCATTTCCCAGTTGGTTTCCCAGGTTGCGCCGCCATTGGCCGAAAAGGCCTGTTCCCAGCGTGGCGTCGGCGTATCGGTGTCGAGCCAGAGGAACCGGACTCGGATCGGCCGGCCCTCGAAGCTGTCCTCGGCGAGGAACTCGCCCCGTCCGTTCTCGAACCGGCCGATCACGGGAACGTCGATCACGTGCGGCGCCCGCGCGTCGAGCCACCAGATCG
Organism: Paracoccaceae bacterium; assembly: GCA_050299695.1. Classification (GTDB taxonomy): domain Bacteria; phylum Pseudomonadota; class Alphaproteobacteria; order Rhodobacterales; family Rhodobacteraceae; genus Ovoidimarina. The sequence goes on from JBNKWI010000186.1 coordinate 2,433, forward strand.
CCCAGGTGCCGGTCTTCGGGTCGAAGGACCGGATCGCGATGGCGCGGTAGGTCTCGTCCGGGAAGTGGAGGACATTGTCCTCGATATTGCCGTTGCCGCCGAGCACCGGGCGCGTTTCGCTCGTGCCGACGAATTCCTCCCAATCGTCCGACCCCGCCAGCCGCCGCGTCAGGCGGCGGTGCCGCACATTCCATCTGCCGAACTCGAAATCGAATCCGGCGCCAGCTACCCTGTTCAAGGCCCGATGCTCCCCCCTGTTTCGCCGCACCATTGCGCCCTTGCGACCCGGAGTAAAGCGCCATTGCCCGTGCCGGAATGCCATGGGCTCCTTCAAGGCCGGGGCCTTCCGCGGGTTCCGGCGCCACGCCGGCCCATCTCCGGAAGAAACGGATGGAAAACGCCGGGCTGGGGTCCTGTTCCGGGCGGTTCAGCCCTGCTGGACGAAGCGCTGGGGCGAACCCCAGCGGCGCTTCCAGTCGATCTCCACCATGAGGCACATGTCGAGCCGGCCGTTCCATTCGACCTTGAAACCGTCGTCGCGCAGGGCAGCGGCGACTTCGTGTCCGATCGCCTCATGCGCGCCGTCCGGGGCGTCCGGATCGACGGCGCCGTAGCTGAAATTCAGCCCGTAGCCGTCAATGGCACCTTCGGTTCCCTGCTGGTGAAAGAAGGCATAGCCGCGGACGTCAAGGCCGGTCTCCCGGTAGGCGTCGAACTCGTAGGCGATTTCGGCCGCGCCGCAGGTCCCGCAGCAGGTGAAATTCTGCCGCACCACGATGCCACTCGCCTCGAGCGCGGCAAACACG
>JBNKWI010000187.1:0-3236 GCA_050299695.1 Paracoccaceae bacterium
TCTGCGGCCGATGACAATTTCCAGGCCGGGCTGGCCCATCGCACCATGACCTGGGCGCGCGTGTGGACCGGTGCCTTTCCCGAAGCCGAGACCGACGCGCGGATGGCCCGGGAATGCCTCGGCAGGCTGGATACGCCGGATGCCGCCGAAGCCCTTTCCGAGGTCGACGGAATGCTCGCGGTCATCCACTACAGCAAGGGCCGCTACGATCTTGCCCGCGCGGCCGGGGCCGCAGGTCTCGCGAGAATTGCCGGAACCTCCGGCAGTTCGGCGCGCGCCAGCCTCCTGATCACCGAGGGCACCGTCCTGCGCCATCTCGGCCGTGCCGAAGCCGCGCGCGCGCACTACTCCCAGGCCCTGGACATCGCCGATCTCTGCGGCCGCGCCCGGGCCCTGCACAATTTCGCGCGTTTCTATATCGACCTGAACGAGGACGACGACGCCTTTGGTGCCGCCCTCGGCGCGGTGGCGGCGGCGCGCAGCCGCCAGAACCGGGTCGTGCTACCCTACGCGCTCGAGATGCTCGGCGCCGTCCACTCGAAGGCCGGACGCTACGACCGCGCCGAGGAATGCTTCGCCGACGCCCTCGCCGTGGCCCGCGAGAACGGCGACGACCGCGTCGAGGCGCAGGTCCTCTACCGGATCGGCCTGCTCGACCTGCGGCTCTACCGGGCCCGCAAGGGCGTCGCCCGGCTCGAAGAGGGCCTTCGGCTCTGCGTCGCCCTGGGCTACGAGCCCTGGCAGCAGCGCTACTGCAAGGCGCTCGCGAACGCCTTCGAGGCGCAGGGCGACCTGAAACGGGCGCTCGACGCGATGAAACGGCTCGACGGTCTGCGCAAGCGGCAGGTCGCGTGACCACGGGAGAACCGACGCGATGAGACGACCCGCCCTGTTGATCGCATTCCTCGCCGGCCTGGCCCTGCTCGGCGCGACCGACCCCAGCCGCGCGCAGGCGGTTTCGCCTCCGGAAAGCCCGCCGGTCACCGCCGCCGAGGGCGGGCAGACGCTCGAGGACATCCTCGCCCGCCAGCGCGGCGAAGGCGGCGCCCGCCCGCTGCGCGATATCGCCCCGCCCGATGGCGCCCCACCCGGCATCGGGCCACTCGGCACCCTCGGCCCGGTCTCCGAGTCCGGTCAATGGGACCAGTTCCGCCACGGAACCGAAGACGTCACCGTCTCGGCCGGCGGCACGACCGCCAAGACCGTGATTCAGGACGGCGGCATGTGGTGGCAGAAAACCCGCGTCGCGATCGCCCCCTGGGGCGGCTACCTGCTCCTGGCGATGCTCGTCCTCCTCGCCCTGTTCTACCTCCTGCGCGGCCGGATCCGCCTCAGCCACGGGCCCGCCGGCATCACCATCGCCCGCTTCACCGCGCTCGAACGCTTCGGCCACTGGCTCCTCGCCGGCTCGTTCATCCTGCTCGGACTGACCGGCCTCTACTCGCTCTTCGCGCGCCAGATTCTCCTCTCGCCGCCCGGCACCGCCAATACCGAGGCCGCGATCCTCGCACGCCAGGGCGGGGCGCCCGCCGAAACGCTCCTCGCCTACACCAAGTGGATCCACAACAACGTCGCCTGGGCCTTCATCCTCGGCCTGATCCTCGTCTTCGTCTTCTGGGTCGCCCACAACATCCCGAACCGGACCGACCTCGTCTGGTTCGCCAAGGGCGGCGGCCTCGTCGGCAAGGGCCATCCGCCCGCGAAGAAGTTCAACGGCGGTCAGAAGATCATTTTCTGGGCAGTGATCCTGCTCGGCGGCTCGATCGCCGCCTCGGGCCTCTCGCTGCTCTTTCCCTTCGACCTGCCGCTCTTCGACAAGACCTTCACCATCCTCAACCAGCTCGGCGCCCCCGGCTGGATCGGCCTCGAGCCGCTGCCCGAGGTGCTCGCGCCCCAGGAAGAGATGCAGTTCGCCCAGCTCTGGCATGCGATCGTCAGCTTCGTGCTGATGGCGATCATCGTCGCGCATATCTATATCGGCACTGTCGGCATGGAAGGCGCCTGGGACGCGATGGGCTCGGGCGAGGTCGACCTGAACTGGGCGAAGGAACATCACAGCCTCTGGGTCGAGGAGGTCGAGGCGAAAGCCTCCGACGGGTCCGCACAGGCAACGCCTGCCGAGTGATGACCCCCGCCGCGCGCCTCGTGATGCTGCTTGCGCTTCTGGCGGCACCGCTGCGCGCCGAGGAGTTCCGCACCTTCGCCGGCCATGGCGGCCCGGTGATGTCGGTCGCGGTCGACCCCTCCGGCAAATCCCTCCTCACCGCGAGCTTCGACAATTCCGCCGGGCTCTGGGCGCTCTCGGGGGATCCCCCGCGCTGGCTCGAAGGCCACGCCGCCGCCGTCAATACCGCGATCTTCCTCCCCGGTGGCCGCGCCGCCACCGGCAGCGACGATTTCGCCGTGATCCTCTGGGACCTCGCCACCGGCAAGCCGCTCCGAACCCTCGAAGGCCACAAGGGCAAGGTCTTCGACCTCGCCGCCACCGCCGACGGCACGCGCCTCGCCTCGGCAAGCTGGGACAGGTCGGTGCGGATCTGGGATATCGGGACCGGCCAAAGCCTCGCCGAACTCACCGAGCATGACGGGCCGGTGAACGCCACCGCCTGGTCCGGCGACGGGTCGCGGCTCTACACCGCGTCCTATGACGGCACGCTCCTGGAATGGGACACGGCCGACTGGACGCCGCTCCGCCGCCTCGCGGCCCATGGCTTCGGCATCAACGTGATCGCGCTCGACGAGGCCGCCGGCTGGATCGCCTATGGCGCGCTCGACGGCGGCACCCGCGTTCTCGATCTCGCGACCGGCGCGACCCTCGCCGACCTGACCGCCGACCGCCGCCCGATCCTGGCGCTGGCCCGGTCGCCGGACGGCGGGCGGCTCGCGGTGGGCGACGGGCAGGGCTACATCATGGTGGTGGACACCGCGACATGGAGCATCGAGTACGATTTCCACGCCGCCCTCAACGGCCCGATCTGGGCGCTCGCCTTCACCGGCTCGGGCGAGGGCATCGTCGCGGGCGGGATCGCCGACGAGGCCTATCTCTGGCCGCTCGGCGCCGGCGAGGACGCGCCGCGCATGGCCGAGATCGAGCGCAAATTCCATGTCGATCCGGGCGAGGTCTCAAACGGCGAACGCCAGTTCATGCGCAAATGCTCGATCTGCCACACGCTCCAGGGCGATGGCCGGCGCCGGGCCGGTCCGCCGCTCGAGGGTCTGTTCGGGCGCAAGGCGGG
>JBNKWI010000188.1:0-3182 GCA_050299695.1 Paracoccaceae bacterium
GGGCTCGCAATAGACGGCCACGATCTCGTCGGTTCCGGTGTCCAGGAGCTTGGCAAGCACATCCTTCCCGAAGGCTTGCTGCCCCATCACGATCAAACGCATACGTTCCTCCCTTGGCGTGGCCGGTTTCATACCGGCTTCACCGCCTGTGCTGGTTGCGACGTTCTTGTAGGCTATCGATACTCCAACCGCGTCCCTAAGTTATTGAAACACTACGCTTACTCTGCTGCAAGCCTATTCGGCTCGCCGACCGCGCCCGATTTCACAACGCGGTCCAGATCCTCTCCGGTGTAGCCCAGGACATGCTCGAGGATCTCCAGGGTGTGCTCGCCCAGAAGTGGTGAGCGGGTGACATCCACAGGCGAGTCCGAAAGCTTGATCGGGCAGCCGACCGAGACGTACTTGCCGCGTTTCGGATGATCGACATCGACGATGGTACCGGTCGCCCGCAGCCCGTCGTCTTCCATGATCTCCTTGGTCGACAGGATCGGGCCCACGGGGATGTCGAGCGGGTTGCAGATGTCCATGACCTCGAACTTGGTCTTGGTCATCGTCCATTGCTCGATCCGGCCGAAGATCTCGTTGAGCTTGTCGAGCCGCTCGGCCGGGGTGGCGTAGCCGTCCTTGGTTTTCCACTCTGGCGCGCCGATCACGTCGCAGACCTTCTCCCAGACGGCGGCCTGGGTGATGAAGTAGGTGTAGGCGTTCGGATCGGTCTCCCAGCCCTTGCATTTAAGGATTCTGCCGGGCTGGCCGCCGCCGGAATCGTTGCCCGCCCGTGGCGTCGCATCGCCGAAGGGGATGCCCTCTCCGTACTGGGAATACTCCTTGAGCGGGCCCGCTTCGAGGCGCTGCTGATCGCGCAACTTGACGCGGCAGAGGTTGATCACCCCGTCCTGCATCGGCGCGAGCACCTTCTGGCCGCGGCCCGACTTCTCGCGCTGGTAGAGCGCGGTCACGATCCCGAGGGCGAGATGCAGGCCGGTTCCGCTGTCACCGATCTGCGCGCCCGTCACAAGTGGCGGCCCGTCGAGGAAGCCCGTGGTCGAGGCCGCGCCGCCCGCGCACTGGGCGACGTTTTCGTAGACCTTGCAGTCCTCGTACTTGCCCGGGCCGAAGCCCTTGACCGAGGCCATGATCATCCTGGGGTTGAGTTCCTGGACCTTTTCCCAGCCGAAACCCATGCGGTCGAGCGCGCCCGGCGCGAAGTTCTCGACCATCACGTCGCACTCCTTGATGAGGCGAGTCAGCACTTCCTTGCCGGTCTCGTTCTTCGAGTTCAGCTCGATCGACCGCTTGTTGTGATTCAGCATCGTGAAGTAGAGGCTGTCGGCCCCGGGCACGTCCACGAGCTGCTTGCGCGTCGCGTCGCCGACGCCGGGACGCTCGACCTTGATCACGTCGGCGCCGAACCAGGCCAGGAGCTGCGTGCAGGTCGGTCCCGACTGGACGTGGGTGAAGTCGAGGATCTTGACGCCTTCAAGAGCTTTCATCGTTACGCTTCCTAGTTCAGATCTTCTTTGCCTGCGGATAGCGCGCCTGCGCCACCACCGAGGATGGGTTCAGATTGCCGATATTGCCGCTTTCCTTGCCGGCTCCCTCGGCGATCACTGCATTGATCAAGGTCGGCCTGCGGCTCGCGAAGGCGTCCTTCACGGCCTGGCGCAGCGCATCGGGGTTGTCGACGGTCACGCCTTCGCCGCCGAAGGCCTGCATCATCAGGTCGTAGCGCGCGCCCTTGACGAAGACGGTGGTCGCGGGGTCTTCGCCGCCCGACCAGTTTTCGCCATCGCCGCGATAGATGCCGTTGTTGTTCATGATGACGATGCAGACCGGCAGGTTGTAGCGGCAGACCGTCTCGATCTCCATGCCGCAGAATCCGAAGGCGCTGTCGCCCTCGACGGCGAGAACCTGGTTCCCGGTCTCGACCGCGGCGGCGACCGCCGAGCCCATGCCGATGCCCATGATCCCCCAGGTGCCCACGTCGAGCCGCTTGCGGGGCTTGTGGATGTCGACGATGGAGCGGCACTGGTCGAGCGCATTGGCGCCCTCGTTGACCAGCACCACGTCGGGGTTCTCGGCGATCATATCCTTCAACACGCCGAGCGAGCCCTGGTAGTCCATCGGCGAGTTGTTGTTCTTCAGGCGCGGCGCCATCTTCTCGACATTGGCCAGAACCTTGGAGCGCACCGCGCCGGTCCAGCTCTCGTCGGGCTTTTTCCAGTCCGATCCGATGGCGGCGAGCAGCGCCGTGGCGCAGCTTTCCACGTCGCCGATCAGCGGCGCCGAGATCTTCTGGTTCGAGTCCATCTCGGTCGGCTCGATGTCGATCTGCACGAATTTCTTGGCGCCCTTCTCGCCCCAGGCCTTGCCCTGGCCGTGGCTCAGAAGCCAGTTCAGTCGTGCGCCGATCAGGAACACGCAATCGCTTTCCTTGAGTACCAGCGAGCGGGCGGCCGAGGCGCATTGCGGATGGGTGTCGGGCAGGAGGCCCTTGGCCATCGACATCGGCAGGTAGGGGAAGCCGAGCGTTTCGACCAGTTCCCGGATCCTGTCGTCGCACTGGGCGTAGGCCGCGCCCTTGCCGATGATGAGGAGCGGTTTCTTCGCCGACTTCAGGATATCGACCGCGCGCGAGATCGCCTCGGGCGAGGGGACGCTTTTCGGATTGGGATCAACCACTTCGATCAGCGACTTCGCACCTTCGGCGGCGTCCATCACCTGGCCCAGGAGCGCGCCCGGGACATCGAGATAGACGCCGCCCGGACGCCCCGTGAGTGCTGCGCGGATCGCGCGGGCGACGCCGAGACCGATGTCCTCGGCGTGAAGGATGCGGTAGGCGGCCTTTGCATGCGGGCGGGCGATGGCGAGCTGGTCCATCTCCTCGTAGTCGCCGCGCTGCAGGTCGACGATCTCGCGCTCGGAGGAGCCCGAGATCAGGATCATCGGCCAGCAATTGGTGGTGGCATGGGCCAGCGCGGTCAGCCCGTTCAGGAAACCGGGCGCGGACACCGTCATGCAGATGCCCGGCTTCTTGGTCAGGAACCCCGCGGCCGCGGCGGCATAGCCCGCGTGCTGCTCGTGGCGGAACGACAGCACGCGCATGCCCTGCGCCTGGGCGTAGCGGCCGAGATCGGTGATCGGGATGCCCGGGACGTTATAGATCGTCTCGATGCCGTTCA
>JBNKWI010000189.1:0-2995 GCA_050299695.1 Paracoccaceae bacterium
GCGAAACTGTCGGCGGTTGATTTGGACCGTCTGGCGCTTGAAATGTCCAATGCGAGAGTTGAGGCAAAAGAGAGCAAAGATTTCAGTCAAGTCGACCGGTTGAAAAGCCGGTACGCGCAGGCAGGCATCGAAGTTCGTATGAACAAGGAATCGATTGAGTTGGTGCCCGGACCAGACTTCGACCCGACCAAACGGGAGGCGCTTAAATGATGTTTAGCACAACCGACACGCCCGGCCGCAGGCCGGGCAGCGCCCGACCCGCCCCCAGGGGCGGGCGCTTTTGCAACGTTTTCCAGAAGCTCGACGCGTGTGCGGCGATGAGGCTGTGCCAAGCTCGACGCCGCCCCTCGGGTCGGGCGCTGCCCGGCCTGCGAACCCTTCGGCGAGGTTTGACCGATGACCAAAGAACCCCTCTCCCTCTTCGACACGACCCTCCGTGACGGGCAGCAAACCCAGGGCGTCCAGTTCTCGACCGATGAAAAGATGCAGATCGCGCGGGCGCTGGATGCGCTCGGGCTCGACTATATCGAGGGCGGGTGGCCGGGGGCGAACCCGACCGACTCGGCGTTTTTCGAGAGCAGGCCGCAGACGCGGGCGACCTTCGCCGCCTTCGGGATGACCAAGCGGGCGGGGCGGTCGGCGGAGAATGACGATGTGCTGGCGGCCGTGCTCAACGCGAATACGCCTGCGGTTTGTCTCGTCGGGAAAACCCATGACTTCCACGTCGATACCGCGCTCGGGATCACGCTGGAGGAGAACCTGATCAATATCCGCGAGAGCGTTGCGCATCTGGTTGCCAAGGGGCGGGAGGCACTGTTCGATGCGGAGCATTTCTTCGACGGATACAAGGCGAACCCCGGCTATGCGCTCGACTGTCTGAAGACGGCTTACGAGGCTGGCGCCCGGTGGGTGGTGCTTTGCGACACCAACGGGGGCACGCTGCCGCATGAGGTGGGGGAGATCACCCGCGCGGTGATTGAGGCCGGTATCCCCGGCGATCATCTGGGCATCCATACGCACGACGATACCGGGAACGCGGTGGCGGGGAGCCTCGCGGCAGTCGATGCGGGCGCGCGGCAGGTGCAGGGGACGCTGAACGGGCTGGGGGAGCGCTGTGGGAATGCGAACCTGACGACGCTGATCCCGACGCTGCTCCTGAAGGAGCCTTATGCGAGCCGCTTCCATATCGGGGTGAGCCGAGAGGGGCTGGCGGATCTGACGCGGACTAGCCGGCACCTGGACGAGATTCTGAACCGGGTGCCTCTGCGCTCGGCGCCTTATGTCGGGTCGTCAGCCTTTGCGCATAAGGCTGGGCTTCATGCGAGCGCTATCGTCAAGGATCCGACGACCTATGAGCATATCGACCCGGCGCTGGTTGGAAACACCCGGATTGTGCCGATGTCGAACCAGGCGGGGCAGTCGAACCTGATCCGGCGGCTCTCGGAAATGGGGCTGGCGGTCAAGAAGGGCGATCCGGCATTGATGCGCATTCTCGACGCGGTGAAGCAGCGCGAGAGTGCGGGCTTTGCCTATGACAGCGCGCAGGCGAGTTTCGAGCTTCTGGCGCGGCGGGAACTGGGGCTGGCGCCCAAATATTTCGACGTGGAACGCTACCGGGTGATCTCGGAGCGGCGGCGGAACGCGAAGGGCGAGATCGTTGTGGAGTCGGAAGCCGTCGTCACGATCTCCACGCGCGAAGGCGCGCGGACGAGTTACTTCAAGAATGAGCACGCGACCGACATTCAGGATGACGGGCCGGTCAACGCTTTGTGGCAGGCGCTGAAATCGGACCTGGGGCCGTATCAGAGCCAGATCGACGACGTGCATCTGACCGACTTCAAGGTGCGGATCACCCAGGGCGGCACCGAGGCCGTCACACGGGTCATTATAGACTTCGCCGATGATGACGGACGGGCCTGGGCGACGGTGGGCGTGTCATCGAACATCGTCGATGCGTCGTTCCAGGCGCTATTGGATGCGATCGTCTGGAAGCTGGTGCAGGAGAGCCGACCGGCGGAGGCGGCGGAATGATCCCGCCGGAGGCCTTCTTCACCATCCATCGCGACCTGCTGCGCGAGGGGCCGGGGGAGGCGGCGGATGTGCTCTGGGCGCTGGAGGTGGCGGGGACGCCAGCCAAGGCGCGGATTGTCGATGCGGGCTGCGGGCCTGGGGCCGATGCAGTGACGCTGGCGGAAGCGCGGCCGGAGGCGGAGGTTCTGGCGCTGGAGAAGGTACCGCATTTCGTCGAGGCGGCGAAGCGGCGGGCGGCGCGGTTCGGCAAGCGGGTCGAGGTTGAGGAGCGGAGTTACCTTGCGCTATCGGAGACCTACGACCTGATCTGGAGCGCAGGTGCGGTTTACTTTCATGGAGTTCAGAAGGTGCTGGCGGCGTGGATGCCGCATATCGTGCCGGGCGGCGCGGTGGCCTTCAGCGAGCCCTGCTGGATGATCGAGCCACCGTCCGAGGCGGCGCGGGCCTTCTGGGCAGAAGAGTACGAGGTGAAGAGCCGGGCCGAGATCGAGGCGGAGATCCACCGCGCCGGTTACGGCATAGTCGGTCAGCGCTGGGTCGTGGACGCGCCCTGGGCGGCCTATTACGGGCCGATGTTGGCGCGGCTCGACAAGCTGGACGAGACAGAGCAATCGCCGGAGGTGGCCGCGGCCATGGCCGAACACCGCGCAGAGATCGCCCGCTGGCAGGCGGCGCGGGAGGAGATCGCCTACAGCCTGTTCGTCGTGCGGCGGTCATGAGCCTTCAGGCCTGTGCCGACATCGTGGCGAAGGGTGATCCCGACCGGCACTTGGCGGCGATGGCCGTGCCGGTTGAAGCGCGCCGGGTGCTGTTTCCGCTCTATGCCTTCAACGTGGAAGTCGCGCGCGCGCCTTGGGTGGCGTCCGAGCCGATGATCGGGGAGATGCGGCTGCAATGGTGGCGGGATGCGCTGGAAGAGATTGCCCAGGGCAGGCCGGTCAGGAAGCATGAGGTGACGGTGCCG
>JBNKWI010000190.1:0-2990 GCA_050299695.1 Paracoccaceae bacterium
CCTTGCCACGCGCGCCCGCGCCCATCGCGGCGATGGAAACGGGCACATAGGGCGGGCGGAAGGTGGTGGTGCCGGTCTCGGGAATCGTGCGGCCGGTCGCCTCGGCGAGCACGGCAAGCGCGGCCACGTTCGACGACTTGCCCTGGTCGGTCGCCATGCCCTGGGTGGTGTAGCGCTTCATGTGTTCGACCGAGCGGAAATTCTCCTGCGCGGCGAGCTTCACGTCCTTCACCGTGACGTCGTTCTGGAAATCGAGCCAGGCACGGCCCGTGCCGGGCACATGGTAGAGCGCGCCGATTCGGTAGGGGGTGTCGGACGCGTCTGGAATCTCCGGCTTCGGCGCGGTTTTCCCGAGGGCCTCGAGCGCAAGGGCGGCGGCGCGGTGGCCATCGGCGAGGCAGCCGGCGGTGGAAAACACACCACTCGCGGCGCCGCAGGGGATCAGGCCGGGGACGGATTCGTCGGGTGGCACGAAGCCGGCGATCTCTTCGCGCCAGACCGGGCGGGCGCCCATGTGGCAGGCGAGATGGACCGAGGGGTTCCAGCCGCCCGAGACCGCGAGCGCGTCGGCCTCGATCCGGTGGCTCTTCCCCCCCTGGTCGATGGTGATCGAGCGGAGCCCGTGGCGCCCGGCGGTTCCGGTGACTGTGGCGCCTCCGAAGACCGGGAAATCTCCCTTGAGATCAATGCCGTCCCGCGAATCTATGACCGCCGTCACCGACACGCCCGCCGCCGCGAGATCGCGGGCGGTGCGGTGGGCATCGTCATTGTTGCCGAAAACCGCCATGCGCTTGCCCGGCACCGCGCCCCAGCGGTGCAGATAAGCGCGCGCGGCACCAGCCATGAGGATGCCGGGGCGGTCGTTGTCGCGGAAGGCGATCGGGCGCTCCAGCGCGCCGGTAGCGAGCACCGCGCGTTTCGCGACGATCCGCCAGAAACATTCGAGCGGCCGCCCGCCGGGATCGCGGCGGTCCAGCGCCACCTGTTCGAGCGCGCCCCAGGTTCCCTGGTCATAGGCGCCGGTGACGCTGGTGCGCTCCTTGATCCGGACATTGGGCAGGGACCAGAGCTCCTCGAGCACCGAACCGATCCAGCGCAGCGCGGGCGTGCCGCCCACCTCCTCGGCCTCGGCCAGCAGGCGTCCGCCGGCGCGGCTGTCCTCCTCGGCGAGGATCACGTCGACGCCGGCCCGGCCCGCCGTCAGCGCGGCCATCAGCCCGGCCGGGCCCGCCCCGATCACCAAAAGATCGCAATGCGCCCAGGCGCGTTCGTTCCGGGCCGTGTCGGTCTGCCCCGAGAGCGCGCCGAGACCCGCCGCGCGACGGATCATCGGCTCGTAGACCCGCTCCCAGAAGGCGCGCGGCCACATGAAGGTCTTGTAGTAGAAGCCGGCGCCGAAGAACGGCGCGAAGAGATCGTTGACGGCAAGGAGATCGTGGCGGAGCGCGGGCCAGGCGTTCTGCGGGCGCGCCTCGAGCCCCTCGAATAGCTCCTGCACCGTGGCGCGGACATTGGGAGTCTGGCCGGCGCCCCGGCCGATGGTGACGAGCGCGTTGGGTTCTTCCGAGCCGGCGGTCAGCACTCCGCGCGGTCGGTGATACTTGAAGGAGCGGCCGAGGAGCCGGACGCCGTTCGCCATCAGCGCCGAAGCCAGCGTGTCGCCCGGATGGCCCTTCAGCCAGGCGCCGTCGAAGGAAAAGCCGATCTCGCGGCCGCGGTCGACAAGGCCGTACCCGTCGACCCTCATGACGGGCGCTCCGAAGCGGCGCGGGTCGCGCGGATCTCGTGCGTCACGGTGTTGCGCTCGGCAGTGAGCCAGGTGCGGCAGGGAATGTGATACCAGAGATCCTCGGTCCAGCCCGCCGGGTTCTCGCGATTGTGGAGGTAGTCGTCCCAGGCCGCCTCGCCGGCGTCGGGCGCGGGCCGGTCGAGCGCGAGCGCATGGCCGCGATAGGTGAATTCGCGGCTGTCCCTCTCGCCGCAATGCGGGCAGGTCAGCCTCACGCGCCCGCCCCTTCTTCCTGGCAAAAATACTCAAATCCCACGGCAACCACCCTCAATGCAGATTGTGCTGAGAGCCGGTGCCCTCTTCGTCCATGAGCCCCCTGCCCGTCCGGAACCGGTCGAGCCGGAGGCGCGCGGCGCTCTCGTGCGGGCGGTCCTGGGCCAGGAGATGCGCGAAGGCGTAGCCCGAGCCGGGAGTGGCCTTGAAGCCGCCATAGCACCAGCCGCAATTGAGGTAGAGCCCGTCGATAGGGGACCGGTCGATGATCGGCGAACCGTCTGGGGTCATGTCCATGATCCCGCCCCAGCTCCGCAGCACCTTCGCCTTGCCGATCGCCGGCATCAGCGTCATCGCGGCTTCCATCACATGCTCCTTCATCGGCAGGTTCCCCCGCGCGGCGTAGGAGGCGTAGAAATCGAGATCGCCGCCGAAGACGAGCCCGCCCTTGTCGGATTGCGAGATGTAGAAATGCCCCATGCCGAACGAGACCACATGGTCGATCATCGGCTTGAGCCCCTCGGTCACGAAGGCCTGGAGGATGTGGCTCTCGATCGGCAAACGCATCCCGGCCATCGCCGCGACCTGCCCGGAGCGCCCCGCGACGACGATCCCGACCTTTTTCGCCTTGATCGCACCGCGCGTGGTCTGGACCCCTGTGACGCGGCCGTTCTCGATGTCGATACCGGTGACCTCGCAGTTCTGGATGAGATCGACGCCACGCGCATCGGCGCCCCGAGCATAGCCCCAGGCCACGGCGTCGTGGCGCGCGGTGCCGCCACGGGGATGCAGCAACCCGCCGTAGATCGGGAAACGGACGTTGTCGAAATCCAGAAAGGGCAGATGGCGGCGCACGCCATCACGGTCGAGAAGGATCGCGTCGTCGCCCTGGATCGCCATCGAATTCCCGCGCCGCACGAAGGCGTCGCGCTGTCCGTCGGAATGGAACAGGTTGATGAGCCCGCGCTGGGAATGCATGACGTTGTAG
>JBNKWI010000191.1:0-2924 GCA_050299695.1 Paracoccaceae bacterium
CAGATAGAGCCCCGCGCCGAGTGCCAGCGCGGAGACGATGGCGAAAAGGGCAAGGCCGCGGCGCATCTCCGCGCGGGACCCGTCCGATCAGTTCTCCGGAAGCTGATAGGCCTTGTGGCAAGCGCCGCAGGCTTGTCCGACGGGGCCGAGGCCGGTCTGGAGCGCTTCGAGGCCGTCACCGGCGGTGCCGGCCAGGGCCGTGGTCGCGGTCGCGAGGGCGGTCGCCTTGGCGATGACGTCGTCGGAATTCGCCCAGATCGCCGGCAGCGCGCGGGTACCGGCGAGGCTGTCGCTGTCGGTGCCCGGCTCCCAGTAGCGCGAGTAGTCCATGCTGGCGAGCGCGGCGAGGTTCTTCGCGGCGCCCGAAGCGGTGGCGGCGTCGTAGTCGATCTTGCCGCGCGCCATGCCGGCGAGGACCCCGATATTGAACCCGTTCAAGGACATATGCGCCTGCCGCGCCTTCACCGGGGCCGGAAGTTCGCCGCCATGGCTCGCGGCGAGAGCGGCGCTGGCGAGGGCGGCGACGGTCAGCGCGGACAGGGAAATCTTGCCGAATTTCTTCATGGGAAACGTTCCTCCTGGATGCGGTTTTCGGTCAGGCTAACAGGGGTTCGCTCGCGCAGAAATCGCGTCTTCGTGAGGCGCTTGCGGTTTTCCGCACGGAGCCTGTGCGCAGGCGCGCAACCCCGAATCCGGCCCGGCACAACCCGTACACAACCCGTACACCGCCCGTTCCGCGCACCGGCTCAGCGCAAGGTTGCGGCGAGGATCGACATCCAGATTATTTCGCCCGGGCCAGGCGGGCGCGCGGCCAGGACCGAGGCGGGATCGATGCGCCAGCGCAGCCCCTGCCCCGCCACCCGGAGCGTCAGCTCGGCGCCCGAGGGCTTCTGCCGAATCTCCGCGACCTCGGCCCGGATCACCAGCGGCGCGCCGCTCGGCCCCGGCGCGTCGCGCGACAACAGAACGCTGTTCTCCTCGAGCGCGATCCGCCGCGCATCGCCGGGCCGGCCATAGCCCGGCAGCACCAGCCGCGCGCCGTCGAGATCGACGATCACCCGGCCGTGCCCGGCCTCCACCACCGTCACTGCGAGCGCCGGCGGCGGCGCGTCCCAGCCCACGACCCGCCGGCGCGCGACCCGCAGCACCCGGTCGGCGAAGCGCGTCACCTCGGCGCGCGAATGGGTGACATAGACCACCGGAATCCCCGAGACCGCCACCGCGCGGGACAGGTAGGGCAGCACCTGCGCCTTGGCATCGTCGTCGAGCCCCGAGAGCGGCTCGTCCATGAACAGGATCTCCGGCCCCGAGGCGAGCGCGCGGGCCACCGCGACCCGCCGGCTCTCGCCACCCGAGAGCGTGGCGGGCCGTCGGTCCATCAGGCCGGAAAGCCCCATCCCCTCGGCGATGCCCTGCACGGCAGAGGCATGCACCTTGCGTCGCCGCGCCCCGTAGGCGAGGTTGTCGGCCACCGTGAGATGCGCGAACAGCCGCCCCTCCTGGAACACGAAGCCCACCCGCCGCGCCTCGGGCCTCAACCCGCGCCGCCCGCGCGCCCAGACCGTGTCGCCAAAGCGGATATCGCCGCGCACACGCCGCTCGAGCCCGGCAAGCGCCATCAGAAGCGTGGTCTTGCCGCTCCCCGACGGGCCCATCACCGCCGTGACACCCTCGAGCGGGATCGCGCCCTCGAAGGCAAAGACCTCGCCCGCCCGTGACAGGGCGATATCGAAGGCGAGCTCAGCCAAGGGTCCGCGCCGCGCGCCCGTTCAGCGCGTAGAGGATCAGGAGCACCACGAAGGAGAAGGCCAGGAGCCCGCCCGAGAGCATATGCGCGGTGCGGTAGTCGAGCGTCTCGACCGCGGTGAAGATCTCGATGGAGATCACCCGCGTCCGGCCGGGGATATTGCCGCCCACCATCAGCACCACGCCGAACTCGCCCAGCGTATGGGCGAAGCTCAGGACCGCGGCGGTCAGGAGCCCGCGCCGGGCGAGTGGCAGCGCGATGGTACGGAACGCATCGCCCCGCGTGGCGCCGAGGCTGCGCGCCGCCTGCATCGCGCCGATCCCGGCCGAGGCGAAGGCGGTCTGGAGGGGCTGCACCGCGAAGGGCAGCGAGTAGAGGCAGGAGGCAAGGAGGAGACCGGTGAAGGAAAAGGCCAGCGTCTCGCCGGTGAGCCGCACCCAGGCCGCGCCGAGCGCTGTCTCGGGGCTGAACAGGATCAGCAGGTAGAAGCCGAGCACCGTGGGCGGCAGCACCAGGGGTAGCGTCGTCAGCGCCTCGATGACGGTGCGCAGGGGCGAGCGCGTGGTGGCGAGCCACCAGGCGAGCGGCAGGGACAGGACGATCAGGATGAGCGTGGTCGCCAGCGCGAGGTTCACGCTGATCAGCACCGCCGGCCAGATCCCCGTCATTCGGGCACCCCGTAGCCCGCCGCGCGGATCGCCTCCGCCGCGTCCGGGCTGGCGAGATAGTCGAAGAATCCGCGCGCCGCCGCCTTCTCCGCGCCATGATCGAGCAGCACGGCGTCCTGCACGATGGGCGCGTAGAGCCCGTCGAACCGGGCTGCCTGGACCTCGTCACCGAGGAGCGGCAGCTGCGAGGCCGCGAGAAACGCCATCTCGGCATTGCCGGTCGTGAAGAGCGCCGCCACCTGCCCCACGCTGTCGCCATAGACCAGCGAACCCGGCGTTGCGCCGAGCTTTTCCAGCACCTCGGCCGCCGCCGCGCCATAGGGCGCCACCGCCGGATCGGCGAGCGCCACGGTACGGCCCTCCATCGCCTTCGCGGGGTCGCCGAGCGGCGTGCGCGCGACAAGGACGAGCTGCCCGAGCGCGTAGGTTTCCCGCCCGGCACTGCGGCCGGCCTCCTCCAGCGCCGCGGGCCGCGCGGCATCGGCGGCGAGAAAGAGGTCGAACGGCGC
>JBNKWI010000192.1:0-2761 GCA_050299695.1 Paracoccaceae bacterium
ATTTCACCTCACCGATTCGCCGCTATTCGGACCTCGTAGTGCATCGCGCGCTGATCGCCGCGCATCGCTGGAGCGATGATGGTCTCACACCCGAGGAGTTCGACCGGCTGGAGCGCACCGCGCAGCACATTTCCGAGACCGAGCGCCGCTCGATGATGGCCGAGCGCGACACGACCGACCGCTACCTTGCTGCCTATCTTTCCGAACGGGTCGGCACCGAGATGCAGGGACGGATCTCCGGCATCGCCCGCTTCGGCGCCTTCGTGAAGCTCGATGAGACCGGGGCCGACGGGCTGATCCCGATCCGCTCCATCGGCCGGGAATTCTTCCATTTCGACCGCAAGAGCCAAACGCTGATGGGCGCCGATACCGGCGTTGAAATCTCGATCGGCCAGCGCGTCACGGTGCGCCTCGCCGAGGCTATTCCGGTGACAGGCGGACTGATGCTGGAACTTCTCGAACTCGACGACCGCGCGATGCCCGGGCCCGGCGCGCAGAACCGCACACGGCGTGGTCCCGGGCGGCCCTCGGGCAAGCGCAAGGTCACTCGCCGCCGCCGCTGAACGGCGAAACCTCGCGGGTGGACCGCTGCGCTGTTCACGGCTCCTTCCGGGCATGCTAGGCTGAGCCCAGAGCAGCAAAAAAGATGAGCCGAGTGTTCACATGCGTCTTGCCCTGGCATTCGCCGCCGCCGCGTTGGCGGCCCTCCCGGTATTCGCCGAAGCGTTCGCCCCGGAGGCCTCGCCCCGACCGCATCTCCGGATGAGCTCGAAGGGACCGGTGACGGTGGCAGCTTCCACGACATCGAATATAGCTTTCGACCGCTGGATCGCGGGATTCCGCAAGCGCGCGCTGGCGCAGGGAATCCGCGCCCAGGTGTTCGACGCGGCGTTCCGTGGCGTCCAGTACGATACCGAAGTGATCGAGAAGGATCGCAACCAGACGGAGTTCACCAAGCAGATCTGGGAATATCTCGACATTGTTGCCTCGGAGGAGCGGATCCGCAACGGCCGTGCCGCACTGCGCCAGAACCGAAAGCTTCTCGCCGAAATCGAGGCGCGCTACGGCGTCGAGGCGGAGGTGGTCGCTGCGGTCTGGGGGCTCGAAAGCGCCTACGGCACGCGGCGCGGCGACACTCCGGTGATCGGCGCCCTCGCGACGTTGGCCTTCGACGGGCGCCGGGGCAAGTTCTTCGAGGACCAGCTCGTCGCCGCGCTCCGCATTCTCCAGTCGGGCGATGTGGACCCGAAGCACATGACCGGAAGCTGGGCCGGGGCGATGGGACACACCCAGTTCATCCCCACTTCCTACCTCGCCTATGCGCAGGATTTCCGCGGCGACGGCAAACGCGACATCTGGTCCGATGACCCGACCGACGCGCTCGCCTCGACCGCCGCCTATCTCGCGCATTACGGCTGGACCATGGGCCAGCCCTGGGGTGTCGAGGTCGTGCTACCGCGCGGGTTCGACTATGCTCAGGCCGGGACGCGGATCCGCAAGAGCCCGGGCGAATGGGCCGCGCTGGGCGTGCGCGACGTCGCAGGCAGGCCGGTGCCCGACTACGGCCGCGCCTCGATCCTCCTGCCCGCCGGCGCCCGCGGCGCGGCCTTCATGATCTTCGACAATTTCAAGGTGATCTCGCGCTACAACGCCGCCGATGCCTATGTGATCGGCGTCGGCCATCTCGCCGACCGGATCGCCGGCGGCGGCCCGCTCCGCGCCGACTGGCCGCGCGACGACCGGTTCCTGGCCTTCGCTGAGCGGAAGGAGATGCAGGAGCGGCTGACCCGTGCGGGCTACGACACCGGCGGCGCCGACGGGATCATCGGCCCGAACACCATCGCGGCGATCCGCGCCTTCCAGCGGGCGCAGGGCATGGTGCCGGACGGTTACGCGAGCTACGAGATCCTGCGCCGGTTGAGGTGAAGGAAGGGGGCTTCGCCCCCGCCTCCCTGCGGTCGGCTCCCTCAGAGTATTTCCGGTCAGATGAATTAGGAGCCTGTCAACCCCCTTCGCCGAGGCTCGCGGGGCGGTACAGGCGGGAGCGTCGATGACCGCGCAGGGTGAAGCAACCCGTTCTGGATCCGGAACGGGGTGCGGAACCTGGGACGGCTCCCTCATCTGGCCGAGAATACTCCGGGGTTTGGGGCGGAGCCCCAATAGGCAACGAAGATCGTATGCGCGCCTTGCGCGCATTCGTCCGGATCACACCCCGTACCGCCAGCAGCTTTGGTAGTGATCGTTCACGAGGCCCACCGCCTGCATGTAAGCGTAGACGATCGTCGAACCGACGAAGCTCATTCCGCGCTTCTTCAGGTCCTTCGAGAGCGCGTCGCTCACCGGTGTTGTTGCCGGGATCTCGGCCCTGGTCGACCAGTCGCCCACCAAGGGGGCGCCGCCGACCCAGTTCCAGAGCCAGCCGTCGAAGCTGCCCGTCTCGCGCTGGATCGCCTGGAAGACTTGCGCGTTCTTCCGCGCGGACGCCACCTTTTGCCGGTGCCGCACGATGCCCGGGTTTTCCAGCGCCGCCGCCAGTTCCGCGTCGGTCATCGCGGCCACACGGTCCACATCGAAATGGTGAAAGACCGCCCGGTAGTTCTCCCGTTTCCTGAGGATCGTCTCCCAGCTGAGCCCGGCATGGGCGCCTTCGAGGATCAGCATCTCGAAAAGTGCCCGGTCGTCATGCACCGGCACACCCCATTCCACGTCGTGATAGGTGGCGTAGAGCGCGTTGGCGGATCCGAAACAGCGGGGCTTGTCG
>JBNKWI010000193.1:0-2714 GCA_050299695.1 Paracoccaceae bacterium
TGGCACCATGATCGCGGTGCCCGCCGCATGGTCGATGGCCTTCGTGCCGTCGAAGCGGACCAAGGACATCCTCCTGTGGATGCTGTCCACCAAGATGCTGCCGGCGGTGGGCGTGCTTTACCCGATCTACCTGATGTTCATCCGCCTCGGCCTGCTCGACACCCGCACCGGCCTCGTCATCGTGGTGATGCTGATCAACCTGCCGATCATCGTCTGGATGCTCTACACCTATTTCCGCGAGATCCCGGTCGACATCCTCGAGGCCGCGCGGATGGACGGGGCCTCGCTCAAGGAGGAGATCCTGCACGTGCTGACGCCGATGGCGGTGCCGGGGATCGCCTCGACGGTGCTCCTGAACTTCATCCTCGCCTGGAACGAGGCGTTCTGGACGCTCAACCTCACAGCGGCGAAGGCCGCGCCGCTCACCGCCTTCATCGCCAGCTATTCGAGCCCCGAGGGCCTGTTTTTCGCCAAGCTCAGCGCAGCCTCGACGATGGCCATCGCGCCGATCCTGATCCTCGGCTGGTTCAGCCAGAAGCAACTCGTGCGCGGCCTCACCTTCGGCGCAGTCAAATAGGGACGGAGACCATGGGACGTATCGTACTCGACAAGGTCAGCAAGCGGTTCGGCGACGTGGAAGTGATCCCGCCCCTGGACCTGACCATCGAAGACGGGGAATTCGCCGTTTTCGTCGGCCCCTCGGGCTGCGGGAAATCGACGCTTCTGCGGCTGATCGCCGGGCTCGAGGATGTAAGCGACGGCACCATCGCCATCGACGGGAACGACGCCACCATGGTGCCGCCGGCGAAACGGCGGCTGGCGATGGTGTTCCAGTCCTACGCGCTCTATCCGCACATGTCGGTGCGGAAGAACATCGCCTTCCCGCTGAAGATGGCCAAGATGGACCAGGCCGAGATCGACCGCCGCGTCGCCAACGCCGCCAGCGTGTTGAACCTTGCCGACTATATCGACCGGCGCCCCGGCCAGCTTTCGGGCGGCCAGCGCCAGCGGGTCGCCATCGGCCGCGCCATCGTGCGCGAACCGGCGGCGTTCCTGTTCGACGAGCCGCTGTCGAACCTCGATGCGGCCTTGCGGGTGGGGATGCGGCTGGAGATTTCCGAGCTGCACGAGCGGCTGAAGACGACGATGATCTACGTCACCCACGACCAGGTCGAGGCGATGACCATGGCCGACAAGATCGTGGTGCTTCGCGCCGGCAATATCGAGCAGGTCGGCTCGCCGCTGGAGCTCTACCACACGCCGCGGAACGTCTTTGTCGCGGGCTTCATCGGCTCGCCCAAGATGAACCTGATCGAGGGGGCCGAGGCGGCGAAGCACAATGCGCACACCATCGGCGTCCGGCCCGAGCATATCGACGTGACGCCCACGGGCGGCACCTGGTCGGGAAAGGTCGGCGTGGCCGAGCATCTGGGCTCGGACACGTTCTTCCACATCCACGACACCGGGCTGGCCGAGACGATCACCGTCCGCGCGCCGGGCGAGGTCAACTTCCGGCACGGCGACGCGATCCACCTGACGCCGCGCGCCGACGCGATCCACCGCTTCGACGCGAAGGGTCTGCGCATCGCATGAAACGGCTCGACGGAAAGACGGCGCTGATCACCGGCGCGGCCCGGGGAATCGGGCGGGCCTTCGCGGAGGCCTATGTCCGCGAGGGCGCGCGGGTCGCGATCGCCGATATCGACATCGCCCGGGCGCGCGCGGCCGCGTCCGAGATCGGCGGCGCGGCCGTCGTCGCCATCGAGATGGACATCACCAGGCAGGAGAGCATCGACGCGGGCGTCGACGAGGCGGTCGAGGCGCTGGGCGGCATCGAGATCCTCGTCAACAACGCCGCGATCTTCACCGCCGCGCCCATCGTCGAAATCGCGCGGAGGGACTATGAGCGGGTCTTCGGGATCAACGTGGCCGGCACGCTCTTCACCCTGCAGGCGGTGGCGAAGCACATGATCGCGACCGGCACGCGGGGGCGGATCATCAACATGGCGAGCCAGGCGGGCCGGCGCGGCGAGCCGCTCGTCGCCGTCTACTGCGCGTCGAAGGCGGCGGTAATCAGCCTCACGCAGTCGGCGGCGCTGAACCTGATCCGCCACGGCATCAACGTGAACGCGATCGCCCCCGGTGTCGTCGACGGCGAGCACTGGGACGGGGTCGACGCGTTCTTCGCGAAATACGAAGGCAAGAAGCCCGGGCAGAAGAAGCAGGAAGTGGGCGCGGCGGTGCCCTATGGCCGGATGGGCACGGCTGAGGACCTGACCGGCATGGCGGTGTTTCTCGCCAGCGCCGAGGCCGAGTACATCGTCGCGCAGACCTACAATGTCGATGGCGGCAACTGGATGAGCTGAGGCGGGCACGGGAGGGCGGAGCCGATGAAACTGAGCAACCAGACGCTCGACGCCCTGCCCGAGGGGGTGGTCCGCCCGTCCTATGACCGCGCGCTGCTCACGCCCGGGATCGTCCATATCGGGCTCGGCAATTTCCACCGCGCACACCAGGCCTGGTACCTGCACCGGTTGATGCAGGAGCGCGTGGCGTTCGACTGGGCGATCGTCGGCGCCGGGGTGATGGCCTCGGACGAGCATATGCGCCTCGCCCTGTCGCGGCAGGATTACCTGTCGACGGTGGTGGAGATGGAAGCGGACGCCAACAGCGCCGAAGTGACCGGCGCGATGATCGATTTCCTGGCTCCGGGC
>JBNKWI010000194.1:0-2685 GCA_050299695.1 Paracoccaceae bacterium
AGTTCCCCGCCGAACCCCCGATTCCTCCCTTTCCCGAAACATTTACCCCCGGCTGAGGCCCGCAAGATTGCGGCGCGCCACGGGCGGCCTGTAATCTTCCACCGCTAGGGGTGGGATGTGTAACGATGGAAGAGGTTGCGTCTCTGTCCGGTCAGTTGACCGACGAGGAATGGCTCTCCGAGCTTGAAGGGATCGGGGACGAACGGGGGTACTACCAGCCACTGGGCAAGCGCCACGGGGCCTTGTTCCTGGACGAGTCGCTGGACACGCTCCTGGTCAGTTTCGACACGATCGAGACCGCGCGCGCGGGCAGTGCCTCGGGCATTCCGCACGGCATGCTGCTCGCCGAACTGCACGGCTGGTCGCATCTGTCGATCCTGGCGAAGGAACTCACCTTCTTCCGCGAAGAAGCGGTCTACCGCTATTTCGACCGGCTGGTGGACGAAGGCTTCTTCGAGGATTTTGACCGGGTGATCTTCTACGGCGCCGGGCCGAACGGCTATGCCGCCGCCGCCTTCTCGGTCGCCGCGCCGGGCGCCACGGTCATCCTCGTCGCGCCGCAGGCCACGCTCGACCCGGCCGTCGCCCCCTGGGACGACCGCTACACCGCGCTCCGCCGCGCCGATTTCTCGGCCCGCTACGGCTATGCGCCCGACATGATCGAGGCGGCAGAGAAGGTCGTCCTGTTCTACGACCCGACCGAGGAACTCGACGCGATGCACGCCGCGCTGTTCCGCGGGCCCCAGGTCGCCAAGATCCGGGTGCGCCATGGCGGCTCCAGGCTCGGCCGCGAGTTGCAGGACATGCGGGTGATCTCCGACGTGGTCACCGCCGCCGGACGCGGCCGGCTCGACCTCGTGTCGGTCTACCGCTCGCTCCGGAAGCGGCGCGACTACCTGCCCTATCTCAGGAACCTCCTGAACCGGGTCCATATCGAGGAACGGCATTTCCTGACCGCGCTCCTCTGCCGCAACGTCTCCGCCCGCAAGGCGCATTCCCCGCGTTTCGACCATCACCTGACGCTGGCCGTCCGCAAGCTTTCCGCCGCCGGGCGCGAGCTGCCGCCGGTGCGCAAGAAGCAGAGCGCCGCGCGGCACCTGCCGGAACTCAGCGGCGGTTGACCCCGCGTTTGGGCCAAAGCGCAGTTGCGAGCCGTTTCAACAAGACTCCGCCCGAATAGCGCCGAAGGCGCCGGGCGAGCATCTGCCCGTCCCCACGGGCTGGCGCTTTGGTGAGGTCCCGCGCCGAACGTCTGTACGGCGGGGTGTCACGACAAAGCGCAGACCACAAACGTCGCTGCGCCATCCCACGGGCAGGCGCTCGCCCGGCTTGCACTGTCGGTCTGCGGGCTATTCCCGCCCTACCCCAGACTCCCCTCCGGCGGATCCGCCACGATCCGCCGCGCGGCGATGTCGACGGTCGGGATCACCGCCAGGGTGAACGGCAGAAGCGCGGTGCCGGGCCCGCCGGCCAGATGCAGCTCCAGAATATCCCCGGCGCCGTGGTTCAGCACCGCCTTCACCTTGCCGATCAGGGTGCCGCCGGTGTCGAACACCTCGAGCCCGATCAGGTCGGCATGGTAGTATTCGTCCTCGCCCGCTTCCGGCAGCCGCTCCCGGTCGGCATAGAGCCGGACCCCGCGCAGCGCATCGGCAGCCTCCTTGGAGGACACCCCGGAAAGCCGCGCCGAGAGCCCGTTCTTGATCGGCACTCCCAGCGTCACGGTAAAGCTCCGCGCCCCGTCCTCGGTCCAGAGCGGACCGTAGTCGGCAATCGCCATGGGCTCGGCGCAGAAGCTCTTCAGCCGCACCTCGCCGCGCACCCCGAAGGCGCCGGCGACCGCCCCGACACAGACCCGCCCGCCGCCGCTCATTTCAGACCGTGGCACAGGCCGCGCGTGTCGATCCGTCCGCCCGCATCGAGGCAGCGGTCAACCAGAAGCGCGTGTTGCAATTCGGTGCCCGCCCAGAACGCGATCCCGCAGAGCGCGAGCGTCATCGGGCGGCGAAACAGGAGGCCGACGCCGGGGATCATGGACATGCCCCCAGGAGCGCCCCTGCGATCAGCCGGTAATCGGCCTCCGGGATCTCGAACTTGCCCTGCCGGAACGCCATGCCCCAGTGCTTCGGATCGCGCACGAAGCTCAGGGCGTCCAGCAGCGGGCGCACCGGAACCTCGGTCACCTCGTCATAGGTGGCATCCCGGACCCAGGCAGTGAATTCCCCGTCCCAAGCCTTCTCGTAGGGCGCCGCGCCGGTCACCGTGGCATGGGCCACGAAGGCCTGCACGGGGGCACCCTCGAAATCGGTCTTCGGCGCGTAGAGGATCACTCTGTCGCCCTGGGCGAGGCGGCGCACCGGCGCCTCGCGGCCGTGGCTAAACGCCACGACCCCGAAGCTGCGGGCCATCTCGGCCTGCGTCCGATGCACCACCCCGATGAGATAGGCCAAGGGCGGTTACTCCTCGGCAGCGGCCTCTTCCGCCGGCGCTTCGGCCGGGGCGGCGGCAGCTTCGGCGGCGGCGGCGGCCTTGTCGGCCTTTTCCTGGGCGCGCTCTTCGGCTTTCTTGCCCGGCTTCGCCTTGTTGGGGTTCGAGCGCTCCTTCTTCTCGAGCTTGCCGGCGGCTTCCAGCATCCGGGCGATCCGGTCGGTCGGCTGGGCGCCCTGGCCGAGCCAGTACTCGATG
>JBNKWI010000195.1:0-2583 GCA_050299695.1 Paracoccaceae bacterium
GGGACATCCAGCTCGACTCGCGCAGCTACACGGTGATCGGCGTGATGCCGGAGGGCTTCTGGTTCCCCGAGAACGAGGAGGATCTGTGGGTTCCGATGCGGTGGGACCGCGACACTTCCGGGCGGGGCAATCGGTCTCTGCGCTGTGTCGCGCGGCTGAAGGACGGCGTGAGCCTGGAGCAGGCGCGGGCGGCGGATGCGCGGATCGCGGACGGCGCGGCGCCGGCGATGTGCGGGATTCCGCTCGGGATCAAGGATCTGTTCTGCACCGAGGGGGTGCCGAGCCAGGCGGCTTCGAACATCCTGAAAGGGTTCAGGCCGGAATACGAGTCGACGGTGACGCGGCAGCTTTTCGAGGCCGGCGCGGTGATGCTGGGCAAGCTCAACATGGACGAGTTCGCGATGGGCTCGTCGAACGAGACCTCGTGCTACGGCAATGCGGTGAACCCCTGGCGGCGCGGCAATGACGAGACCGCGCTGACGCCGGGCGGCTCCTCGGGCGGCTCGGCGAGCGCGGTGGCGGCGGATCTGTGCCTGGCGGCGACCGGGACCGATACCGGCGGGTCGATCCGGCAGCCGGCGGCCTTTGTCGGCATCACCGGGCTGAAGCCGACCTACGGGCGGGTGTCGCGCTGGGGGATCGTGGCCTTTGCCTCCTCGCTCGACCAGGCCGGGCCGATGGCGAAATCGGTGCGCGACTGCGCGATCATGCTGGGCGCGATGGCGGGGCACGATCCGATGGATTCCACCTCGGCCGATCTTCCGGTGCCGGATTTCGAGGCGGCCCTGACCGGTGACATTCGCGGCAAGGTGATCGGGATTCCGAAGGAATACCGGATGGAGGGCATGCCCGAGGACATCGAGGCGTTGTGGCAGACGGGTATTGCATGGCTGAAGGATGCTGGCGCAGAGATAGTCGACATCACGCTTCCGCACACGAAATACGCGCTGCCGGCCTACTACATTGTCGCACCGGCTGAAGCCTCGTCGAACCTCGCACGCTATGACGGCGTCCGCTACGGCCTGCGCGTGCCGGGCAAGGACATTGTCGAGATGTACGAGAACACCCGCGCCGAAGGCTTCGGCGAGGAGGTCAAGCGCCGCATCCTGATCGGTACCTATGTCCTGTCGGCGGGGTTCTACGACGCCTATTACAACCGTGCGCGGCGGGTGCGGGCGCTGATCAAGCGCGATTTCGACGAGGCTTTCGCGGGCGGGGTGGATGCGATCCTGACGCCGGCGACACCGTCGGCCGCCTTCGGGCTGGGCGAGATGGCCGATGCCGACCCGGTGCAGATGTATCTCAACGACGTGTTCACGGTGACGGTGAACCTCGCCGGGCTGCCGGGCATCGCGGTGCCGACGGGGCTCGACCGGGAGGGGCTTCCCCTGGGGCTGCA
Organism: Paracoccaceae bacterium; assembly: GCA_050299695.1. GTDB lineage: Bacteria > Pseudomonadota > Alphaproteobacteria > Rhodobacterales > Rhodobacteraceae > Ovoidimarina. Next base: position 1,400 of record JBNKWI010000195.1, read on the forward strand.
GCTGATCGGGCGGCCCTGGGAAGAGGCCGATCTTCTCAACACCGCCCATGCGCTGGAGGGCGCGGCGGGCTTTGTTTCCAAGCCCGGGAAATGGTGGTAGGGTCCCGCGCAACAAGATGAGCAGTCGAGGCGACAAGCGATGAAGCATGTGCTGATCCCCGCCCTGGTTCTGGGCCTGGCGGCCTGTTCCCCCGAGGTGCCGGACTCGGCCTCGCAGCGCGGCGTGGGGTTCGGCAGCCCGAGCGACTATTCCGACGACGCGGTGCGGCGGCAGGCGGCGCTCGAGGGGCGGTCGCTGGAGGTCGGGCCGGTGATCTCGACCGAGCGCTCCGGCAGCGCGTCCGCCGGGTCGGTGGACATGGCGGCGCTGGAGCCGGGGGCGCAGACGGACAGCGGCGGCAGCAGCGTGGGCGGCGGCCGGGTGGCGACCAACAATCCGGGCATCTCGGACGAGCAGAGCTTCGAGGCGGTGACCGGGCGCGAGACCATCGAGAGCGACAAGGAGCGGCTCGCGCGGCAGCGGGCGGCCTATGAGGAAGTGAAGCCGGGCGCGCTGCCGAGCCGGCCGAACAATTCCGGGCCGAATATCGTGGAATACGCGCTTTCGACGACGAACCGGCCGGGCCAGAAGCTCTACAAGCGCTCGCCGGTGAATGCCGAGGCGCGCTACGAGCGGGCCTGCGGGCAGTACAGCTCGGACGACCTGGCGCAGGAGGCCTTCCTCGAGATGGGCGGGCCGGAGAACGACCGGAAGGGCATGGACCCCGATGGCGACGGCTTTGCCTGCAAGTGGGATCCGACGCCGTTCCGCACGGTCCGGCGCTGAGCCGTTTCCTGCCGAAATGAGCGCCTGCGGCGCGTTTCCTTCCTCTCGTCAGCGGCCTCCGGCCGCTTCCTCGGGCGGGCGCCGGCCTTGAGCGCGGCGCTCAGCCACCCGTCGCCCAATTTCGGGGAGCGGCGCGGCGAGGCGGTGCCGCATCTGATCGTGCTGCATTACACGGCGATGGCGGATGCCGCTGCGGCGCTGGAGCGGCTGTGCGATCCGGGCGCCGAGGTGTCGTGCCATTGGCTGGTGGGGGCGGATGGGCGTGTCTCGTCGCTCGTGGCGGAGGAGATGCGGGCCTGGCATGCCGGGGTCGGGTCTTGGGGCGGCTGCATGGATGTGAATTCGGCCTCGATCGGGA
>JBNKWI010000196.1:0-1927 GCA_050299695.1 Paracoccaceae bacterium
CGCCATGGGTCGAGAAGGCCTGGAAGAATTCGCGCACCAGTTCGGTGTCGAACGTGCCGATCTTCGGCGTGGGCATCACGAGGTTCCACACGAGGTAGGGCCGGCCCGAGAGGTCGAGCGCGGCGCGGACCTGGGCGTCGTCCATCGGCAGGGCGCATTCGCCGTAGCGGCGGATGCCGGCCTTGTCGCCGAGCGCCTTCGCCAGCGCCTGGCCGAGCGCGATGCCGGTATCCTCGACGCTGTGGTGGTCGTCGATGTGGAGGTCGCCCTTGCAGGAGACTTTCATGTCGATCATCGCGTGGCGGGCGAGCTGGTCGACCATGTGGTCGAAGAATCCGACGCCGGTGCGGTTGTCATAGGCGCCGGTGCCGTCGAGGTCGATCTCGACGGTGATGTCGGTCTCCGCGGTCTTCCGCGCGATGCTGGCCTTGCGCATTGGGCGCTCCTTCCGCTGTCCCGGCGCTTATAGAAACGCGCTGCGGCCGTTCCAAGCCGCGCGGTGGCGATTTACCTGCGGCTGTGTGTCGGGGGGCGCAGCCGGGGCGGCGGAAATTATGCAGTCATGTGCAATTTCCTGGGCTCATGCCAAAGTATGAGCCGGTTTTCTTGGCTCTTGCGGCGCGAAGGGTGGGGCGCTAGGATCGGTCGGCGGGAAATTTTGCAGTTCGGGGAGGAAAATTGCAGGATTTCGGGGAAGCTTTCGGCCTTGCGTTCGGGCTCGTTGCGTCCGGGAATGCCGATCTCCTGGAGATCGTCGCCCTGTCGCTGCGGGTGAGCCTGTCGGCCACGGGGCTCGCCTGCCTGATCGGGCTGCCCGTGGGGGCCTTCCTCGCCGTGAGCCGCTTTCCGGGCCGCGTGCCGGCGATCGTCGTCGTGAACGCGCTGATGGGCCTGCCGCCAGTGGTGGTGGGGCTCCTGATCTACCTGTCCCTGTCCCGCGCCGGGCCGCTTGGGGTCCTCGGCTTGCTCTATACGCCCACGGCGATGATCGTCGCGCAGACCGTGCTGATCGCGCCCATCGTCGCGGCGCTGTCGCGGCAGCTGATCGAGGACCTGCACGCGGAATATGCCGAGCAGTTCCGCTCGCTCTGCCTGACCCGGTCGCAGCAGGTGCAGGCGCTTCTCTGGGACGGGCGCTACGCGCTCCTCACGGTGGCCCTGGCCGGGTTCGGCCGCGCGGTGGCCGAGGTGGGCGCGGTGATGATCGTGGGCGGCAATATCGACCACCTGACCCGGGTGATGACCACGGCGATCGCGCTCGAGACCTCGAAGGGCGATCTGGGGCTCGCGCTGGCGCTGGGGCTGGTGCTGATGGCCATCGCGCTGGGCGTGAACGCGGCGGTGCAGAGCATCCGCCTCACCGCGGCGAGGTTCGCCTATGCGTGACCTGGCGCTCGACGAGTTCATTGCCGCGGGCCGTGCGGAGATCGCTCCGGCGACGCTGCCGCTCCGGGTCCGGGGCCTGACATTCGCGCAGCAGGGCAAGGTGCTGATCCACGGGCTGGACCTGACGCTCGACCGGGGCGGGATCACCATGGTGATGGGGCCGAACGGCGCGGGCAAGAGCCTGTTGTTGCGGCTGGTCCACGGGCTGATCGCGCCGAGCGGCGGCGAGATCCTCTGGGGCGGGGCGCCGGTCTCGCCCGCGATCACAAGGCGGCAGGCGCTGGTGTTCCAGAAGCCGGTGCTCCTGCGCCGGTCGGTCGCGGCCAATCTGGATTTCGTCCTGAAGACGCGCGGCAGGGCCTCGGCGGCCACGCGCGAGGCGCTCCTGAAGCGCGTCGGTCAGGATCGGGGCGGGGGAATAGGCGCCCATGCCGCCGGTATTGGGGCCGGTATCGCCCTCGCCCACGCGCTTGTGGTCCTGCGCGGTGCCGATGGGGAGCACCGTTTCGCCGTCGCAGAGGACGAAATAGGACGCTTCCTC
>JBNKWI010000197.1:0-1657 GCA_050299695.1 Paracoccaceae bacterium
GATGTGTTTCCTTCTCTTTTGCTTTGTCCGGCCCCGCGCTGCGTGTCGCGGGGCTCTCCTTGGGGCGGGATTGCCCGTTCTGGCTCTGAGCCGCCCCGGGCTTGACCCGGGGCCTCGACCCCCATGAGGTCCCGGGTCAAGCCCGGGACGGCGAGCGGCGCGTGGCGGTGGATGCCGTGTTCGACAGCGTCTCGGTGGGCACCACCTTCAAGAAGGAGCTGGAGAAGGCGGGGGTGATCTTCTGCTCGATCTCCGAGGCGATCCGCGAGCATCCGGAACTGGTGAGGAAATACCTGGGCTCGGTCGTGCCGATCTCGGACAACTATTTCGCGACGCTCAATTCGGCGGTGTTCTCCGACGGGTCCTTCGTCTACGTGCCGGAGGGCGTGCGCTGCCCGATGGAGCTTTCGACCTATTTCCGGATCAATGCCGAGAACACCGGCCAGTTCGAGCGGACGCTGATCATCGCCGACAAGGGCGCCTATGTGTCCTACCTGGAGGGCTGCACCGCGCCCAAGCGCGACACGCATCAGCTGCACGCGGCGGTGGTCGAGCTGGTCGCACTGGAAGATGCCGAGATCAAGTATTCGACAGTGCAGAACTGGTTCCCGGGCGACGAGAACGGGCGTGGCGGGATCTACAATTTCGTCACCAAGCGGGCCGATTGCCGGGGCGATAGGTCGAAGGTGATGTGGACCCAGGTGGAGACGGGCTCCGCCGTGACCTGGAAGTATCCGTCCTGCATCCTGCGCGGCGAGGAAAGCCAGGGCGAGTTCTACTCGATCGCGATCACCAACAACTACCAGCAGGCCGATACCGGCACCAAGATGATCCATCTGGGCAAGAACACCCGGTCGCGGATCGTCTCGAAGGGGATCTCGGCGGGCAAGGCGCAGAACACCTATCGGGGGCTCGTCTCGATGCACCCGAAGGCGAAGAACTCGCGCAACTACACCCAGTGCGACAGCCTGCTGATTGGTTCTGACTGCGGGGCGCATACGGTGCCCTATATCGAGGTCAAGAACAATTCCTCGCGGGTGGAGCACGAGGCGACCACGTCGAAGGTGGACGACGACCAGCTGTTCTATTGCCGCCAGCGCGGCATGGACGAGGAGGAGGCGGTGGCGCTCGTGGTCAACGGCTTCTGCAAGGAGGTGCTGCAGGCCCTGCCGATGGAGTTCGCCATGGAGGCGCAGCAGCTGGTGGCGATTTCGCTGGAGGGGAGCGTTGGGTGATGACTGATCAATCCTTCCGCCACCCGCTGAACTGAGACGCACAAGCCGCCCTGCGTGTGGCATCGGAGGGGAAGATTATGTCCAGGTATTCACAATTCGAACTTGTCGAGGATACGGCCGTCACCACGTCTGGGTTTGAACTCAGTGTAAATGTTGCGCGCCATTCTGCGGCGCATGAAGGTGAAATCACCATTACAAGAGTATGTGCAACTTTTGGCGAGTTCGATGCGGAAATCACGAGATTGATCAATGAACTAGAAGAGATCCGGACGGCTGGAGAGACTCGATTTGCCGATGGTCCTTTCGGACCAACGCCGATTTTCTCATAAGAGGAGCACTGTAGCGTGATCGTCACCACCACCCCTTCCGTCGAGGGCCGGAGCATCGCCCGGTATCACGGCATCGTCGTGGGCGAGGCGATT
>JBNKWI010000198.1:0-1547 GCA_050299695.1 Paracoccaceae bacterium
CTCGACTTCAAGGTCGGCGGGTGAGGCCGGCGGGGCGGCATCCAGCCCTGCACAACCCGTACACAACCTGTACACAACCCGTACACCGGCGGTGCCGGAAACGGGCGGTTCGGGCGCCGGAGAGCGGCGCGGCCGGGGCGCACAACCCGTACACAACCCGTACACAACCCGTACACCGGCGCGCGGCCCGGCACGGGGCCGGGAGCCGGGCGGTTTCTCTCCCCGATCCCCGGCGCAGCCTCCCCCTCGATCCCCCTCCCAGGGGAGGGGGTGGCGCGGAGCGGCCGGGCAGGCGCCCGGGATGAGGCCTGGGGCGGAGGAGACACGGGAGTTTCCCTGGTGGCTGGTCGTGGCCTGCGCGCTGGGCGGCTGGATCGGCTACCGGATCCTGTCGGACGAGATCTATGCCCAGGTGCTGGACACGCTGTCGAAGGGGATCGGCATCACGATCTTCGTGACGCTGGTGGCGTTCTTCCTCGCCTCGGCTTTGGGGCTCGGGTTGGCCGTGGCGCTTCTCTCGCGCCATGTGGTGCTCCGGCAGGCGGCGCGGTTCTATGTGGAGATCGTGCGCGGGGTGCCGATCCTGGTGCTCCTCCTCTATGTGGCCTTCGTCTTCGCCCCGGCGCTGGTTCTGGGCTGGAACCGGGTTGCCGTAGAGCTCGGCGCCGAGCCGGTCCGGACCCGCGACTTCACGCTCCTTTGGCGGGCGGTGCTGGCGCTCACCATTGGCTATTCGGCCTTCATCGCCGAGGTGTTCCGCGCCGGGCTCCAGTCCATCGACCGGGGCCAGATCGAGGCATCGAAGGCCTTGGGGCTCTCGGGCTGGCAGCGGTTCCGGCTGATCGTCTTTCCGCAGGCGCTGAGGACGATCCTGCCGCCCCTCGGCAACGATTTCGTGGCGATGGTGAAGGACAGCTCGCTGGTCTCGGTCCTGGGCGTGCTCGACGTGACGCAGCTGGGCAAGGTCACGGCGGCGGGGAATTTCCGCTACTTCGAGACCTATAACGTGGTGGCGATGATCTATCTGGCGATGACCATCGGGCTGTCGCTGGCGCTGCGGCAGGTGGAGCGCTGGCTGCGGCGGGGGCGCGGGGCGGGGTGAGAGAGCCCGTCTCGCGCCGCGCAGCGTGAGCCTGCCCGTGGGATGGTGCGGTGCAAAAGTCTTGAAACAAGACTTCTGCAAATTCCTTTGAGAGGAATTTGCGCGCCCGGCGGCCAGTGGCGGGCCTTCATTCCGGGCGGGGCATTGCTCTGCCGTTGCGACAGAGCCCGGAAAACAACCTGCGGGCGATCCGCGGTTGCTTTTTCGCAAGCGGCGTTCAAGTCTGGTTCCGGGTTGCGATCTGGGAGGACGACCATGAAGGCAGCGATGTTCGCGGCCGCGGGGCTGCTCGCGGGGCTGGCCGCGACGGGGGCGTTTGCGGTGACATGCGAGGCGGCGGCGGGGCTCGAGGTTCCCGGCGTGACGCTGACGAGCGCGGTGCCGCAGGCGGCGGGCGAGGGGCTGCCGGCGCATTGCATCCTCACCGGCGAGATGGGGCGGCGGA
>JBNKWI010000199.1:0-1384 GCA_050299695.1 Paracoccaceae bacterium
GCGCTCGGCCTCCTGTTCGAGGTCGGCGTGATCCTGTTCGACGTGATCGGCCGCGCCTTCGGCCATCCGCTCTACGGGTCGCAGGATCTCGTGACGATGGCGATGGTGATCCTCGTCTTCGGCGCCATGGCGCTTTGCGACCGGAAGGGCGGCCACATCGCCGTCGATCTCTTCGAACGCTACTACCCGAACGCGCTGAACCGGCTGATCGACATCCTCTCGGCGCTCCTCGGCGCGGTGATCTTCCTGTCGCTCGCCTGGGCGGTCTGGGACAGCGCAAAGCTCTCGGTGATGCTGAACCTTTCCACCAACCTCCTGAACCTTCCCAAGGCCTGGTTCCAGGGCGCGCTCTGCGTCTTCGCCGTGCTGACCGCACTCGGTATGGCGCTCCGTGCCGCCGAACTGATCCTCACTGGCCGCGACATCCGTACCGCAGGCGGGAGCCGTCCGGAATGAGCGCCTCAGTCGCCGGCCTGACCGGGATCATTGCGCTCTTCGTGCTGTTGGCGCTCAGGGTGCCCGTGGCCTTCGCGATGTTTCTCATCGGCTTTCTCGGGATCTGGTTCCTGAACGGTCTCAACGCCGCCACCAGCCTCCTCGCCTCCGAGGCCTTCACCCTCGGCTCCTCGCCCGAACTGGTGGTGGTACCGCTCTTCATCCTGATGGGCAACGTCGCGTCGGTCACCGGCATGAGCCGCCAGCTCTACGATGCCGCCTATGCGGTGATCGGCCCGATCAAGGGCGGGCTCGCCTCGGCCACGGTGATCGGCTGCGGCGGCTTCGCGGCGCTCTCCGGCTCCTCCGTCGCCTCGGCGCTCACCATGGGCAAGGTCGCGCTGAAGGAGATGGACCGCTACAATTACGACCCGCGCCTTTCCACCGGCGTTGTGGCCGCGGGCGGCACGCTGGGCATCCTGATCCCGCCATCGACCGGTTTCGTGATCTACGCGATCCTCACCGAGCAATCCATCGGCAGGCTGTTCCTCGCGGGCGTCCTGCCGGGGCTCCTGCTGCTGGCACTCTTCGTCCTCGCGGTGACGGTGCTCTGCTATCTCCGCCCCGAGTTCGGGCCGGCCGGCCCCTCGACCTCGATGGCCCAGAAGCTCCGCGCCATGTCGGGGGCAGGGCCCATCGCCGGGATCATCCTGCTGACCATCGGCGGCATCTATGGCGGGCTGTTCTCGCCGGTCGAGGCCGCGGCGGTGGGCGCGGGCGCGGTCACTCTGATCGGCTTCGTCACGCGGCGGCTCGGCATCGTCCAGCTCCGGGAGGCTGCAATGGACAGCGTCGTGACCACCGCCACAGTGATGCTGATCCTGATCGCGGCGCACCTGATCAACCCGTTCCTCGCGCTCAGCCACATCCCCTCGGCGGTGGGAGAACT
>JBNKWI010000200.1:0-1240 GCA_050299695.1 Paracoccaceae bacterium
ATGTGAAAGAGCACCACCGAAAGCACGGCAACGCTTCGCAATCCATCAATATGGGGACGGTACTTCATGCTTCTGCACGCACCACACAAATCGAATAATCACTGCGCCACCACCTGCGCACCTTTCCATTGTAGGTGCCCAAGGTGGGTGTTTCCAGACACGGACACCCGCACAAGGTTTCGGCGGGTCTCGCGTCGGTGCTGCGCAATCCGGCGGAAAGCCGCCATCGGAACGCGCCGGAGAGGGACTTTCCATTGGAATTCGGCGCGCTGCGGTTACCGTGACGCGGGGAAATTTCGGTGGGGATGAAATTTTGAAGAAGCAAAGACTTCTGTGGCTCGATGCCGCGAAAGGAGGCGCGATCATCCTGGTCGTGCTGCACCATTCGATCCTGTCGCTCACCGCGGCGGATATGCCCCACCCCGCCTATGTCCATCTCGACGCGCTGCTCAAACAGATGCGCATGCCGCTGTTCTTTTTCGCTTCGGGCATTGCCACGTCGTTCCTGATCCAACTGCCGGTCCGGGAGTTCTTTGCCCGCAAGCTCCTGCCCATCGCCTGGATCTTCTTCTTCTGGTCGCTGGTGCTCGGCCTCGCATTCGAAGGGGTCGCGCAGACCGCGCCTTGGGCACAGGGCGGCGCGCTCTGGTATCTCGGGAATGTCTTCTTCGACCCGAGCTACGGCATGTGGTTCGTCCTGGCGCTGGGCCTGATGTGCCTAATCGCCTTTCTGACCCGCAGCCTTTCGCCGGTTCTCGTGATCGCGGCTGCGCTCGCGATGACGATCCACAACGATCTCTCGCTGTACCCGCGGCGATTCCCGCTCTACCCGGACTGGATCGTCCATAATTTCCTCAATTACACGCTGTTCTTCTTTCTGGGCCTCTATTCGCCGCGCGTCATCGACATGAGCACGCTCTCGACCGCCCAGATCTGGCGGCTTCTCGCGGCAGGCTTCACGGCCTTCGCGGCGCTCAACATCCTGGGTCACGGATCGCCCAAGCTCTTCGATCTGTCGCAGACGCTCCGCGCGATGAGCGGAACCATCCTGGGACTGTGCGCCGCGCTTCTGGTTTCGCGGCTCGAACGGGTTGGGCCGGCCCTGGCCTGGTTCGGCACGCGGTCGCTGGGAGTCTTTGTCGGCCACGGATTGATCCTGATCCCGCTGGCCTGGCTCCTGAATCACTCCGCGCACGCGGTGCCCGGCGCCTCCGTCGCCTTTCCGCTTCTGCTCACACTT
>JBNKWI010000201.1:0-1220 GCA_050299695.1 Paracoccaceae bacterium
GGCGTCGAAGCGGCGGCGGGCGATGGCGGTGACCTCCTCGATCGGGCCGGGGGCGACGAATATGGTCACGGCGGCGGCGCTGGCCCATGTGAACCGGCTGCCGCTCCTGATCGTACCGGGCGACGTGTTCGCGAACCGGGCGCCGGATCCGGTGCTGCAGCAGATCGAGGATTTCGACGACGGCGTGGTCAGCGCCAACGACTGCTTCCGCCCGGTCAGCCGCTACTTCGACCGGATCTCGCGGCCCGAGCACCTGCTGACCGCGCTGCCGCGGGCGATGCAGACCATGACCGACCCGGCGACATCCGGGCCCGTGACGCTGGCCTTCTGCCAGGACGTCCAGGCGGAGGCCCATGACTACCCGGAGAGCTTCTTCGCGCCGAAGGTTTGGCGGATCCGCCGGCCCGAGCCCGACGCGGGTGAGTTGGCCGAGGTGGTGGGGCTTCTGAAGAACGCCGAACGGCCGGTGATCGTCGCGGGCGGCGGGGCGATCTATTCCGGGGCCGAGGCGGATCTGGCGGCCTTCGCACAGGAGCACAACATCCCGCTTTGCGAGACGCAGGCGGGCAAGGGTGCGGTGGATTGGGACGAGGGGCTGAACCTCGGCTCGCCCGGGGTGACTGGTAGCGACGCGGCGAACCGCGCCTTGGCCGAGGCGGATCTGGTGCTGGGGGTGGGCACGCGGTTCCAGGACTTCACCACCGGTTCCTGGACGGTCTTCGCCAACCCGAAGCGCAAGCTCGTCTCGATCAACGTCGCGGGCTACGACGCGGCGAAGCACGGGGCGATCCCGCTCGTGGCGGATGCGAAGGCGGCGCTCGCGAAGCTCTCCGCGGCGCTCGGCACGCAAAGCTGGCCCGACCGCGACAGCGAGGCCCGGACCGCCTGGTTCCGGGCGACCGACGCGGTGATGGCGGCACCCAACACGGACGGGCTGCCGACCGACGCGCAGGTGATCGGCGCGGTGCAGCGGCAGGCGGGGCCCGAGACCGTGGCGATGAGCGCGGCGGGCACGATGCCGGGTGCGCTCCACACGCTCTGGCGGTCGGCGCAAGGCGGGTATCACATGGAATACGGCTTTTCCTGCATGGGCTACGAGATCGCCGGAGCGATGGGGATCAAGCTCGCGCGGCCCGGGGCCGACGTGATCTGCTTCGTCGGCGACGGCAGCTACATGATGGCGAATTCGGAGCTGGCGACGGCGGTGATGCGCAAGGTGC
>JBNKWI010000202.1:0-1076 GCA_050299695.1 Paracoccaceae bacterium
GGGTACCCATGACGTGCACGCGCTGATCCTCGGCCGCGCACAAACCGGGCTCCAGGCCTTCTTCTGACCGGAATTCGGCGACAGCCGCGCCCCGAAGCGTCCCATTTCCTGCCCGATCCTCGCCGTTATTGTCCGCGATCAGGAACCGGGATCGCGTTCTGATGACGAAAGGATTGACGGGATGAAGATCGCATTCGGTGCCGTCATGGCGCTTGCGCTTTCGGCCGCCACGGCAGGGGCCGGGAGCTTCGAGGAAACCTTCCCCGGCCATCCCGGGTACGGCATCGAGGAGGTCGACCAGATCCTCCGCGATCTCGACTACAAGACCGGGCATATCGACCTGCCCGGCGGTCAGGCCCAGCTCGAAGTGCCCGAGGGCTATTATTACCTCGACCCCGACGACACCACCGCGGTCCTCTCCGGCCTCTGGGGCAACCCGCCCGACACCTCGCTCGGCATGATCTTCCCCTCGGCCTACACGCCGTGGGACGACGACACCTGGGGTGCCGAGCTCGATTTCGACGCGATGGGCTATGTCTCGGACGACGACGCCGAAGGCTACGATTACGACGCGCTCCTGAAAGAGATGCAGGCTGACACCCGCGACGATTCCCGCGAGCGCGTCCAGGCCGGCTACGATTCGGTCGAGCTGATCGGCTGGGCCGCCCCGCCGAGCTACGACCGGACCGAGCGCAAGCTCCACTGGGCGCTGGAGCTGAAATTCGGCGAGGGCGACGAACACACACTCAACTACCGGCTCCGCGCGCTGGGCCGCGAAGGCGTGTTGAACGCGAACTTCATCGGCTCGATGGCGCAGCTCGGCACGATCCAAAGAAGCCTGCCCGAGGTCGCGCACATGATCTCGTTCACCGACGGCAAGACCTATGCCGATTTCGACCCCTCGCTCGACAAGGTCGCGGCGGTGGGCGTCGCTGGCCTGATCGCCGGCAAGGTGCTCACCGGAAAGGCCGGGCTCCTCGCGCTGGCGCTGCTCTTCGCGAAGAAGGCCTGGTTCGTCCTGCTCCTGCCCTTCGTCTGGCTCAAGCGGGTCTTCAGCCGGAAGTGACGTGACGCTT
>JBNKWI010000203.1:0-1076 GCA_050299695.1 Paracoccaceae bacterium
AATCGCCTCGCCCACGACGATGCCGTGATACCGGGCGATGCTCCGGCCCTCGACGGAAGGGGTGGTGGTGACGATCATTTCCGGTTCACCAATAGTCAAACGGACATGGTAGCGTATGGGACAGCCTGTAGTCGCACAGGAACCCAAGCTCCAAACCCCAAACGACGGTCACGTCACCCGGAACCGGCGCACCACCCAGGGCCGCCGATATCGGCCGCACCTCGTTTGACCAGACCCAGGCCGGGACGTAGGCCAGCGCCATCGCGCAGAGGAGCAGGATCGCGGGCTTCATGGCTATCCCTCCGACATTTCCCGGGAGGCCGTCTCGCCCGCACCGGCGGCCAGCAGCATCGCGAAGACGCTCATCACGAGCCCGTCGACCGCGTAATCGGCATAGGTCGGCCCGCCCGCAGCACTCCGGACCAGGAGTCGCGGCCGCGCATCGGGCGCCTCCGCCAGGGGCAGCAGCACCGCCTCGATATCCCACTCGGCCCGCGTCGCCCCGGTCCTGACCGTCAGCCGCTCGGGCGCCGCGCGCACCACCAGAAGCCCCGGCGCACTCCCCGCCATCGCCCGGAACTGGGGGGCACAGAGCCGCTCTTCGAGCGCGTCGAGAAGCTCGCGATGCGGGGTCATTGTTCCGCTCTCTCCGAAATCGCGAGATCGTCGGTCATCTCTGGCGCCCGAACCAGCCCGAGTGCCGCAGGCTGTCCTGCGCCTCGACAGTCAGCAGAACTCGCGCAAAACCTTCGAAGCTCAGCTTGTCCGCCAGCGCGCGCCGGTTCCCACATCGAAATTCGCTGTCGATCTGTTCCGCTTCTGCGTCTGTCAGCCGATACTTTCTCTGTAGCCATTTGCGCGCTCCGTATCCCTTCGGGCTGCGCGAAAGACGGTCGCTCCATTGCTTGAACGCGAAGCGCGTATTGAAGTTCTCTGAAGCGATCCAGAGGGATTTTGCAGCCAAATCCGACACACCGAAGTGCTCGACGACGGAGGCAAAGCTCCCTTCATCGACGTCGTCCGAAGTCAGACGCTCCGTGTAGTCGAGCACCGTTTCGCCCGATTTAGGAACGTGG
>JBNKWI010000204.1:0-1060 GCA_050299695.1 Paracoccaceae bacterium
GAACAGGCCGGTCGTCTGCGGCTGGTCCGCGATTCCCGCGCCATGATCACCGCGGCTCTGCTGATGATCGGTGCCGTGGCCGCCTGGAGCGTCCTGCCCGAGCGTCAGACGGCCAGTATCGAACGCGACAGTTTCGCATTGTTCCCGCGTGAGTTGGGCGAATGGCGCCAGGACGGGCCCCCGCGCCGGCTCGACCCCGAGATCGCCCGGACGCTGGGGGCCTCGGACTATCATTCGGTGCGTTACACACGACCGGACATGTCCGGCTCGGTCGAGTTCTTCTCGGCCTGGTACGACGATCAGACCGGCGGCAACTCGATCCACTCGCCCGAGGTCTGCCTGCCCGGCGGAGGCTGGGAAATCGCATGGCTGGAGCGGGTCGATATGGCCCCGGCCCTCGACTATCCCGATCCGTTCATGGCCAACCGCGCGATCATCCAGAAGGGCGAAAGCCGCATGATGGTGATCTACTGGTTCGAACAGCGCGGCCGGAAACTGGCCTGGGACGTGGCGACGAAATACTGGCTGATGGTCGACGGTATCCGCACCGGGCGCACGGATGGGGCCATCGTGCGTCTGACCACGGCCATCGCGCCGGATGAAAGCGATGCCGCCGCCGAAGCGCGGCTTACCTCCCTGATGCGCTCAGTGATCGAACCCCTGCCCCGTTTTGTCCCTGACGCCTGACCGGTAACGGGTCGGAAGACGGGCCGAACCTTGTGTAGACGGGGGTGGCGCGGCGCGCGGGCTGGCCCCCGGCATCGTCCGGACTTGCCTCCTGATCTTCGGGGATGAAGCGAATGAACCCCGCCAGCGCCCCGGCCATCAGCCAGGTGATGGGCGACAGGGTGGCATTGGGGATCAGGTAGATCAGGTTCGCGGCCACGATCACCGCCATGCCCGTGGTGGCGTAGTGGAACTCTCGTCGGCGCGCGGCGCGGGAGAGAAATATCACCGGGACGGCCAGAAGCCCGAAGATACCGATATAGCCAAGCCAGCCCCATTTGCTGAGCACGATGATCCAGGTGCCATCGGAAATCGTGATGTCTTCGCCGAATTC
>JBNKWI010000205.1:0-1052 GCA_050299695.1 Paracoccaceae bacterium
CTGCCGTATATCTCCGGCAGAACACGCGAAATGAAAGCGGGACCGAGGCGAGGACAGCGCATGACCAAACGGACCTACCAGACCGATGTGGAGTTCATTCAGGCCCTGGCGGAGGTGCTCCGCGAAAACGACCTGACCGAACTCCGCGTGAAGCGCGACTATGGCGAAGGCGACAGCCTGAACGTCCATGTCAGCCGCGGCGGCCCGGTCGCCGCCCCCGCACCGGTCTACGCGGCCCCCGCCGCGCCCGCCGCCCCGGCCACGCCCACCGCCCCGGCGGCTCCCGCCGCGGCAGAAGCGGCGACCTCGCAGGATCCCTCCTCGCACCCCGGCGCCGTCACCTCGCCGATGGTCGGCACCGCCTATCTTTCGCCCGAACCTGGCGCGGCGGCCTTCGTGGCGATCGGCGACACCGTGGCCGAGGGCCAGACGCTGCTCATCGTCGAGGCGATGAAGACCATGAACCAGATCCCCGCGCCCAAGGCCGGCAAGGTCAAGCGCATCCTCGTCGAGGATGGCGCCCCGGTCGAATTCGGCGCACCCCTGATGATCATCGAATAGGGCCTGGCCATGTTCGACAAGATCCTGATCGCCAACCGCGGCGAAATCGCCCTCCGCGTTGTCCGCGCCTGCCGCGAGATGGGCATCCGTTCGGTCGCGGTGCATTCCACTGCCGATGCCGACGCGATGCATGTCCGGATGGCCGACGAAAGCGTCTGCATCGGCCCGCCGCCGGGTTCGCAAAGCTACCTCTCGATGCCCGCGATCATCTCGGCCTGCGAAATCACCGGCGCCCAGGCGATCCACCCGGGTTACGGGTTCCTCTCCGAGAACGCGAATTTCGTGCAGATGGTGGAGGACCACCAGCTCACCTTCATCGGCCCTTCGGCGGAGCATATCCGCATCATGGGCGACAAGATCACCGCCAAGGAGACCGCGAAGAAGCTCGGGATCCCGGTGGTGCCCGGCTCCGACGGCGGCGTGCCCGATCTCGACGCGGCCCGGAAGATCGGCGAGGAATTCGGCTACCCGGTGATCGTCAAGGCGACGGC
>JBNKWI010000206.1:0-1047 GCA_050299695.1 Paracoccaceae bacterium
CGGGCGTCGCCTTCGACACGATCCAGGGGCGGTTCCGGCTGACCGACGACCGGCTGACCCTGACCCGGGGCTCGGCGGTGGGAGCCTCGCTCGGGGTGTCGCTCGACGGGGTCTACGATATCGCGGCGAAGCGGCTCGACATGCAGGGAGTGATCTCGCCGATCTACCTGTTGAACGCGGTGGGCTCGGTCTTCACCCGCAAGGGTGAGGGGCTGTTCGGCTTCACCTTCAAGTTGCGGGGCCCGAGCGACGACCCGAAGGTGAGCGTGAACCCGGTCTCGGTGCTGACGCCGGGGATGTTCCGCGAGATCTTCCGCCGCCCGCCGCCCAAGTGAGCCCGGTCTGACCCAGCGGAGCGCGCTGGCGCGCGCGCACCTTTCCTTTGCGCCGCCTCCGGCGTCGCCGTGGGCGCCCGTCCACGGCGGTGCGCGGAACTTGCACCCGCGCGCCGAGATGATACCTGAGCGCCCATGCGGCTCTCCGATTTCGATTTCGACCTGCCCGAGCGGCTGATCGCCACACGCCCCGCGCGGCCCCGGTCTTCGGCACGGCTTCTCGTCGCCGAGGGCGACGGGCTCAGGGACGCGCATGTCTTCGACCTGCCGGAATTCCTGCGGTCCGGGGACCGGCTGGTCTTGAACGATACCAAGGTGATTCCGGCGCGGCTTGCGGGGCTGAGGCACCGTGCGGGCGCGGCGGGCGAGACCGAGGCGCGGATCGGGGTGACGCTTCTGGAGCCTCGGCCGGGCGGGCGCTGGTCGGCGCTGGTGAAGCCCCTGAAGAAGATCCGCGACGGCGAGTTGATCCGTTTCGGCGCGGGGCTCGAGGCGCTGGTCGTCGGGCGTGCGGATGGCGAGGCGTTGTTGGAATTCAATCGCTTGGGCGCCGAGTTTGAATCGGCTCTGGCCGAGGCGGGGGAGATGCCGCTGCCGCCCTATATCGCCCAGCGCCGCGCCGCCGACGCGCAGGATCGCGACGATTACCAGACGATCTGGGCGCGCGACCCCGGTGCCGTGGCGGCGCCCACCGCGAGCCTGCATTTCGACG
>JBNKWI010000207.1:0-973 GCA_050299695.1 Paracoccaceae bacterium
GGCCATAGTTCAGATCGGGGACCAGCCCCAGCATCAGGACGCGGTGCAGGCCGAAGGTCTTGCGGATCCTGCGTCTGAGGAGCTTGCGCCGGGCCCGAAGCTCGTCGGGGATCGTGTAATGGACGACAGGCACATCCGCATTGTCGGGATGCGTGGTGACCCGGTTTTCGAAATAGGCCAGGTCTTCCATCACCGCCACGAAGACGGTGGCGTTGCCGAAGATGCGGGTGGCCAGCGCCGCCGCCATGGTGGCGACCCGGTCGATGCCGGGCATCCCGCGCAAGGGGGTCCGGGCCGCGACGTTTTTCAGATAGGCCGCGATGCGTCCGAAATCGGCGGCGAAGCCCAGGGACTGCACCAGCCCCAGCCGCTGGCCGTTCACCACGTAGAAATCCCGGAAGGACACGGCCCGCGTGGCCGCGGCCACAGGTTTGCCGCGGCGGGGGAAGACGGCGAAGCGCTCATCGGCGTGAAACATCAGCCCGCGCCCGACCCATCCGCTGGAATTGGCCAGGCCCGAGGCCTGAAGAAGGCGCGGCGAATGCAGCGCCCCGGCGGCGAGCAGCACGGCCTCGCCCGAAAGCGTGATGGTCTGTCCGCCCGCATGTGCGGTGACGGTGGTGATTCGCTTGTCGGATTCCGTCAGCTTCAGCACCGTGCAATTGTCCAGAAGCTTCGCATGGCCCGTCTCGAGCGCGGGTTCCACACCGGCGGATCTGCCGTCCATCTTGCAGCGCATCGGGCATTTGCGGCCCAGGCAATCGGAGCAGCCGGGAAGCCGCCGGATCGCCTCGTGCGAGCGATAGGGGTTCAGCCCGTATTCTCTGAGCGTGTCGAAAAGGGCCACCTCGGCCTCGGTCATCGGCGGCGGGTTCAACGCAGGGGCTGGCAGGTCCGAATTCGGGATCGCCATGCCGCGCACCGACAAGAGCTCGGCCGCCTGGTCCATGTAGCCGGCGAAGCTGTCATAGCT
>JBNKWI010000208.1:0-589 GCA_050299695.1 Paracoccaceae bacterium
CTTTGATTTCGGATGTCTCGCAGTGGTTTCTGAAACGGCGCGGGATCGCGGTGGCGATCGCGGCCAGCGGCAACTACCTGTCCGGCACGCTCTGGCCACCGATCATTGTCTGGATCATGGCGGAGAACGGCTGGCGCGGGGCTTATCTTGCGCTTGGGGCAATCGTTCTTGCAGTTGTCGTTCCGGGCACTCTGTTGCTGAGACGCCAGATCGGCGCATTTTCCACCGAGCGCGCGACCACCGCCGCCGCGACCCGCGCGGCAGCGACCGGGCTGTCCCCGAAGGCGCTGCAAGTCCTTCTTGCCATCGCAGGTGTCGGCTGTTGTGTGGCGATGTCGATGCCGCAGGTCCATATCGTCGCCTTCTGCATCGACCGTGGCTTTGGCGCGGCCGCCGGGGCGGAAATGCTCAGCTTGATGCTGGCGGGGGGCGTCCTGTCGCGATTGAGCTTTGGCGTGCTTGCCGATCGGATCGGCGGGCTGAAGACGCTGCTTCTCGGAGCGATCCTGCAATGCGCCGCCCTATGTCTGTTTCTGATCGAGGGGGACCAAACCTCGCTTTACCTGGTGTCGCTGGCCTTCGGCCTGAG
>JBNKWI010000208.1:599-920 GCA_050299695.1 Paracoccaceae bacterium
TATGCGATCATCGTTCGCGAATACATGCCGCCGCGAGAGGCCGGCCGGCGGGTGGGCGTGGTGATGTCGGCCACGATCATCGGCATGGCGCTCGGCGGCTGGCTGTCGGGATGGCTGTATGATCAAACTGGCAGCTATGCGCTGGCGATCTGGAACGGCATCGGTTGGAACCTGATCACGGTTGTCATCGCACTGGCGATTCTTGTCCGGATAGGGACACCACCCGCGGCCGTCGCCTGACACGAAAACGCTCAGAAAAAAAAGCCCCCACAATGCGGGCGTTAAGTTAATTAGGCAGGTTTCATAAAGGCAACAAACCAA
>JBNKWI010000209.1:0-825 GCA_050299695.1 Paracoccaceae bacterium
GTACGTCTGGGTCGGGCGCAATCTGTCGGAGACCGATATCGCAAACAACGGCCAGTTCACGCCCGACTTCACGGGCGGGCTGATCAGCTTCGTCACGAGCTGGAACGCGTTGAATATCGCCGGGCTCGACGCCGACGGGAACATCGTCGGCTGGCGGCACCGGCTGGTGGGCCAGTCGATCCTGACCGGCTCGCCGTTCGAGAAGATGCTGGTCAAGGACGGCATCGACGCCGTGTCGGTCGAGGGCGCGGCCAACCTGCCCTACGCGATCCCGCACCTGCAGGTGGAACTGCATACCCCGAGCGACGTGCCGGTGCCGGTGCTGTGGTGGCGCTCGGTCGGCTCGACCCACACCGCGGTGTCCACCGAGACCTTCTTCGACGAGCTGGCCGCAGCCGCCGGCAGGGACCCGGTCGAGATGCGGCTGGCGATGCTCGGCGACCATCCGCGCCATGCGGCGGTGCTCAGACTGGCGGCCGACAAGGGCGGCTGGGGCGGACCGCTGGCGGCCGGCGAGGGCGGCATGCGCCGCGGGCGCGGCATCTCGGTGCACGAGTCGTTCAACAGCGTCGTGGCCCAGGTGGCCGAGGTCAGCGTCGCCGCCGACGGCGCGCTGACGGTGGACCGCGTGGTGTGCGCGGTGGATTGCGGCACCGCGATCAATCCCGACATCGTCCGCGCCCAGCTCGAAGGCGGCATCGGCTTCGCGCTGGCGGCGCTGCTGGGATTGAAACCGGAGCAGGTGACGATCCACATGCTGTACGCCGGCGGCAGCTTCGGCCGGCGCGCCAGCAAGGCCTCGGACTACCTGCTGGAGTGCGCGCA
>JBNKWI010000210.1:0-785 GCA_050299695.1 Paracoccaceae bacterium
TCATCCCGTCATGCCGCGAGGCGTGGCAGAACGCGCCGACGATGGCATCGGCGCCGAGCTCCTTGCGCACCTTCCGGACCGAGCGCGCCCCGTCGGTCAGATGCACCCCGTCGAGGCCGAGGCGTTGGGCGAGGGGGAGGTGGTTTTCGATGACGAGGGCGACATCGGCGCGGTGGCAGATTTCGCGAAGCGCGTCGGCGCTGCGGGCGATGCGGTCCTCGTCGCGGGTCGCGAGCGCGAGGCGGACGCAGGCCACGTCATGGGCGTCCAGAACGTCGTCCAACCGGCTGGGGAAGCTTGACAATTCGAACTCCGGCGGGGTGACGAGATAGATCTGCGGTCCGTCCTGGGCGGCCATCTTCGGGCTCCTTCCTGCGCGTCGGATCGCTATAGCGGCCTTTCGCGGGCTTGGCTACGGGCGCCGCACAACCCGTACACAACCTGTACACAGCCCGTACACCGAGGGGGCGCGCACGGCCGGAATCAGTGCGGCGCAAATTTCTCGAAAAGAAATCTGGTGGATTTTCCTGGTCGCGCCCCGGGGCAGGGAGTGGCGCCCCGGATGGCACGGCGGCCACGCCTGGAGGCATCGGCGACAAACGGCCGGCAAATGCCGCATTGGCTCCCGGATTCCGCCCCAATGCCCGGTCAGGCTCACCTTATCCCGCCTCAATCGGCGGGATTTCGCTCAGGGAGCGCCCAGAACATGTGTCCTGACGGCAACGAAACCGCAAAAGATCGTGTGATTGTGCCTGTTGACGAAAAAATTAATGCGCGCGTGGCGG
>JBNKWI010000211.1:0-782 GCA_050299695.1 Paracoccaceae bacterium
GCTTGCGCTGTGCCGGCGATAGTGCCGGTGTTGATGAGTTCGGTCGCGGCGCGAGCGCTGCCGTCGATTTCACCGGTGTTCACAATCGCGCCGGCGGTGGCGTCACCTTGGATCAGGCCGGCATTGGCGATTTCGGCGGCGGTGGCGTCGCCGCCGATCAGGCCTTCGTTCATGAGGGCGTCGAGCGCTTCGGCCGAGGTCGCCAGTACGCCTTGGTTGGCGATCCGCGTCGCGCGCTGCGCCGGCGATGGCGCCGGTGTTGACGAGCGCGTCGGCGGCGAAGGCATCGCCGTCGATTTCGCCGGCGTTGGCGATGTCGCGCGCCGCGGCGCTGCCGCCGATCAGGCCTTGGTTGGCCAGCGTGCGGCTTGCGATGGCGTCGCCGTCGATGACGCCGCGGTTGGTCAGATCTCGCTCGGCCAGCGCGAAACCGCCGATGCGGCCGTCGTTGTCGAGGTCCTGGGCCATCGCCGAGCCGGCGATCAGCCCGCTGTTCGACAGCGATCCGCTGGCGAGCGCGTCGCCCAGCACGATGCCGGCGTTGGCGGCGTTGTCGGAGACGGTGTCGACGATGGTGCGGCTGCGGCCTGTCGCCGGGTCCTGCCGCAGGATGCGGGTGTCGAGGATCTCCAGCGCCGGCACCACCGCGCCGGTCGCCGCCACCACGTCGTCGCGCGTCGCTTCGGCGCCCGCGACCCCGCCCTGCATGATGAAGGCGATCTCGGCCTCGACGCGGGGCTGGATGAAGCGGCCGGCGGGCACGGTGCTGCCGGTCTCGAACA
>JBNKWI010000212.1:0-724 GCA_050299695.1 Paracoccaceae bacterium
GGGGACTGAGAGGGGCGCTCATGGTGCAAAGACTGGCAGAATGTCGCGCTCCGCGAAAGTTCCGAAACCAAGAGATCCAGCGCGATGATCACGCTCGAGAGCTACGTCGAAGGGGCGTGGCGAGCCGGCTCCGGCAAGTCCACGCTGCTGAATTCGGTCGCGGGCTATGTCAAGCCGACCACCGGCGAGGTCACCGTCGATGGCGATCCCGTCTCCAAACCTGGGCCGGACCGGGGCATGGTGTTCCAGCAATATTCTCTGCTGCCGTGGAAAACCGTCTACGAAAACGTCGCCTTTGGTCCCCGGATGGCCGGCAAGTCGCGCTCCGAGTCCGGGTCGATCGCCAATTCCTTCCTCAACATGGTGGGTCTGGCGAAATTTGGCAGCCGCTACCCGGCGGAGCTGTCGGGCGGGATGCAGCAGCGGGTCGGCATTGCGCGGGCGCTGGCCAATTATCCTTCGGTCCTGCTGATGGACGAACCCTTCGGCTGATGATGCAGGAAAAGCTTCTGTCGATCTGGCGGGAGTTCAAGACCACGGTCCTTTTCGTCACCCATGACGTGGACGAGGCGGTGTTCCTCGCCGACCGGGTGCTGGTCATGTCTGCAGCCCCGGGGCGCATCATCGCCGATATCACCATCGACCTGCCGCGCCCCCGCACAACCGAAATGGCCACGGATGTGCGCTATATGGAGGCGCGGCGGCGGTGCCTGGAAACCATACG
>JBNKWI010000213.1:0-713 GCA_050299695.1 Paracoccaceae bacterium
TGCCGTCATTTTCGAAGTGTTCCCGCATCCGGATCACAAAGGTGAGTATCTGAACATCGCCGCATCCCTGCGCGAGGAGCTGCATAAGGTGGACGGGTTCATTTCGGTGGAACGTTTTCAGTCGCTGACGGATCCGGACAAGCTGCTGTCGCTGTCATTCTTTCGTGATGAACAGGCGGTGGAGGATTGGCGGAACCTGACCAAGCATCGTAACGCTCAGTCGGCGGGGCGCGGTGGGGTGTTTGCGGACTATCGGCTGCGGGTGGCGAGTGTAGTGCGGGATTACGGGATGGAGGATCGCGCGCAAGCGCCGGAGGATAGTCAGGCAAAACATGGGTAAGGGCGAGCGCCTGCCCGTGGGATGGCGCTGATAGGTTGAATTGGGGCACTTTATGGTGCCGTTACATCTTCCCAATGAGCGTGGCATTTCGCTGCCAAAGCGCCAGCCCCTCGGGACGGGCAGGCGCCTGCGGCTTGATTCGGGGCGCGGATTAAGAGCTACAGGTCTTTCAGAACCTCACCCGCCAGCCTTGGCGTGATCGCGCGTTTCTTGGACAGCCCTGCACGGTCCAACAGTTCGACCATTTGCCGCGCCGCCTCGAACGACCGGTCAATGCGGGGCAGCAGGTATTGGATCAGGTCGGGTGACACGGTGATCTGCCGGTCGGCAAACATCTTAACCAACACAACCGACAGCAACGTATCGTCAGGCG
>JBNKWI010000214.1:0-708 GCA_050299695.1 Paracoccaceae bacterium
GCAAAATACGTCTTCTTCTTTGAATCACGCCTTCCGTCATCCGCGCCTTCTCTCTCTCCCCTCGCTGACGCGTGGACCCCACCTGTCGGATCCGTCTTCCCCACCGCGCCGGCCGACCCCGGCCGCGCCACCGCGCCCCGCGCCGCCCGCTCCGCGCCTCGGGATGCCGTTGAACCATTACGCCCCGCCCCATCACTCCTCCCCTTAATCCCCCTCTTCAAACCGAGCTTTAATCGAGCCTTAATGGCTTTAATCGCCATTACCGCCGCCGTAACTCCGGCCACCCCTCCGGCGCCCCCCGGCCCCTATAAAAGCCCCGAGGACCCCCCCGGAGCACCTCACCCCTCACCGAGCTCCTCCCTTCTCATTTACCGAGCCGGAACACTCTCCCCACCAAGCTCCTTCTTCTCCACCGCGCCGCCGCGATGCCCGGCCGCCACACCGCCGCTCGCGCCCCGGTGAGCCGCCCACCGAGTTCCCCGTGTTCCACTCCCCCTCTCCCACCCCTTGGCCGGCGCCCGTGGACACCGGAGCGGCCGGAGGCCGAAACTCCGGCGAGCTCAGTGCCACCGTCCACGGCCGGTCCACCGTGGACCGGAGTTCCGGTGGTCCACGGCCCCGTGGACCCGGTCTATGGAATTTCTTTAACGAAATTAATTCGTTAATTCGTTATTTTCAGGAGTTTTGCAAAGAAGCCCCTGTGTTTCT
>JBNKWI010000215.1:0-696 GCA_050299695.1 Paracoccaceae bacterium
CCCGTCTGCGTGTCGCTGCGCTACCCGACCCGAGCGAGGGGGTTGCCACCCCCTCGCGCTCCCCCGCGAGTATTTCCACCAAGAAGAAGGCATCATGCCCCGACCTCCCGGTGCGCGTGCGCAAGGGCCTCGACCCTGGCGGCGACCTGGGGCGCCGGATCGCAGGAGCGCCGGGTTTCGAGGCTGACATGCAGAAGGAACTGTTCGCAGGTGGCGAGGGTCTCACCGTCGGAAGCGCGCTTCATCTCGTGGAACAGCTTGAGCTTCTTGCCCTGTCCCAGGAGGACTCGGGTCTCCACCCGGAACGGCTCGCCCGCATGAGTCTCGACAAGGTATTTCACCGTGGTCTCGACGGTGAAGTAGCTGAGGCCGCGCGCGATGTAGTCGGCGTCCGCGCCGACATGGATCATCACCGCGTCGGCGGCGTCGGAGAACACCTGCCCGTAACGGCCCTCGTTCATGTGGCCGTTGTAGTCGGTCCAGTCGACGGGAACGGTGCGGCGCACGGTTTCCATCGGAACCGCCGCCATATCGGTCGCCGGCAGCGTCGCCTCATGCGTCGCGATCACCCGGCCCGAGGCCGCGCCCCGCGCCCGGAGCGCCCGCATCATCGCGACCAGGTTGTCGTCGCGGAGCCGTTCCAGCTCGCGGATCGAGAGCGCGCCGGATTGCGCATCGGATTGCGCGGCGATCCTG
>JBNKWI010000216.1:0-696 GCA_050299695.1 Paracoccaceae bacterium
GGCTCGTGACGCTTCGCTATGCCGCCCACCTGGTGATGGTCGAGGCGGCCGAGCGCTTCAACGACCTGGTGCTGCGCTTCCTCGACGAGGACTGAGCGTCCGCAGTCGCAGCACGGGCAGCGTGTCGCCCAGCACCGGCGAGGCCGCGATCGCCGCGCGCAGCCCGCGCGCCGTGAGCGGCCCCGGCGCGCCGAATCGCGGCTCGAGCAACCGGACAGCCGTCGCGAGCGCGGCCTCGATCAGACCGTCGGCGAGCTCGGACAGATCGGCTAGACACTGCTCGAGATCGGCGAGACCACCGATATCGCGCCAGGCGATGGCCGCGAGCTCGACGTTGCGACGCCGTCGCGAGCTCGACATGAACGTCGTCTCCGAGGCATCGTCGTCGACGAGCGCCGCGACCAGCACCCAGCCGACGCCGCGCCGGCGCGCGTGCGCGGCCACGTAGACCGAGACCTCGGCGGTGGCGGCGTAGGCTGGCCGCGGGCGGTACGGACCCGCGTAGGCATAGCCCGCCAGGGCGCCCTCGATCTCGGCGACGATGCGTTTGCCGAGCCCTGTGTCCAAAATGACCCTTCCCGCTTGCTCTTCGATGGCGCGTCCCACCACCGCCGCTTCCCGGCCCAGGGGGTGCTCCTGGATCGCGGCCACCACCGCAGCCGACACCTCGGCGCGGCAGCCGATGAGTGCCTTGCC
>JBNKWI010000217.1:0-671 GCA_050299695.1 Paracoccaceae bacterium
GCCGGGGTAGACGGTCATGTGCCCCTGCCACGGGTGGCCGTAAGTCGTCCATGGCGTGCCGGTTCTACCGTCAGAGGCAGTGGGGGCAGTGGTCTGGCCAGAAGAGCTATTACGGCCGCCACTGCCGTTGCTGTTCCTGCCGTTGTTGCCACCGCCATGACCGCCGTTGCGGTTCTTGTTGTTGTTCTTGTTCCGGTGGCCACTGGTGCCGCCGTTTCCGCCATTGGGCGGGCGAGAAGGCGTGGAAGACGATAGCTTGGCCGCCGGGGACGCAGCGTTGTTGTAGAGCGCCGTTGGGGCAGCCGGAGGCCCGATACTGTCCATGTGAATCTCCTCCAGTAGCAGATCATCCCGAACTTTGAGGAAGTTCAGAAATGGTGAGTAGCGTCGAATGATGGAGCCCACGTGCTCGAAGCGCTGGTTCAGCCCCCGAAGGATGTTGAGGATGAGGATCCGGTCTTCAATGGGTGCGCCGAGGTCAGCCAGACCGTCGGCCATGGCCTTGAACTTGCGGCAGTACTCATTGACCGAGAGGTCACCCTGAACAAAAGTACGAAAGGCAGCATCAAGGTGAAGAGTACGGTGCTCACGGTTACCGAGAAACTGGTTCTCGATGGCGAGCCAGAGGTGGCGCGCTGTGCAACCGCGTTCCCGAACCACCTGGTGAAGAT
>JBNKWI010000218.1:0-670 GCA_050299695.1 Paracoccaceae bacterium
CCTGGTAGTTGGCCGGATTCTTCAGCAGACCATCCACGTGGATGCCGGCCTCGTGGGTGAATACCGCGCTGCCGACGATGCTCTTGTTGGCCGGCACCGGCCGGCCGGAGGCCTGCGCCACCAGATCGGAAATGCCTTGCAGCGCCGCTTCCCTGACACCGGTGTCGAGCCCGTAGAGCTGCTTCAGCCCGACCACCGATTCCTCCAGCGCTGCGTTGCCGGCGCGCTCGCCGAGGCCGTTGACGGTGGTGTTCACGTGGCTCGCGCCGGCGCGGGCGGCGGCCGCCTGCATGGCGGAGATGCCGGGCGCGATGTCGATGGCGATACGCTCACGGTGACAAGTACCACCGCCCCGGCCAACGGCTCGGCCGTCATCAACGCCGACGGCACCGTCTCCTACACCCCCGATGCCGACTTCACCGGCACCGACAGCTTCAGCTACACCGTCTCCGACGGCAATGGCGGCACCGATACCGCCACGGTCACCCTGAGCGTGGGCGCGAACACCGCCCCTGTGGCGTCGGACGACGGATATTCGGTGGACGAGGACGGCACGCTGAACGTCGCCGCACCCGGGGTTCTGGTGAACGACAGCGATGCGGATGACCATCCGCTGAGCCTGTCGCTGCAGAGCGATGTCACGAACGGGAGCCTGACGCTGAACGGCGAC
>JBNKWI010000219.1:0-667 GCA_050299695.1 Paracoccaceae bacterium
GAACCAATTTCTGCGATTTAAAACAATTGGAAAAACATTTATAAATCCTCAGCACAGTACCGGGCCGAAACCGGCCCGAGGCTAGAGCCCACGGGGCGCGGCGGCCTGCCACGCGCGGTCGGCCGAACGCCGGCTGGGCCACGGCCTGGCAGCCCAGCCCAGCGGGGCACTGGCCTGCGCGGCCTGCTGCGCGCGCGCCGCGTGCGCGTCGGCGCGGTCACCGCGCGCGGGACGGCGCGGTGGCGCGCTCGCCGGCGGCTCGGCGGTGGCTCGACGGCGGCAAGGTGTTGCCGGAGATCTCGAGGGGGTCACGGGGAAGGTGCGGGACAAGGAGGAGAGGGCAAGGGCGCACCGGAACGGCGGGTCGACTGTGAGGCAGCACAAACGGCGTCGGGCGGCGGCGTTCGTCGGCGAGGAGGGGGCTCCGGTGGGTGGCGATGGCGGGTGTGGGGTCCTGTAGCACCGGAGAGGCAAGGAGGTGAGAAAATGCAAGAAATTGCAGGGATTGGCGGCTCGGGGAGGAGCTCACCGGGGAATGGCGGACGGTGGCGGCGCTCGGCCGGAATCCGAGCGAGGGAGGGCTTCCGGTGGCCGGAGGCGGGTGGTCCGGGCGCGGGGAGCGGTGGGGAAAAGTGTGGCGCTCGGGAGGGAGACTGGAGAGGAGTGG
>JBNKWI010000220.1:0-661 GCA_050299695.1 Paracoccaceae bacterium
CCTGGACCTCCAGCACCGCCTCCCAGGGGCCCGTCATCGATGATTTTTGTGTAGATGTTGGGTGCTCCCCGACATCCGACGCTGCCTCCCAAGGGGCCCGCCGTCGATGTTTTTTGTATTGATGGTGGGCGTTCCCGGGCCTCCAGCACGCCTCCCAGGGAGACCGCCATCGATATTTTTTGTATTGATGGTGGGCGCTCCTAGACCTCCAGCACCGCCTCCCATGGGACCTGTTGTCGATATTTTTTGCATTGATGGTGGGCGCTCCCGAACCTCTGACATCTCCTACAAGGGGGCCTGCCATCAATGTTTTTTGCATTGATGGTGGGTGCTCCCGGATCTCCGACACCGCCTCCAAGGGGCCTGCCATCAATATTTTTTGCGTTGATGGTGGATGCTCTCTGATCTCTGGCACCGCTAACCAGGGCGATCACCGTCGACGTTTTTTATGTTGATGGTGGACGCTCCTGAATCACCAGCTCTGGCACCTCTAGGGGGCCCGTCCTCGATGTTTCTTAGCATTGATGGTGGGCGCTACCGGATCTTCAGCTCCGGCACCTCCCGGGGGCCCGCCGTCGACGTTTCTTAGCGTTGATGGTGACCGCTACCGGATCTTCAACTCCGGCACCTCTTAAGGGGGTCATCATCGATGTTTTTATGT
>JBNKWI010000221.1:0-267 GCA_050299695.1 Paracoccaceae bacterium
CGAGAACGGTGTCTCGGGGCTCAGGGGGGCCAGACCGAGGGCCACGTCATCGAAGGACGACAGATAGCGCGGCAGCGGCAGGCGCGGCCGCCAGTCGACATCGATGCCCGCGGCCCGGAACGGCGCAAGGAAGGTCGGATCGTCCCCGGGCAGGCGGTCATAGAGCCGCAGCCGCACATCCGGACGGTGCCGCGCCAGCCCGGTCATGACCTTCAGAACGAAGGCCGCCTCCCGGTGATAGGTCACGGGCCGGGTCTGCGCCCAGGC
>JBNKWI010000221.1:277-652 GCA_050299695.1 Paracoccaceae bacterium
CAGGCGACGACGGGCGGGCGGAGCGCCTGCGCCGGGCGCGCGCCCTGCGAGACGGGCATGCCGGTCAGCAGCGTATGGGTCCGGGGCGCACCATGGCGGCGGCACCAGTCGGCGATGTAATCCGACCCGGCGACCACCGCCGCGACCTGCGACATCGCGCGCCTCAGCGGGGCATCCAGATGCGGCAGGTGGAAATCGGCGTCGTCCATGTCGAACAGGATCGGATGACCCGGATAGAGGTGCGGCCGGTTCAGCGGGTGTCGCACCCCCTGCATCACCAACACGTCGGGCCGGGCCGCCCGAAGCAACCGGTGGCGGGCCGCCAGGGTCAGGGTCGGAGGGATGACGAAGGCCCGCCACCCATGTCCGGCGCAC
>JBNKWI010000222.1:0-652 GCA_050299695.1 Paracoccaceae bacterium
GGGGTGATGTACGAGGGTGCTCCCAACTTCCCCGACTTCGACCGGCTGTGGAAGATCATCGAGGACTACAAGGTCACGATCTTCTACACCGCACCGACCGCCATTCGCGCCTTCATGAAGTGGGGCGACGAGTACCCGGCCCGCCACGACCTCTCCTCGCTCCGCCTGCTCGGCACCGTCGGCGAGCCGATCAACCCGGAGGCGTGGATGTGGTATCACCGGGTGATCGGCGGCAAGCGCTGCCCGATCGTCGACACCTGGTGGCAGACCGAGACCGGCGGGATCATGCTCACGCCGCTGCCCGGCGTCGTCGAGACGAAGCCCGGGTCGGCGACGTTGCCGTTCTTCGGCGTCGACGCGGCGGTGGTCCACGAGGACGGCACCGAGGTCGACGAGAACGACGGCGGCCTGCTCGCCATCCGCAAGCCGTGGCCGTCGATGCTGCGCTCGATCTGGGGCGACGACCAGCGCTACCTCGACACCTACTGGTCGCGCTTCGACGGCCTGTACTTCCCGGGCGACGGGGCGAAGATCGACGAGGACGGCTACCTGTGGCTGCTCGGACGGGTCGACGACGTGATGCTGGTGGCCGGCCACAACATCTCCACCATGGAGGTCGAGTCGGCGCTCGTATCGCACGAGGCGGTCGCCG
>JBNKWI010000223.1:0-651 GCA_050299695.1 Paracoccaceae bacterium
CACGGTGCAGGCGCAGGTCCTGTCGCTTCTGGAAGAGTTGCAGCAGGAGACCGGCATGGGTCTGTTGCTGATCACGCACGATCTGGGCGTGGTGGCCGAGATCGCGGACCGGGTTGTGGTGATGAACTCGGGTGAAATCGTCGAGACTGGCACGGCGCGCGAAGTCTATCGCCATCCCAAGCACCCCTATACCGAAAAGCTGATCGCCGCCGTTCCGGGCACCGGCGACATGGCGCCGCCGCTGGATACCGGGATCAAGCCGATTCTTGAGGTCAACGCCCTGACGAAGCACTTCGGCTCGTTCGTCGCGCTGGACCGGGCCAGCCTGACGGTTCTGCCCGGCGAAACCGTGGCCATCGTGGGCGAGTCCGGCTCGGGCAAATCCACGCTGGCGAAGACGCTGCTGCGGCTGGAAGAACCCACCTCGGGCGAGGCGCTCTACGAGGGCCGGGACCTGGTGACCATGCCGCCGGCGGATCTGTTCAAGCTGCGCCGCGAGATCCAGATGGTGTTTCAGGACCCGACACAGTCGCTGAACCCGCGCATGTCGGTTTATGACATCATCTCCGAGGCTTTCGTGATCCACCCCGAGATCCTGGCCAAGGGCAAGTGGAAGGACCGGGTGCGCGAGCTTTTGGGTCAGGTCGGCCT
>JBNKWI010000224.1:0-648 GCA_050299695.1 Paracoccaceae bacterium
CTTCCGGCTGGGGTTCCTGTCGCCGCATAATGCGCGCGATCGCCGCGCCTTTTCCGGGACCGCCTATTTCGCGGCCCATGCCCTGATGCGCCAGCCGGAGATCGAGTTGCGCCTGATCGGCGATCCACGGCCCCTGGGACCTGTCGACCGGCTGCTGCGGCACGCGTCACCGAAAATACCCTTCGAGGCCTGTCGCTTCGACGATCTCGATGCGGTCCTGGGCCTGGTGGCGACGCCGCTTCTGGACCGGATGTCCGGGACCCACCCGGATTTGCCTTTCATTCATGTCACCGACGCCACCCCCGCCTTCCTGCGCGAGAGCAATGGCTGGGCGCTCCCGGCAAACGCGGACAAGGAAGAGCGCCGGGTTGCGCGCAAGGCGTCCTTCTGTGTCTTTTCCTCGGAGGAACTGGCCCGGCGGGCACCGCAGGACCTGGGACTTGGAGGGCTCCATGCCCTGCATCAGCCCTTCGGCGTCAATATGGAGCATCTGGCCGAGCGGCCCGCCGAAAAACCGCCCCTGTCCCCCTTGCGGCTGCTCTTCGTGGGTGTCGACTGGACCCGGAAGGGCGGCGATATCGCCGTGGCCGCCCTCGATTGTCTGCGCGCCCGCGGCCTTGATGCGCGGCTCACCATCGTCGGGCGCTG
>JBNKWI010000225.1:0-648 GCA_050299695.1 Paracoccaceae bacterium
AGGAGATCGCCAGGGCCGTGGGCCGGTCGCCGCGCACGCTGGCGCGGCGGTTCTCCGAGGAAATGGGCATGACCTGGCGCGAGACCCTGCGGCGGCTGCGTATCGTCCGGGCGATGGAGCTGCTGGCGATGTCCGATGTCTCGGTGACCGAGGTGTCGCTGAGCGTCGGGTACGCCTCCTTGTCGGGGTTCAACGCCGCGTTCCGGGAGCTGACGGGGATGGCGCCGGGCAGCTACCGGAAATCGCTGTCCGGGTGAGTCCGATCTTTTGCCGGAAGCGGGTTGCGGGCCAGAGCGGGATACAATCGGCCTCGGCGGACCTCGCCTTCCGCCACCATCAAGCGCGGAGCCGGGCGGGCGCCAGCCCGTGGGGACGGGCAGGCGCTCGCCCGGCGGCCCTTCGGGCCTTGATTCCGGGCGGGGCTGTTGCGCAGCCGATTGCGGCACAGGTCCTATTTCGAGCTCATCCCGCTCCGGCTTCAGGCCAGCGCGACCGCGCCGGAAAACCCGGCCGAGATGCGGATCCAGTCCGAGAGCGTTCCGGCGGGGGAACCGGGGCCGGGGAACGGCCGGCCGATCATCGCGGCCGGAACCGTCGTGGCGGCCTGGAGGGCGGCCTCGGGCGGCAGCCCGACCTTTTCGATGGTCA
>JBNKWI010000226.1:0-644 GCA_050299695.1 Paracoccaceae bacterium
TTTCAGTCGATCTTGTAGCCGAGCGCCCGGAGCTGGTTGAGCTTCATCTCGTCGAGCTCGATCGTGTCCGGGTCGAACACAGGCTCCGACTCCTCGAGGAAGGCGTCGATCTCGACGCGAAGCTCCTCGGCCAGCTCGGGCTGGGGGGTCGCGCGGGCGAGCCCTTCCTCGAGGAGCGAGGTCGCCTCGTCGGGCCGGCCGGCGGCCTCGAGCATGCGCGCCAGCTCGCCGCGCACCTGGGGATGGCCGGGGTCGATCTCGCGGGCGTGGCGCATGGCCTCGATGCCGCGCTCGAGCGCCTCGTCGACGGCGCGCTGGAGATCGAGGTCGATCGCGAGCACGACGTCGGCGCCGGCGGCCGCCTCGTCTCGCTCGAGGCTTTCGAGGGGGCGTCCGGCGGCGTTGGCGAGCACGACGTCGCGGCCGTTCGCGCCGCGCAGTTGCGTGGTCACGGTCACGGGCTGGTCGCTGGTTCCGAGGAGCCCCAGCGCCTCGGCCAGGTCGAGGCGGCCACCGCCCTCGGCATCTCGAAGGCCACCGCCGACCGCGACTGGGCCTTCGCCCGCGCCTTCCTGTACCGCTCCGTCTCGCCCCCCGAGCCCGAGGACCCGCCCGCCCCGTCGCCCCCGGCGAGCCCCGCCTGA
>JBNKWI010000227.1:0-643 GCA_050299695.1 Paracoccaceae bacterium
CGTCGCCGATGCCCATGGCGCGGACGCGGCTCATGAATTTCTCCACCGGCGGGACCATGTGGGGCAGAGACGAACGGGTGTCGCTGATCTCGTCGATATCGAAGAAGCGGGCGCCGGGAATGTGGGACTTGTCGTATTCGGCCTTCCCGTCGCGCTTCATGTCGGGCAGGTACCACGATGCGTCGATCAAGCGCAGATCGGGCATCGCAAGGTGGGACGCCAGCCAGTCGGTCGAGACAAGGGTTTTCGGATCGTCGGACATGAACACGCTCCTGAACTACGGTCCCGGCTTAATCCCGGCGGGACCGTGACGCAAGTTCAGGCCGGGAATGCGTAGCCGAAACGCGCGATATCTTCGGCCAGAAGGTCGGCGACGAGGTCGCGGGTGGCCTGGGTGTAAAGGTCCGATGCGGCGGGATGGTTGGAGGTATTGACGTGCGGCAGGTCGATGCGGAAGCCGAGGTGATCTTCCAGTGGGCCGATGTCGGTTTGCCAGTGTTCGAGCCGGATGAAGGCGTCGCAGCGCAGTTGGCCCGTGCGGTCGGTGACGTAGCTTTCGGCGATGTCGTGACGCAGCGCCGATTGTACGCCGCCGTCTGCCAGAAAGCCTTCGAATGTCAGAGCTTTGGCGGCGTCGATCATC
>JBNKWI010000228.1:0-643 GCA_050299695.1 Paracoccaceae bacterium
TGTGGTTGCCGCCGTTCAGCGAGAAGTCTGCTCCGGTGGCGAAGCTCGCCTCGTCCGATGCCAGCCAGGCCACCATGGACGCGATCTCTTCGGGTTCGCCGAGCCGCTTGACGGGAATCGTGCTGACGATCTTGGCCAGTACGTCCTCGCGGATCGCGCGCACCATGTCGGTCCCGATGTAGCCGGGCGACACGGTGTTGACGGTCACGCCCTTGCCGGCCACTTCCTGTGCCAGCGCCATCGTGAAGCCGTGCATGCCGGCCTTGGCGGTGGAATAGTTGGTCTGCCCGAACTGGCCCTTCTGGCCGTTCATCGACGAGATGTTGATGACGCGGCCCCAACCCCGATCGGCCATGCCGTCGATGACCTGCTTGGTGACGTAGAACAGCGAGTTCAGGTTGGTGTCGATGACCGCGTGCCAGTTCTCGGGCGTCATCTTGCGGAACTGGCCATCCTTGGTAATGCCGGCGTTATTGACCAGCACGTCGATCTCACCGACCTCGGCCTTGACCTTGTCGAACGCGGCCTTGGTGCTCTCCCAGTTCGAGACGTTGCCTTCGGAGGCGACGAACTCGAAGCCCAGTTCCTTCTGTTGCGCGAGCCAGCTGTCCTTGCGCGGCGAATTGGGGCCACAGCCCGCCAC
>JBNKWI010000229.1:0-637 GCA_050299695.1 Paracoccaceae bacterium
GGCCTGCGCGATGGCTGGCCCGCAAAGCAATGCGCCCAGCACGAAGGTGAGCATCGTGTTCCGGAAAGGGGCAAGGCAGGCAGTTCGCATTCCCCGAATTGGCACTTTAAGGAGATCTCATGTCAATCCTTCAACGCTTACGCGGCCGCCCTCCATTGACTGCGGCGGATCGGGTGGTACACCCGCAGGGTTCTTAACCGGATCTGTCGCAATGAACATCTTCGCCGAAATCCGCACATCCGTCATCGAGACGCTGGACGCCATGGTCGCCGACGGGCACCTGCCGTCGGGATTGTCCTGGGGAAATGTCGCCGTCGAGCCGCCGCGCGACGCTGCCCACGGAGACATGGCGACGAACGCCGCGATGGTGCTGGCGAAACAGGCGGGAAAGGTCCCGCGCGAGATCGCGACCGAACTGGCCGAGCGGCTGGCCTCTGACGTGAACATCGCGACTGCCGAGGTCGCCGGCCCGGGTTTCATCAACATCCGGCTGAACAAGGCCGTCTGGCATGACGTGGTGGCCGAGGCCATCGACGCCGGCCGCACCTTCGGGCATTCGGGCCTGGGCGCGGGGGTAAAGGTTAATGTCGAGTATGTCTCGGCCAACCCCACGGGCCCCCTGCACGTGGGCCACACT
>JBNKWI010000230.1:0-636 GCA_050299695.1 Paracoccaceae bacterium
GACAATTGCAGCGCGGTCATGATCTCGGCGCGATCGGGGCCGGGGCGGGCGCCGAGCTCTTTCACCAGATCGTTGGTGCCCATGACGATGCCCGCGAGCCGGGGATGGGCGGCGATCTCTTTCGCGTTGAGGATGCCGGAGGTGGTCTCCATCATCGCCCAGATCTCGGTCTCGCCGCAGGCGGGATGGGCGTCGAGCTGTGCGGCAACGGCCTCGACCTGTCCGGCGGTCTCCACCTTGGGCAGGAGCACCGCCTGCGGGCCGACCTCCATGATCGCGGCGAGGTCTTCCGGGCCCCAGGCCGTCTCCATCCCGTTCAGCCGCACGATCTGCGCCCGCGTGCCAAAGCCGCCGGCAGCCAGCGTCTCGGCCAACAGTTTGCGGGCATTGGCCTTTTCGTCGATCGCGACCGCATCCTCGAGATCGAAGATGATCGCGTCCACCGCAAGCCCCCGGGCCTTTTCCATTGCGCGTTCCCTGGAGCCGGGAATGTAGAGAACCGAGCGATAGGGACGGGCGGCGGGATCCATGACTCTCTCCTGTCGTTTGCTGCAAAGCAGAAAGCACAGCGGCGCCCGCCGCGCAAGATAAGATCGCGCCGGACCCTGGTGGGTGAAAGAATTATGCGCGGGCGCG
>JBNKWI010000231.1:0-633 GCA_050299695.1 Paracoccaceae bacterium
TCTCGCCTGAAACCGCCGTCGCTCACAGGCGCCTCCCCCTCCCTCGGGAGGGGGACCGAGGGGGAGACCGCGCCGCGGATCAGGAAGAGACCCGGCCCCGCTCATGGCCGCGCGCCGGTGTACGGGCTGTGTACAAGCTGTGTACAGGTTGTGCAGGGCGGTGTTCCGCCCCGCCACCCTCACCCGCCGACCTTGAAGTCGAGGAACCATTTCTTGTTCAAGGCGTCGATGGTGCCGTCCGCCTTCATCGCCGCAATAGCCGCGTTCACCGGCGCCACCAGGTCGGAGCCCTTTGGAAAGATGAAACCAAAATCCTCGGTGCCGAGCTTCTCGCCGACGATCTTCAGCCCCCCGTCCGAGGCCGCCACATAGCCCTCGCCCGCCGTCCCGTCGGTCAGGACGAGGTCCACATCGCCCGTCCGAAGCGCCTGCACCCCGGCCCCGAATGTCTCGAACAGCTTGATCCGCGAATTCGCCTCATCCCCGTCCAGCACGTCGTAAACGCCCACATAAAACGGCGTCGTCCCCGGCTGCGCGGCCATCAGAAGATCGGCATCGGCCGCGAAGGACGCCGCGTCGGAAAACCGCGTCTCGTCGCCGCGGACCAGCATCACCATTTCCGAGCGCATGTAA
>JBNKWI010000232.1:0-392 GCA_050299695.1 Paracoccaceae bacterium
ATTGGGATTTTGCGTTCGATCTGAACGTGAAGGCGATGTATCGCCTGATCCGCACCCTTCTGCCGGGGATGCTGGAAAAGGGCGCTGGCTCGATCATCAACATGTCGTCGGTTGCCTCGTCGATCAAAGGCGTGCCCAACCGCTTTGCCTATTGCGCGTCGAAAGCCGCTGTGATCGGGATGACCAAAGCCATCGCCGCCGATTTCGTCACCCAGGGCATTCGCTGCAACGCGATTTGTCCGGGCACGGTTGAGACACCTTCGCTGCATGAACGCTTGCGTGCGACGGGCGATTACGAGGCCGCGATGGCCGCCTTCAAGGCGCGTCAACCCATGGGCCGACTGGCGACGGCGGAGGAGATCGCCGCGCTTGTCGTCTATCTCGGTTCCGAC
>JBNKWI010000232.1:402-633 GCA_050299695.1 Paracoccaceae bacterium
CCGCATTGGCACAATTCATCGCCCGTCAACCGATGGGACGAGTTGGTCGGGCCGAAGAGATTGCCGCTCTGGCAACCTATCTTGCGTCCGACGAAAGCGGGTTCACCACCGGCCAGACCCATATCATTGATGGCGGCTGGGCAATTTGAGGATGATCCAATGAAACTTCTGCGTTTCGGCCCGTCTGGGGCAGAGAAACCCGGCATTCTCGACGATCAGGGCGTGATCCGT
>JBNKWI010000233.1:0-633 GCA_050299695.1 Paracoccaceae bacterium
CTGGTCCAGCAGGCGGCGACGCTCCTGCTCTTCATCGGGGGTCAGTGACCGGCGCAAGATCCCGAACCTTGAGCTGCGGCCCAGATCGGACAGCTCCTCAAGGCGCCGTTCCTCCTGCGGGTTGAGCAGCACCGGCACGGCGGCGGCCTGAACGGCAGCCAGGTCGGCCGAAGCGCTCTCAACCGCCTCGATCGACGCGACCACCCGAGCTTCCAGGTCGGCCAGGTGCTCGAGGTGCCGGCTCCGGCCAACGGCGTTCTCAAGGAAATTCGCATGAACGACGGTGCGACGGTGACCTCGGGAGAGGTGCTGGCGGTCATCGAGCCTGGCGAAGCGGCAGTGCCGGCGAACGATGGGTCCACGGACCCCGCCGCGGACAGCGGGCAACCCGAGGCGACGGTGACCCAGGGCCGAAGCGCGCGACGCCGGCGGGCGCGAAGTCACCTTCACCGATCCTCGACGTGGCCGTCGCCGCCGGTCTCGAGCAGGTGTTGATCGATGTCGACGTCGGCCTGCGCCGTTGCGGCTGTCGCGCCGAGGACGCGCCGAGGCTCGCCGAGCTGGCGCGGGCCCGTGGGAGGACCGTCCGGGGAGTCATGGGCTACGAGGGACACCTGATGATGGTCGAGGACC
>JBNKWI010000234.1:0-632 GCA_050299695.1 Paracoccaceae bacterium
AAACAGAGCGTCCTGCCCCCGAAAACGAAAGGCGGCCCGGAAGGCCGCCTTGCAGGAAGGTCGCGCGGAGCGTCCGCCCGTCACACCATGTCTTCCAGAAGCTGGGCGATATCGGCGACGATGAGTTCCGCCATGTCCTTGTGCTCCGCCTCCGCCGTCGCTGCCTTAGCCCGCGCGTCTTCGAGGATCGCCTCGATATCCGAACGGTTCTCGGCAGTGGCCGAATAGGCAGCTTCGGCGAGGACGCTGGTGGCGTCGGCGTTGATCTCGGCGAAGCCGCCGACGACGGCGAAACGCTGGATTGCGCCGCCCGACATCTCCACGCTCAGAACGCCCGGACGGAGCGTCGTGATCAGCGGCGCGTGACCCGGCATCGCCGTCAATTGTCCCGCAAAACCCGGCAGTTGCACCGACTTCGCTTCGCCCGAGACGAGGCGTCGCTCGGGGCTCACGAGGTCGAATTGCATGGTCTCGGCCATTCTCTTTCTCCTGCGGATCCCGGCCGAAACGACCGGTCACAACCTGTACACAACCCGTACACAACCTGTACACAGCCCGCGCACCCACGGGCTGCGCAGGGCCGGTCAGGCTCAGGCCGCGTCGGCGGCCAGCTTCTCGGCCTTGGCGAGCAC
>JBNKWI010000235.1:0-629 GCA_050299695.1 Paracoccaceae bacterium
CCTCGAGCGCGAGGGGGTGGAGGTCACCGGGATCGTCCTGCCTGATGGCGAGGCCTACAAGGAGTGGGCCACCTTGAATCGCATTTTCGATGGCTTGCTGGAAGCGCGCTGCGAGCGTTCGACGACGCTGCTGGCGCTCGGCGGTGGTGTGATCGGCGATATGGTCGGCTTCGCCGCGGCAAGCTTTCAAAGAGGGGTGCCCTTCATTCAGATCCCGACCACGCTGTTGTCGCAGGTCGACTCCTCGGTCGGCGGCAAGACGGCGGTCAACCATCCGCGCGGCAAGAACATGGTCGGCGCGTTCCATCAGCCGGTCTGCGTGCTGGCCGACACGGCGACGCTCGCGACCCTGCCCGACCGGGAGCTGCGCGCCGGGCTCGCCGAGGTGGTCAAGGCGGGCTTCATCGCCGACCCGCGCATCCTCGAGCTCGTCGAGGCCGACCCGGCCGCAGCGTCGGCTCCTGACAGCCCCCACCTCGACGAGCTGGTCGAGCGCGCGGTGCGGGTGGCAATGATCGAGCCGCTGACCGACGAGCCCGACACCCGGGCCGGGCTCCTCGATCTCGTGACCGCGATCTGGGGCTGAAGCGCAATCCGAAAACTGGGCACCGGTTTTCGGATCGAATTGC
>JBNKWI010000236.1:0-625 GCA_050299695.1 Paracoccaceae bacterium
CTCCTCCTTGCGGTCGATATTCCAACC
Source organism: Paracoccaceae bacterium (assembly GCA_050299695.1). Lineage (GTDB taxonomy): Bacteria > Pseudomonadota > Alphaproteobacteria > Rhodobacterales > Rhodobacteraceae > Ovoidimarina. The sequence continues at coordinate 28 of JBNKWI010000236.1, forward strand.
GAGTTGAAAGTCGATCCGCCAGACCCCGTCGGGCTGTTTGTGCAAGAGTGCGCTGTCGCCGGACTTGAAATGCGGTTCGAACCAGAACCAGCGTTCGTTCGGGAAGTCCGCCTTCATGGTGATGTCGGCAATCAGGAAATTGTCCTCGAACACGCGACCTTCGAAATCCAGACCCATCATCTTGCGGAGGGGCGAGGATGCCCCGTCGCAACCGATCAGCCAATCAGCCTCGATCCTGTAGGGGCCGTCGGGCGTGGTGATGTCGATAAGGACGTGATCGTCCCGAACATCGACGTGGTCCACACGGTTCTTGCCACGCAGCTCGATCGGCGCGCCTTGCGCCTGCGCCTCGCGGACGCGTTCGACGAGGAACCGCTCGAAATGGGGTTGCTGAAGGTTGATGAAGGCGGGATAGCGGTGCCCCTCTTCAGGCAGCAGGTTGAATTCATAGACCTGCCGGTCGTCGTGAAACACCTTGCCGAGGTTCCATACCACGCCCTTGTCAAGCATGGGCTGGCCGCAGCCGTAGCGATGAGCGATTTCCAGAGTACGCTTGGAAAAGCAGATCGCGCGCGAGCCCTGCCCGACCCCCTCGTGG
>JBNKWI010000237.1:0-625 GCA_050299695.1 Paracoccaceae bacterium
CCAAGGATCGCGCGATCCGCTGCATCGATATCGGCGGGCCGCACGACAATGCCGTCCAGCCGCCGCTGCTCACAAGCGATCGCTTCCTGTTTGCGCTCGAACAGCGCCCAGCGGCGGTCGTCGACGATGCCGAGCTCGCGCCCGAGCGGCGTCAGCCGCTCGTCGGCATTGTCCTCGCGCAGCGTCAGCCGGTACTCGGCGCGGCTGGTGAACATCCGGTACGGCTCGTCGGGGTTCACGCGGCACAGGTCGTCGATCATCACGCCGAGGTAGGCGGTCGCGCGGTCGAGGACGACCGGCTCCTCGCCGCGCGCGAAGCGCGCCGCGTTGATGCCCGCGAGCAGGCCCTGCGCCGCGGCCTCCTCGTAACCGGTCGTGCCGTTGATCTGGCCGGCGAAGAACAGGCCGTGGAAGGTCTTGGTCTCCAGGCTGCTCTTGAGATTGCGCGGATCGAAGTAGTCGTACTCGATGGCGTAGCCGGGCCGCAGGATGTGGGCGTTCTCCATGCCGGCGATGGAGCGCACCACCGCCAACTGAACGTCGAAGGGCAGCGAGGTGGAGATCCCGTTCGGATAGAGCTCATGCGTCTCCAGCCCCTCGGGTTCGAGGAAGACGTTGTGGCTGT
>JBNKWI010000238.1:0-624 GCA_050299695.1 Paracoccaceae bacterium
AGGCAGGTGGCGATGTTCCTGTCGAAGATGCTGACCTCGAAATCCCTGCCCGAGATCGGACGCCGCTTCGGCGGACGCGATCACACGACGGTCATCCATGCGGTGCGCAAGATCGAAGAGTTGCGCACTACCGATGCCCAGATCAACGAGGATGTCGAGTTGCTGCGCCGGATGCTGGAAGCCTGACCGGCGCGCGTCCCGTCGCGTCGCCGCATAGCGCGTCAGACGGGACGAGGATGGCGGATTTCTCACCCGTCGAGGCCGGCAAGTGCGCGGCGAAAGATCTGCGGGTCGATATTGCCGCCGGTGCAGACCACCACCACATCCTCGCCTTCTACCTCCGCGCCACGGAACAGTGCCGCCGCCAGCGCCACCGCGCCGCCCGGCTCGACCACCAGTTTCAGCCGCAGGAAGGCCAAGGCGACCGCCTGCAGCACTTCGTCGTCGCTGACCGCGAGCCCCGGACCGCAGAGATCGCGCATCAGCGGAAAGGTAATCGCCCCGGGGGCGGGGGTGACGATGGCATCGCAGATCGATCCCTCGGGCACGTCGTTGCGGTGAATTTCGCCCGTTGCCAGCGAACGTTTCACATCGTCGAATCCAACCGGTTCCACGGGCCGCACC
>JBNKWI010000239.1:0-618 GCA_050299695.1 Paracoccaceae bacterium
GCCCGGAGTCACCGGAGGGCGTGGCCGACGTGGTGGAGGCCACCGTGGGCGCGGTCCTCGACCACCCCTCCCTGCCCGTCACCCTCGGCGGCGAGCACTCGGTGTCCATCGGCGCCTTCCGCGCCGCCGCCGCCCGTTTCGGCGACCTCAGCTTCCTCCAGATCGACGCCCACGCCGACACCCGCGAGAGCTACCACGGCTCCGCCTGCAACCACGCCTGCGTGATGGCCCGCGCCCGCGAGCTCGCCGACACCCTGGGCAACGTCCCCCTGCGCGCGGACGTCGCCCTCTTCGAGGGCCTGCTCGCCCAGGCGCGGGGCGACTGGGGGGCGGTGGACGCAGCCCTCGAGCGCTTCCGCGCGACCCCCGAGAGCGCGCGCAGCGCCCCCCAGCGCCTGCGCGGCGAGCTGCTCGAGGCCGAGCGGTTCTCGCGCATCGAGCGATACCAGGACGCGCTCCTCGAGTGGTCCGGAGTGGACTACGAGCACCTCGACGAGGCGCTGCGCAAGGCGACGGAGATCTCGGCTAACACCCTGCAGGTCACGCGCGCCAGCATCTGGCTGTACGGCGAGCACGACGCGTGCATCGTGTGCCAGGACATGTTCGTCCGCGGCGAGG
>JBNKWI010000240.1:0-616 GCA_050299695.1 Paracoccaceae bacterium
TCATCGTGGTATGCCCGGACACCAGCCCGCGGGGCGAACACATCGCCGACGACGACAGCTGGCAGCTGGGCACGGGGGCCGGTTTCTACGCCGATGCCACGCAGGAACCCTGGAGCCTGCACTACCGGATGTACAGCTATGTGACGGAAGAACTTCCCTCACTGATCGACAAGAATTTCCGGGTCGACGGCGAACGGCAGGCCATCATGGGCCACTCGATGGGCGGGCACGGGGCGCTGACGATCGCACTGAAATACCCGGACCGCTACCGGAGCTGTTCGGCGCTCGCCCCGATCGTCCAGCCCTCGACCGCCGAATGGTCGCAGCGGGCACTCGAAAACTATCTCGGCGGTGACCGGGGCACATGGCGGCCCTACGACGCCTGCGCCCTCGTCGAGGACGGCGCGCGGTTTCCCGAGTTCCTCGTCGACCAGGGCGGCGCCGACGAATTCCTCGACGACGGCCTGCGCCCGTGGCTGTTCGAGGCCGCCTGCGCCGATGCGGGCATTGCGCTGTCGCTGCGCATGCAGGAAGGCTACGACCACTCCTACTACTTCATTTCCACGTTCATGGCGGACCACCTGCGCTGGCATGCCGAACGGCTGGCCTGATCGCC
>JBNKWI010000241.1:0-611 GCA_050299695.1 Paracoccaceae bacterium
GCGCTGAACGTGACCCATGCGGCGGTGATGCAGCAGGTCAGGGCGCTGGAAAGCCGGTTCGGGCTGCCGTTGGTGACGCGGGCCGGGCGCAGCATGTTCCTGACCCCGGAGGGCGAGGCGCTGGCGCGGGCGCTGGAGGCGGGGTTTGCGCGGATCATGCGCGGCGTCGAGGCGCTGGAGGAAACCGGCGCGGCGCAGCCGGTGCAGGTGACGATGTCGCCGGTCTTCGCCGTCAAGTGGCTGATGCCGCGGATCGCCGATTTCCAGGCGCGTCACCCCGAGATCACGCTGATGCTGAACCCGACCGGGCGGATTGTCGATTTGCGGCAGGGCGGGATCGACCTGGCGATCCGCTATGCGCCGGCCGGGCAGGCGCCGTTCTCGCCGCAGGGACGCCCGATCACCGACCGGTCGACCAGAGGATCGTGGAAGGCCGCGCCGACGTCGTCGGCCACCAGCGCGGGGTCGATGCCGTCGGCGACGAGGTCGACGAAGCGTTCGCTGGCGCGAATGTCGAGGGTGAGGTCCGGATGCTCTTTGCGCAACCTCAGCACCACGGGCGTCCACAGCTCGTCGCTCAGCTCCGCGATGGTGGCGATGCGCACCACGCC
>JBNKWI010000242.1:0-606 GCA_050299695.1 Paracoccaceae bacterium
CTATCCAGCCCGCACTTTTCACCCGCAATAGACAGGAGGGTAAGACATGATCGTAACCATCAACACATCCCTTCCGCTGGATCTGACGCGACTCTGATCCCCAATCGGGGTTTTCCAACATCGTGTCGATCCATCCGCGACCGCTTTCGGTCGCTTCTATTGCTATGGAAAGATGAAAGATGGGCAATCCCATTTTCGGAGACCGGAGCGCTGCCTGCGCCCAGATCTCCAAATTCTACAATCGCGCGACCTGGATCGACGGGCGCGCAGAAGAGCAACTTGACCAGGTGGCTGGCTGGCCGGGCATGAGATCCGTGGCCGGGTTCCCCGATCTGCATCCCGGGCGGTTCGGCCCGGTGGGGGCTGCCTTTCTGGCCGACCGGATCTGGCCCCAACTTGTCGGGCCGGATATCGGCTGCGGCATGGCGCTGTTTCGCCTCGATCTGCCGCGACGTCGGCTGAAGCTCGACAAGGCCGCCCGACGGCTGGCGGTGCTGGAAGACGGGACAGATCCCGACCAGGCGCGCGCAGCACTGGATGCGGCGGGGCTGACCGGGCTGATCGGTCCTGAGGCGCTGGGAACCATCGGCGGCGGCAACCATTTCT
>JBNKWI010000243.1:0-606 GCA_050299695.1 Paracoccaceae bacterium
AGCACGCCGGCGGCGCGCAGGGTGGCGCGGTCGGGCTGCCATAGCGCATCGGCCCCGGTGTCGAAGGCGCGGGCGATGAAGCCCGGGTCGACGCCGCGACTGGCCAGCCAGGCGCGGTCGCGGGCCTGTTCCTCGGCGGTGGTCTGCAGCGGGTCGTGGCGGTGCAGGGTATAGCCGTGAAAGCCGAGCGCGCCGTCGGGCCCGAGGCTGCGGTTGTGACCGGCCATGAAGACCAGCGTGCAGGCGGAATTGCAGGGGCCGGTGGCGACCGTGGTCAGCCCGAGAGGCACGATTTCGGCGGCCATCGTGCGGGCGGCGTTGACCAGCCCGCCGTCGCTTCGCAGCTCCAGCCGTGTGGGCGGCGGTCCATCGGCCAGCGCGGCGCGCAGTCCGGCCAGGCAGAGCTCGACGTTGGCGCGCGTGGAGCCCGATCCCATCAGGCCGACGCGCCAGACGGTCCCCTTCAGGGGGCCCAGCCCGCCGCCGATCTCGAGCGAGTACTCGCGCAGCAGGAAGCGCCGCACGCGCGCCTCGTCGATCCCCTGCGGGACCCGGATCGAGGTCAGCGGGAAGAGCCGCTCAGCTGGCGGTACGGGGAGCTCGAGC
>JBNKWI010000244.1:0-602 GCA_050299695.1 Paracoccaceae bacterium
CAGCCTGGGCATACCGCTGATCTACAAGTCCTCCTTCGACAAGGCCAACCGCACGTCGCTCAAGGCGGCGCGTGGCGTCGGCATTTCCGAGGGCCTGGATATCCTCAACGAGGTGCGTGAGGTGCGCGGCTGCCCCGTGCTGACCGACGTGCATCTGCCCGAGCAGTGCGCTCCCGCCGCAGAGGCGGTGGACGTGCTGCAGATCCCGGCCTTCCTCTGCCGCCAGACGGACCTGCTGATCGCAGCCGCCGAGACCGGTGCCGCGATCAACGTGAAGAAGGGCCAGTTCCTCGCCCCCTGGGACATGAAGAACGTGTTCGCCAAGCTGCAGGACGCGGGCAACGAGCGCGTGCTGCTGACCGAGCGCGGCGCCTCCTTCGGCTACAACACCCTGGTATCCGACATGCGCGGCCTGCCGATCATGGCGGCGCAGACCGGTTGCCCCATCGTCTTTGACGCCACCCACTCCGTCCAGCAGCCGGGCGGGCAGGGGACCTCTTCGGGCGGCCAGCGCGAGTTCGCGCCTGTGCTGGCCCGCGCCGCGATCGCGGTCGGTGTCGCCGCTGTCTTCGCGGAGACGCACCAGGACCCCGACAACGCCC
>JBNKWI010000245.1:0-601 GCA_050299695.1 Paracoccaceae bacterium
CCACTCCCGGCCCTCGTGACAGCCGCCCACGTCCACGCGCCAGCCGGCGGCGCCGCGGCGGGCCCACGCCCCGAAGGCGGCCTGGCAGCCGGCCTCGAAGCCGGCCATCAGCGCGCGCTCGGCGGTGATGGCGTGCCGCGTTTCGGCATCGTCGAGCGCGGCGAGCGCGTCTTCCTGATCGTGGCGGGCGGCGTGTTCGGCATCATGGAGATCGTGCTCTGGGTGCTCGCGGTGGGCGCGACCGTCACGGTCGTGCAACGCTTCACGGTGGCACGGCGGGGCATGGAGCAGATCGAGCGCCAGCGCGCCGCCGTGGCCCGGGCCCTGATCAACGACCCCAAGATCCTCCTCGCCGACGAGCCCACGGGGAGCGTCGACACGACCACCGGCGACAACATCCTCTCGCTGTTCAAGAGCCTGACCGAGGAGCGCGGCACGACCCTGGTGGTCATCACCCACAACCCCGAGATCGCCGGCGCCCTGCCGCGGGTGATCGAGATGCGCGACGGACGCGTCGAGGACGACCACGAGGCGCGCACCTTCCTGCAACGGATGGAGGTGCACTAGATGTTCTTCGAGCGCATCATCGAGATCTGGGGTC
>JBNKWI010000246.1:0-597 GCA_050299695.1 Paracoccaceae bacterium
TCTCTAATATGGTAATTAGAGCCATCGATTTTTCTTCGCTTCCACACATCTCTGACCTAACCCTAGGGTTCGCCGCCACCCACCACCACCCCTAACCACCACTGTCTTGCCGATCATGTCGGGCAGCACCTCCAACCTCTCCGTCGACGAGCAACCGGCCGCCACCACCGTCGCGGCCGCCGCCGCCAAGAGGAAGGAGGACGACGCCGCGGCTCAGGCCGCCGCCGCTACCGCGCACCGAGAGCAGGAGGCTCTCGTCGCCGCCGTGGCTGCCGCACGAAAGACCCTGGACGAGGCACGGGCGCGCGAGCGTGCCGCCGCCCTCGCTTGGGAGAAGGAGAAGACCATCGCCCGTCACCTGGAACAGCAGCTCACCGCTGCCCAAGGGATCACGATTCCCCAGGACGACGACGACGATCGCTCCGTCGACGCCGGCTCCAACCCCGACGCCGCCCTCACCGCGCACCTGCACGCGCAGGCTGCCGATCTCCAGAGTATACGATCGGTGGTCACGATCGTCCTGGAACCATCGTCGCCCGACTACAAGCGGCGACACGACCTCGTGCTTCTCACGCTTCGTCGCTACGTCCTCGATAG
>JBNKWI010000247.1:0-592 GCA_050299695.1 Paracoccaceae bacterium
CCGGATGTCTGCCACACTACATCTTGTAAAGCTATGCGTCGGCGCCGAGAGCGTCGAGGATCTGTGCGACTGGCAGGCGAGCGGCCGCGGGAACGGGCCGGACGGGCTCCCGCGCCATGTCACGCGGATGTGGCCGAAGCGCGAGGCCGAGGTGGTCGCGGGCGGCTCGCTCTATTGGGTGATCAAGGGCGTGGTCTTGGCGCGGCAGCGGATCCTGCGCTTCGATCCGGTGGACCGGGGCGACGGGATCCGGCGCTGCGGGCTGGTGCTCGACCGGGCGGTGGTGCGGACCGAGGCGGTGCCGAAACGCCCGTTCCAGGGCTGGCGCTACCTGGCGGCGAAGGATGCGCCGCGGGACCTGCCTTCGGGCCGGCGCAAGGGCGAGGCGCTGCCGCCCCGGCTGGAGGCCGCACTGGCGGAAATCGGCGTCCGCTAGCCCCGCACAACCCGTACACAACCTGTACACAACCCGTACACCGGCGGATGCCTTCCGGTTTCGCGATGGACGGCCCTTGCATTCCGCGTCAGACTGCGCTTTGCGCGGCACGTTCCCGGCGCCGGACCCGTTTCGGACCCGCGCCGGAAAAGTAGT
>JBNKWI010000248.1:0-590 GCA_050299695.1 Paracoccaceae bacterium
GCTCTTCCGATCTGCCGACCGTCACCGTGCAGTCGGCGTAGTCCCAGCCGCAGTTGTCGACCTTGAGGCGGATCTTGCCGTCGTTCACCAGGAGCGTCGCGCCCGGTTCCAGCGCCTCGAGGATCTCCCGGTGCGGAAGTTGCACCCGTTCGGCGGTGCCCTCGGTCTCGTCAAGGTCGAAGCGGAACTTCTGGCCCTCGACCAGGTCCTCGGATCCGTTCGCGAAGGTTCCAACCCTCAGCTTCGGGCCCTGAAGGTCGGCGAGGATGGCGATGGGCCGACCGCAATCCTTTTCGACCTGGCGGATGATGCCGTGCCGACGCGCCTGTTCCTCGTGCGTGCCGTGGCTCATGTTCAGGCGGAACACGTCCGCCCCGGCCTCGAACAGCGCCCGGATCATTTCGTAACTGTCCGAGGCGGGACCGAGCGTCGCCACGATCTTCACATTGCGATGCCGTCTCATGCCTGCCCTTCACCGTTAGCGCGAACTTGAGCCTCGTATGGCCGAAAAGCACCCGTTCGGCAACGGGTCACGGCCTTCCGTTCCGATGCGCTTGCGCGTATTCGGGGCGGAAGCCGGGGACAGGATA
>JBNKWI010000249.1:0-589 GCA_050299695.1 Paracoccaceae bacterium
CCCGCAGCAAGTTCGAGCAGTACTACGACTTCCGCGAGCCGGTGGCGCGGCTGCCGTCGCACCGCTACCTGGCCATCCGCCGGGGCGAAGGCGAGGGATTTCTCAAGGCCACCGTCGAGGTCGACGGCGAGCTGGCGCTCGGACGCAATGTCCTGGTCGCCTTCATGCCGTGGGACGGCTACAACTACGAGGATGCGATCCTCGTGAGCGAAGGACTCGTCCGCAACGACGCCTACACCTCGATCCACATCGACGAGTTCGAGATCGAGATCCGCGAGACCAAGCTCGGGCGTGAGGAGTTCACGCGCGACATCCCCAACGTCTCCGAGAAGGCCCTCGCGCACCTCGACGAGAGCGGCATCGTCCAGGTCGGCACGCGCGTCCGCGCGGGCGACATCCTGGTCGGAAAGGTCGCGCCCAAGAGCAAGAGCGAGCTGACCCCCGAGGAGAAGCTGCTGCGGGCGATCTTCGGCGAGAAGGCCGGTGACGTGCGCGACAGCTCGCTGAGGGTGCCGCCTGGTGTTCAAGGGACGGTCATTGGCGCGAAGGTGTTTGTCCGGCGCGGCGCGGACAAGGACGACAGAGCCAC
>JBNKWI010000250.1:0-584 GCA_050299695.1 Paracoccaceae bacterium
CGTACGAGGCCCGCGCCTTCGGCATCCGCAGCGCTATGCCGATGGTGCGCGCCCGCCGGCTGTGCCCGGACCTCGTGGTCGTCTCGCCCCGGTTCGAGGCCTACCGCGAGGCCAGCGACGCCGCCTTCGCCATCTTCCGCGACGTCACGCCGCTGGTCCAGCCGCTCAGCCTCGACGAGGCGTTCCTCGACGTGGGTGGCGTGCGCCGCATCGCCGGGTCGCCCCGCGAGATCGCCGCGCGCCTGCGAGCCGACGTAGCCGATCGGGTCGGCCTGCCGATCACGGTCGGGGTCGCCCGCACGAAGTTCCTCGCCAAGGTCGCGAGCGGCGTCGCCAAGCCGGACGCGGCGAAGAGAGCCGCGGACGTGATGGAGAGCGTCGCGGCGGGCGCGCGGGACGAGGGGACCTAAGGCGCGGTGCTGTTCAAGGAAGAGGCCCTGGTCAAGCAACGCCGGATCCATTTCATCGGGATCGGCGGCATCGGCATGAGCGACGAGATCGCGGCGACCCTGCGCGCCAGCGACAAGCCGTGGATGCACGCATACACCTACAGCGGCCACCCGACCACCTGCGCGGTCGGTCTC
>JBNKWI010000251.1:0-583 GCA_050299695.1 Paracoccaceae bacterium
GTTTGCTCGGCTATGCCTTCAATTGGTCGCCCGAAGGCGTGGTCAACGAATACCTCAACGATTGCGAGGTCATCGAAGAGGGCGAGCGCAAATGGGTGTCGGCCATGGAGTGGCTGGAGACGATCTACATCGACGGCGTCAAATTGGAAGCCTTCACCACCTCGGGCGGCCTTGGCACCATGTGCGACACCTATATGGGGAAGGTGGCGAATATCGACTACAAGACCATGCGTTACCCTGGCCACGCGCAATTGATGAATTTCTTTTTCCACGAATTGCTGATGCGCGAGCGCCGCGACATCGCCGGTCAGATCTTGACCTATGCCAAACCGCCAGTCGATGACGATGTGGTCTACCTCCATGTCGCCGCCGAGGGAGACATCGACGGGCGCCTGCAACGCCGGGAATTTGTGCGGGTCTATAAGCCATTGGAAATTGCCGGACGGTTGGAGCGCGCCATCGCCTGGACCACCGCCGGCTCCGCCGTGGCAATTATTGACATGGTGCGCCAGGGCAAACTGCCAAACCGGGGCTTTCTGAAACAGGAAAATGTGCCGCTTGCCGGTTTCCTCGAAACCAAGAC
>JBNKWI010000252.1:0-582 GCA_050299695.1 Paracoccaceae bacterium
GTCCATCTTTCAGCGATAAATCTTTCCCCCAAGGGGCGTATGCGGTATTAGCGGTCGTTTCCAACCGTTATCCCCCACTGAAAGGTAGGTCCCCACGCGTTACTCACCCGTGCGCCACTCTCCAGTTCCCGAAGGAACCTTCTCGTACGACTTGCATGTGTTAGGCCTGCCGCCAGCGTTCGTTCTGAGCCAGGATCAAACTCTCATGTTCAATCCAAGCTTGTCTCATAGACAAACTCTTAAAAACCGACGTCTGCACATTTTGGTGGTTACCACAAACCAATCTAAGCATAAGCTCAAACCGGTCCGTCGTCTCCAGGATGCACAGACTTAAACAATGTCAAAGAACAAGTCCCGAAGGACAAACCAACAAGGCCGCAGTCAGCTGCTCGCCGCAGCACCGCGCCCCGTCGGTGGAGGCGGGTTATAGGCCCACTCGGCCATCCTGTAAATACCTTTTTGCCAAAAAAGAGCAAAAAATCGGCTTACGCAAAAATTTAGCGTGCAGGCGCTCCCAAGCATTACGAATGAACCCTGTATGCGGCTTTGTTAAAGAATTTTTGCCCCTGCCAATTGCGCCAT
>JBNKWI010000253.1:0-581 GCA_050299695.1 Paracoccaceae bacterium
GCCAGGGCATCGCGCTAGCATTCGAACGGCTGCACTGAGGCCCAGGGAGAGACAGAAGATGAGCGACACCGAGACGAATTTATCTGACGTGACCGAAACCGGAGCCCGGCTTTTGTCTCTGACCCAACGCATGATGACGGCGGCGGCGCAGGCGCAGTCGCATCAGGTCCGCACCGCCACCGGCTCGGAGTTCTCGCTGATGGACGCTGCCACGCTGACCAAAGCCTATGGCACGTTCTGGGCCGAGACCCTGTCGAACCCCGAAAAGTTATGGAACGCGCAACTGAAGGCCGGGGCCAACATGGCCGCAGTCTGGCAGTCGCTTCTGAACCCCACCGCGGACGACGACCACGAGGTGAAGGACCGCCGGTTCTCGGACCCGTCCTGGTCCAAGGACCCGATGTCGCGCGTGTACCGCGACGTGTTCCTCGCATTCGAAGAGGCGGCGAACGACCTTCTGGATGGCTTGCCCAAGGACTCGAAGGATCATCTGCGGGTCAGTTTCTATACACGCCAGATGCTAAGCGCCCTGTCGCCCTCGAATTATCTTCTGACCAACGCGGCGGCGCGCAAGAAGCTGC
>JBNKWI010000254.1:0-581 GCA_050299695.1 Paracoccaceae bacterium
TGCGCTCCGCGCCTATGCCGACCTACCGATGGGCGTGATCGAAGCCGCCGAAGGCCTCGAACAGCTCCGCTTCCTCGAAAACGGCCTGCCCGTCCGCTGCGTCGAGGTGGAAGCGCGCGGCAGGGCCTTCTGGGAACTGAACAACCCCTCCGACATTCCGCTGATCGAGGAGATCATGGCACGGGAGGGCATCGAATGAGCGTCACCGTCGGCAATGTGACGTTCGGGCAGGACCTGCCTTTCGTCCTGATCTCCGGCCCCTGCCAGCTGGAGACGCTTGATCACGCGCGGATGCTGGCGGAGAAGCTTTCCGGCCTCTGCGAGACGCTTGGCATCGGCTACGTCTTCAAGGCCAGCTTCGACAAGGCCAACCGCTCCAGCCTTGGCGGAAAGCGCGGCCCCGGCATCGACGATGGCCTCACGATCCTGTCGAAGATTCGCGAGGAATTCGGCTGCCCGGTCCTGACCGACATCCACAACATCGACCAATGCGCCACGGCGGCAGACGCCGTGGACATCCTGCAAATCCCCGCCTTCCTCTGCCGCCAGACCGACCTGCTGCTGGCCGCCGGTGAAACCGG
>JBNKWI010000255.1:0-581 GCA_050299695.1 Paracoccaceae bacterium
GATCGTGATCCGAAAGGGCGCGTTGCCATGCTATGCTGCGCCAATTATCGACAGGGAGGACACCCGGATGACCCGTCTGACGGCGAAGGACTTCGCGCCCGAAATTCTTGAACTCTACGACTTCTACGCCCACGGCATGATCACCAAGCGCGAATTCCTCGACCGCGCCGCCAAGTACACGGTCGGCACCATGACCGCCGCCGCGATCCTCGGCGCGATGAGCCCGAACTATGCGCTGGCCGAACAGGTCAGCTTCAACGATCCCGATATCCGCGCCGATTATGTCACCTACCCCTCGCCCGACGGCCACGGTGACGTGCGCGGCTATCTCGTCCGCCCCGCCAGTGCCGAGGGTAAGCTGCCCTCGGTCGTGGTCGTGCACGAGAACCGGGGGCTCAACCCCTATATCGAGGATGTCGCCCGCCGCCTTGCCAAGGCGGGGTTCATGGCGCTGGCGCCGGACGGGCTGACCTCGGTCGGGGGCTATCCCGGCAATGACGACGACGGGCGGGCGTTGCAGAAGACCGTGGATGGCACCATGCTGATGAACGATTTCTTTGCCGCCGTCGAACACCTGATGG
>JBNKWI010000256.1:0-578 GCA_050299695.1 Paracoccaceae bacterium
CAGCGCCGGGGGCAGCTCGGTCGGCGGTCGAAGTCGAGGCAAGGTCTTCGTCGATCGCGACGGCGACGGGATCCGCGACAAGGGCGAGGGCTTCGCCGATGCGCGGGTCAAGCTGCTCGACGCGGACGGCAACAAGATCGCGGTGACCACCGCCAACGACAACGGCTGGTTCGTCTTCCGCGATCTCGACGCCGGCAGCTACAAGATTGTCGCCCATGACGGCAACGGCACCCACAGCGAGCGCGAGACCGTCCGCCTGACCCACGGCGAGGATGATGCCGGCAATCGTCTCGGCCTGGACAAGACGCTGGCGCACACCGCATCACATACCGATGCGGCGACAGCGGCGCTGGCCGGCAGCGATGTCATGCTCTTGGCCTCGGACACGGCCGAGTGCCTCGACGATGCCAGTCTTTCCGAGGAGCCGGGTTTTGACGCCGCCCATGATGCGGGCCTTGAGGCTATGACCTGGGCTGCCGAGGACGCGCTGCTCTAAACCAAGACCGTTTTCGGCCTGAATCAGGCTGAAAACGGGATCCTGGCTCAGCTTCATCAAGACCTTAAGCGACCCACCGGGT
>JBNKWI010000257.1:0-578 GCA_050299695.1 Paracoccaceae bacterium
AGCGTCATGCGATGGGAAGAAATCGACATCGGCGAACCCGGCCCCGGCGAGATATTGCTGCGCCATACCGCAATCGGCTTCAACATGATCGACACCTATCATCGCAGCGGTCTCTACCCGACGCCGCCGAAACCGTGCGGCCTGGGTGGCGAGGCCGCCGGCATCGTCGAAGCCGCCGGCAAGCGAGGCGACGTCCTCGAAGCCCATGTCCTGCAACGTTTTTGCAGCCAGCGCTGAGCGCCCGCCAGTGCCGCAATAGAGGACCAGGCGCTTTGCCGGGTCCAGCGCCGGCAGATGTGCCGGACATTCGGGATCGGCATGGAATTCCAGCATGCCGCGCGGCGCATGCACCGAACCCGGGATGGCACCTTCGGATTGACGTTCATTGGAATCGCGAACATCGACTATGACGGTATCCGGATCGTCCTGAAGATATTGTAGGTCCTGCACCGAGACAGTCTCGATCACGGCATTTGCCTGCGCCAGCAAGTCCTTGAAGCCGGTTTTCAGCATTGTCGCTCTCCTTAGTCAGCTATCCTGCAATCCGAACGGTTGGCACCATATGCTCCTTTTGGGAT
>JBNKWI010000258.1:0-577 GCA_050299695.1 Paracoccaceae bacterium
CCAGTGGTCAGCTTTTGATGGGGCGGTAGCGGATGCGGTGCGGCTGCCAGTTGTCGCCCTTCTGCTGGCGCATGAATTCCTTGAAGGATTCATAGTTGCCTTCGTGCCAGATCACTTCGTCGCCCTCGAAGGCGAGGATGTGGGTGGCGACGCGGTCGAGGAACCAGCGGTCATGGCTGATCACGACGGCGCAGCCGCCAAAATCCATCAGGCCCTCTTCGAGTGAACGAAGGGTTGCGACGTCGAGGTCGTTGGTCGGTTCGTCAAGCAGCAGCAGGTTTCCGCCGCGTCGCAGCAGCTTGGCGAGGTGCACGCGGTTGCGCTCGCCGCCTGACAGGTCCTTGACGAATTTTTGCTGCGCGGCGCCGCGGAAGTTGAAGCGCCCCACGTAGCGCCGCGACGGCGTCTCGTAGTTGCCGACCTTGATCAGGTCCTGGCCGTCGGAGATTTCCTCCCAAACGGTCTTGTCGTCATCGAGGCTGTCGCGGGACTGGTCGACATGGGCGATTTGCACCGTGTCGCCCACGGTGAATGTGCCGCTATCCGGATGCTCGGAGCCGGTGATCATGCGGAACAG
>JBNKWI010000259.1:0-576 GCA_050299695.1 Paracoccaceae bacterium
GAAAAGGGGTGGCTTGGCGGCGGAAACACCGGGCGCAACACGACCGTGATCCGGTCGAACTATTTCTATCCCGAAAGTGCCGCGCTCTATGACCTGTCGGTCAGGCTCTACGAGACCCTGTCGCGCGAGTTGAACTACAACGTCATGTTCTCGCAACGCGGCATGGTGGTCACCTGCCATTCCGAACCCGAGATGGAGATGGCCGCGCGGCAGGTCAACGCGATGCGGTTGAACGGGGTCGATGCGGAGTTGCTGGACTGCGATCCACGGCGCCGTGCTGCAACCGCGTGCGGGAACCGGACGTCACGATGCGGTCGCCTGGGGCTACGCGCGGGCGGCCGATGCACGGGGCGTGGACATCATCCAGAATTGCGAGGTGCTGGGTCTGCTGACGGAAGGCGGGCGCTGCGTCGGGGTGCGCACCTCGAAAGGAGACATAAAGGTCGGCGTGGTCGGGGCTGCCGTGGCTGGTCATTCCTCGGTGATCGCCGGCATGGCCGGTATCGATCTGCCGATCACCTCCTACGCCTTGCAGGCCTTCGTGTCCGAACCCCTGACACCGGTTCTGGATACGGT
>JBNKWI010000260.1:0-575 GCA_050299695.1 Paracoccaceae bacterium
GCCGCCCGCGAAGAAGAAGCGCGCGACCGCCGCCGAGATGAGCGCGACCCGCGAGGCGGAGCCGGTCGTGCTCGGCGGGCGCTACGAGCTCCTCAGCCTGATCGGCCAAGGCGGAATGGGCGCCGTGTGGCTCGCCCGGCACCGGCTCCTCCGCAAGAAGGTCGCCGTCAAGCTGCTCCTCCCCGAGCAGCTCACGGGGCGCGCACGGCAGCGCTTCGAGCGCGAGGCGCGGACCCTGGCCTCCCTCAGCCACGCGAACCTCGCGCACGTCTACGGGATCGACCAGGTCGAGGACACCTGCTTCCTCGCGATGGAGCTCGTGCCCGGCGAGGACCTCGCGGCGCGGGTCGCGGAAGGCCGTTTCCGGCAGGACCTGCTGTACCGCCTGAACGTCGTGCAGATCCACGTCCCGCCGCTGCGCGAACGCCGGGGCGACATCGCGCTTCTGGCCGGGCACTTTCTGGCCGGTTTCTCGCGGGCCGGCGGTATCGAACCGAAGACTCTGACCGATTCCGCCCGGGATCTTCTCAACCGCTACGCGTGGCCGGGCAATGTCCGCGAATTAAAAAACCTGT
>JBNKWI010000261.1:0-574 GCA_050299695.1 Paracoccaceae bacterium
GAGGGAAACCGAAGCGGTGGCGTGAAAGGCCCCTCGGAGCCGGAGCGGTCGAGGAAGGGACATGAGCCCGGAGACGGACGCAAAGGGTCAGGAGGGCGGCAGCAGGAAGCGGTGCCTCGGCACAGTGGACGGCGGTCGTAATCCGGGTCGGAGCGTCTGAGCAGATCGCCTTCGGGCGGTCGGTTCGGGAAGGCGTCAGGGAGTGGCTTTGGCCACATGCGAAGACCGCGTCTGAGCACCTGGCGCCTTTACCCGTGCGCGTATGGTCCCAAATACGACAGCCGAAAAAGAACGAGGCCCGACTGCCTTGGCAGCGGGCCCCGCGCGTCAGGTATGCATCCGCGTCTGAAGCACCTGTGGGCCAAGCCATAGCCTGTCCGCGCGCCAAAATCAACCATATGTCGTGTGAAATTTTCGGCATCCCGCAAGATATTCGGGGCTGCACTATATGCACCACGCGGGTTTTGGAGTTTGCCCGATCTCGGCTATGATCGGGCGATTGCTTTTTGGGGAACCGTCGATGTTGCGAATTATCGCCCTTGTTTTGTTCGTTGTCGTTGGCGCCTACGGGTTC
>JBNKWI010000262.1:0-297 GCA_050299695.1 Paracoccaceae bacterium
CCAGCCGGAGCCGCAACCATGTCCGACGCAGATCAAGACGCCCAGCACCGCGAGAAGATGAAAGCGGTCCAGGCCGAGCACCGCGCCAAGATGAAGGAAAAGAAGAAGGCCGAGGGCGGCCTCCTGCTCGTCTACACGGGCAACGGCAAGGGCAAGTCGACCTCGGCCTTCGGGACGGTGATCCGCGCGCTCGGCTGGGGCCACTCGGTGGCGGTGGTGCAGTACATCAAGGGCACTTGGAAGACCGGCGAGCGGGAGTTCTTCAAGCGCTTTCCCGACCTCCTCACCTGGCACGCC
>JBNKWI010000262.1:307-574 GCA_050299695.1 Paracoccaceae bacterium
GGGCGAGGGTTTCACCTGGGACACCCAGGACCGCCAGCGCGACCGCGAAGCGGCGGAGGCGGCCTGGGCCAAGTCCCGCGCCTTCCTGGAGTCGGGAGACTACGACCTCGTGCTGCTGGACGAGATCAACATCGCGCTGCGCTACGACCAGCTCTCCGTCGAGGCGGTGCTGGAGGGCGTGAAGGCCCGCCACCCCCGCACCTCCGTCATCCTGACGGGCCGCGACGCCAAGTCGGAACTGCTGGAGATCGCGGACCTCGTCACCGA
>JBNKWI010000263.1:0-573 GCA_050299695.1 Paracoccaceae bacterium
CAGAAACGCCTCATCTAGCGACAGGGGTTCGATAGAAGGGGTCAGTTCATCCATCATGGCACGGATTTGTTTAGAAACCGCCGCATAGTGGCTGCCGCGCGGTTTGATCACCACAGCATCCGGGCATAGTTTCAGCGCCTGAAACATTGGCATGGCAGAGCGTACACCGCGGATACGCGCCACATAACAGGCTGTGGAAACAACCCCCCGTCGTCCTCCGCCTATGATCACGGGTTTATCCGCCAGCTCTGGGCGGTCGCGCTTTTCGACCGAGGCATAGAAGGCGTCGCAATCCATATGCGCAATCGTAAGGTCGTAAAGTTCGGGATGTGAAATCACGAACGGGCTGCGGCACGACGGGCAGCGACGACCCTGATCGAACTGGGTCAGACAGTTTCGGCAAACGGCTGGCATGGCCACAAATTAGCGGATGTGGGTGCAAGTCACAAACGATAGACTGCAGTCATGAGCGAAGATTTCATTGGTGCAAAACTGATCCTTCTGGCTGGCGACAAACTTGTTACGATCCTGCGTGATGACGTGCCGCATATTCCGTATCCGAACATGTGGGAT
>JBNKWI010000264.1:0-571 GCA_050299695.1 Paracoccaceae bacterium
TCGTCCCCGGGATCCTCCGCACGGATGTCGCAAAGCACCTTGAAGGCCCCGTCCACCAATCCGGCCCCGCTGAAGAAGACCAGAACCGTCGCGGTCTCGCCCGGTCCGAGGCGGTCCGTCGCCGAAAAGGACGGCGTCCGGTCTCGCGGCGTTCCGGACCATTGCGCCTTCCAGTCCGGGTCGGGCGTCACCACGGCAAAGGCCGAAAAGCCTCCCGACCGCCCCTCCACCAGTCCGCCTATTTCCGAGCCGGTTTCGCCGCCGCCACCCAGGCAGCCGCCAAGGGCGGTAAATGCGGCGAGTAGCGGCAACAGCGCGCCCCGCATCACGCCCCCCCGCTCCCGGTGGCCCGGCGCACCGCCGGTGTACGGGTTGTGTACGGGTTGTGTACGGGCTGTGCGCACCTCATCCCTCATAGGCATGCCCCGCCCGAAGCCCCTCGCGCACCCGGTGCGCGATCTCCAGAAACGCCGCGCTGTCGCGGATGTCGAGCGGCCGTTCCTTCGGCAAAGGGCTCTCGATTACCTCCGCGATCCGCCCCGGCCGCGGCGACATCACGACGATTTTCGTC
>JBNKWI010000265.1:0-571 GCA_050299695.1 Paracoccaceae bacterium
CGTGCCCGTCAACTCGGACTACCGTCCCCGCCTGGACCTCGGAGCTGAGCGTGCACGCTTCGAGCAGCGGTTCGCGGAGGGCGTGTACAGCTTCGGCGTGAGCCGCGTGGACCTCGGCCGCCGCCTGGCCGGACGCGTCCGGACCCCGCAGCCCTACCGCCTTCCGCCCGCGTACGGTCTGGCGCCCCTGGTGACGAGCGAGCGGGGCGCCTGGCTGCGCGCCAACCTGGCATCCGTCGACGCTGCCGAGGTCGATGCTTTCCTGGCGCAGTACGGCGCGCTGCGTCCCGGGCGCCAGCTGCGCTATCGCTATGCGCTGGCGCTGGCGCGCCGCGGCGATCTCGAAGCGTTCCAGCGCATCTACGAGCAGTTCTACCAGGGCCGGGGCAATGCGCGCCTCGACTGCTACTCGTTACAGGCCGACATCGACGCCGGCACCACGATCACCAACACCGCCAGCTTCGACGCCGCCGAGATCGCCCCGATCACCGACACGGCGCAGGTGACGATGACCCAGGATGCCTCGGCCACGATCGACAAGCTGGTGTCGCTGACCGACGGCGCTCGCTAT
>JBNKWI010000266.1:0-568 GCA_050299695.1 Paracoccaceae bacterium
CGGCGACGGCTCACCGGCGGCGACGGCTCACCGGCGGCGACGGCTCACCGGCGGCGACGGCGACGGCGTGGGCGCGGCGACGGCGATGGCGCGGGCGCGGCGCGGGGTAGACGGCGACGGCGTGGCGCGTCCGGACAGCGCGGCGGCGCGGTCGGAACGGGCGCGACGTGGCGCGGCGCGGGGCGAGCAGCGCGGGCGACGAGGCGGCCGGTCGGGGCGCGCGCGAAGCGAGGCGGCGGCGCGGCGGTCGGTCGGGCGCGGTCGGGCGACGGGCGGGGTAGACGGCGACGGCGTCCGGACAGCGCGGGCGTCCGGACAGCGGCGGTCGGGAGCCGGGCGGCGCGAGCGAGGCGACGGCGCGGCGACGCGTGGCGCGGTCGGGACGACGGCGCGGGCGGCGAGGCAGCGGCGGTCGGGGCGCGCGCGGGGAGCGTGGTCGGGAGAGCGGGGCGCGGCGCGAGGCGAGCTGTCGGGACGGCGCTGTCGCGCTGTCCCGACAGCGGCTTTAAGCCGCGGTCGGCGCGGCGCGTGGCAGCCACGCGGCAGCGGCGCGCGGCGACTGACAAGC
>JBNKWI010000267.1:0-568 GCA_050299695.1 Paracoccaceae bacterium
GTTGGTGGCGCTGATGACGCGGACATTGACTTCTGTTGTACGTTCTCCACCGACTTTTTCAAAGGTGCCTTCCTGCAGGAACCGCAGCAGTTTGACTTGAAGGGACTTGGTCAACTCGGCCACTTCGTCGAGGAAGACGGTGCCGCCATCGGCCAATTCAAAGCGCCCCTTCTTATCCCTGATAGCGCCGGAAAAGGCGCCTTTGACGTGACCGAAAAGCTCGCTCTCAATCAACCCTTCCGGCAGTGCTCCGCAGTTGATGGGCACAAATGGCGCGCCGCCGCGCCGGCTCTCGTTGTGAATGGCACCGGCCACCAACTCCTTGCCGGTGCCGCTCTCCCCGCGGATGAGGACGGTGGCGTCGGTCTCCGCGACGGTGCGGACCATCTCGAGGACGCGGGTCATGGCGGGGGAGTCGCCGACGATCTCGTCGAGCTTCGCGACGGACGGCTGCACCACTTTCCCAGCACCCAGGAGTTGAACGGACTGCACGTCGCCGAGCTGGCCGAGGACCCGTCGGGAAACGTCTGGATCGCGACCGAGGCCCGAGGCCTGCTGCGCCTGTACC
>JBNKWI010000268.1:0-565 GCA_050299695.1 Paracoccaceae bacterium
AGCGCCTGTGCGAACGGATCTTCGACCGCTGACTTGATGTCCTCGCTCATTGCGTGTCGTCGAAGCGGATGCGGGGGTTGAGCCAGGCGTAGAGCAGGTCGACGATGAAATTCAGCACGATGATCACGATGCCGTAGAAGACGACCACGCCCATCACCAGCGTGTAGTCACGGTTCAGGGCGCCCTGCACGAAATAGCTGCCCAGGCCCGGGATGCTGTAGATGCGCTCGATCACGACCGACCCGGTGATCAGCGCCGCCGTGGCCGGCCCCATGTACGAGATCACCGGCAGGATGGCCGGCTTCAGTGCGTGGCGCCGGATCACCACGTGCTCGGGCAGGCCCTTGGCGCGCGCGGTGCGGATGAAGTTGCTGTGCAGCACCTCGATCATGCTGCCGCGCATCAGGCGCGCGATGTAGGCGATCACCGGCAGCGCCAGCGTCACCACCGGCAGCACCATCCGCTGCCACGACCAGTCCCAGCCGCCGGCGGGCAGCCAGCCCGCATAGACCGCCACGCCGAGGATCAGCAGCGGCGCGACGACGAAATTCGGAATCGAGATGCC
>JBNKWI010000269.1:0-559 GCA_050299695.1 Paracoccaceae bacterium
AGGCTGCATCGGCGGGGCCGGCGCTGCATCGAGATGTGCTTGCGGCCGCATGTACTCCGGCTCCTGCGCCACCTTGCCTTCAGTCCCCCAGGCTTCGTCAACCCAGTCTGCCGTGCTGTGGAGCAGCACCGGCTCGGGCTCGGGCTGGACCGTCGGCGGCGGTGCCTGCCAGCCCGCAGCCTGCTGCTGGGGTGCTCCCCCAGGCAGCGGCTCGGCCATGAACATGGCGGTGCCATGGGCGCCCATGTCGTACTCGTCGAAGACCCAAGGGGTGGGCGCGCCGGGCTCGAAGGCGACGCTCCACTCGCGCTCGAGGGTCGAGTAGACGAAGCGAATGGGGAGCGGATCGAGGACCGAGCGCTGATCTTCGATGCGGTATTGGTTCTCGGTGTAGGCGCCGCCCGTGAGGGTGCCCAGCTCGAGGGTCATGGTGCCGGTGGCGATCGTCGCCGTGCCGCTCGCCATGCCGGGCGCGGCCAGCTTCTGGGTCGCAGCGAGGGACTTCACCTCGACACTGTGGTTCGCAACCGTCGCGGTCGTGCCGGCCGATGCACTGAGC
>JBNKWI010000270.1:0-538 GCA_050299695.1 Paracoccaceae bacterium
CTGTTCCTGTTCGGCGATCACGCGCTCAGCTACCTGCACACGGCGGCTTCCTCGATTCGCGAGGAGGTCAGCGACCAGATTCCGATCGAGTTCGAGCTGAAGCGCGCCGAGGCGCTGATCCGTGAGATCGATCCGCAGATCGACGAAGGCAAGCGACAGGTCGCGCAGGCCGAGGTCGAGCTCGAGAACCTCGAGGCCGAGGTCGCGCGCGGCAACTTCCGCGCCGACCTCTACTACCGCCTCGCCGGTTTCACGCTGCACCTGCCACCGCTGCGCGAGCGCACCATGGACATCCCGCCGATCGCGCGCGCCATGCTCGCGCGCGCCGTCGAGGAACTGGGCAAGCCGGCCCGCGGCTTCAGCGACGCGGCGCTCGACGCCCTGTGCCGCTACCGCTGGCCGGGCAACGCGCGCGAGGTGCAGAACGAGATCTACCGCATGCTGACGCTGGCGCGCGACGCGGAGCACGACCGCGCGCTGGAGGAAGCCGTCGCCGATGCCCGGGGCGGGGAGGGGGCCGATGCCCACGAGCCCGACT
>JBNKWI010000271.1:0-557 GCA_050299695.1 Paracoccaceae bacterium
CATCCTGTCGACCCCGACCATCTGTGCCGTTGGCCTGATTGAGAACATCGACGACGCGATCACAGGTCAAGCTGCCGAAGGCCATATGGCGCTGCTGGTTGGCGAAACCAAGGGCCACCTTGGCCAGTCCGCGCTTCTTGCCGAAGTCTTCAACCGTGAAGACGGCGACGCGCCGCATGTCGATCTTGAGGTCGAAAAACGCAACGGTGATTTCATCCGCGACAACCGCACATGGATCACCGCCTGTTCCGACCTTGCCGATGGGGGCCTCGCGCTCGCCGCCTTTGAAATGGCCGAAGCCGCAGGCGTTGGCGTTACACTGGACGCAAGCGACACCCCCACCCTCTTTGGTGAGGATCAGGGCCGTTACCTGATCGCTGCAACCTTTGATCAAGCCGAAGCCCTGATGAGCGCCGCTGCGTCCGCAGGTGTTCCGCTCCACACGGTCGGGAAATTCGGTGGTGAGGACGTCTCCTTTGGGGGCACCTCTGCCCCGCTGGCAGAGCTGAAAACGCTCTTCCGCACGGCCTTCTACAACGGCACCCACTAAATAGATC
>JBNKWI010000272.1:0-557 GCA_050299695.1 Paracoccaceae bacterium
ACCGCAACGTGAGTCTAGGACGCTGCTTTGCGCAAGCGCAATGGCGACGCAGCGCACATTTCGGTGTGCGGGACGCTACATCCGGTCTCGAATGACGTACTCGCCGCCCGTCGCCGGCTCGTTGCGGGCGCCGCGCGCGATCAGCCGGACGAAGCGCGCCGCGACCACGACCGTGTAATGCTGCAGGTCCCAGTAGTTCCGGTCGCG
Organism: Paracoccaceae bacterium; assembly: GCA_050299695.1. Classification (GTDB taxonomy): domain Bacteria; phylum Pseudomonadota; class Alphaproteobacteria; order Rhodobacterales; family Rhodobacteraceae; genus Ovoidimarina. The sequence continues at coordinate 208 of JBNKWI010000272.1, forward strand.
AACCGTCAACGGCGACTCGATCATGAAGTCGAGCAGCACCGCATTCTCGACGCCGACCAGCGATCCGTCGCCGTGCCGGAAAGCGGCCTCCTGATCAGCGAGCGTGTCGCCGAGGTGCTGGATCTGAAGGAAGGCGACATGGCCGAGATCGAGATCCTCGAGGGCGATGACCCGCTGCCCTGGGCCGGGCATACGGCGCGGTATGCCGTCGGGCGGATGTACGAGGCGATCAAGGCGCACCGGCTGTCGCTGGTGTTCGTCAACACGCGCAGCCAGGCGGAGATGATGTTCCAGGAGCTCTGGCGCATCAACGACGACAACCTGCCGATCGCGCTGCATCACGGCTCGCT
>JBNKWI010000273.1:0-557 GCA_050299695.1 Paracoccaceae bacterium
AGAACCTCCGGCGCTGGCGGCTGCCGACGCGGAGCGCCTACACCGGCGCCGAGAGCGCGGCGCTGCGGCGCTGGATCGAGAACGGCGGCGCGCTGCTGCTGATCGCCGACCACATGCCGTTTCCCGGCGCCGCCGAGGCGCTGGCGGCGGATCTCGGCATCTTCTTCGTCAACGGCTACGCCCAGGACGGCTCCGGAAGCGGACAGCTGACGTTCTGCCGTGACGACGGCACCCTGCGGGCGCACCCGATCACCGACGGCGCCGACGCATCGGTGACGAAGGCGAGCTCCTGCACGGCTCGGGTCATGGCGACGTAGAGCAGTCGTGCGCCACGAGCGGGGTTCTCGCCGTCGGCGTCGAGGATGGCGATCAGGTCGGTCGAGTTGTCGATCAGCGAACGGAGACGATCCGCCTCCGACACGAGATGACCCGCGACCATGACCCGCCCGGACGCCGGGTCGGCGGCGGCCCGCCAGTGGACCGTGCAGAGGCCTCCTTCGGCCAGCGGACACCGGCTCGTGAACGCGACGTATGCCGCGCCGGACGCGAGGTGCGCC
>JBNKWI010000274.1:0-556 GCA_050299695.1 Paracoccaceae bacterium
CACCAGCCCGCTACGAGCGAGCTCGCACAGCTATGGCGTAGATCATGCCACTTCACCTTGGTCGTGATCCCCGCGGCGTCTCGGTCTTTTGGCCAGCGGTAGCTCTGGCGCTCACGCCGGCGACGGAGAATTTCCTCGGCCCGGAGGAGCTGGCGCGCACCAAGCCCGGCGTCGTGCTGGTCAACACGGCGCGCGGCGGCTTGGTCGACGAGGCGGCGATGATCGCGGCCCTGCGCTCCGGCCAGATCGCCGCCGCCGGGCTCGACGTCTTCGCCGCGGAGCCGCTGTCGCTGGGCGTCCACAGCATCGCGAGGGATCGGGCCGCGGATCTGGGCGCCGTGCCCCTCCCCGAGTTCGTGAGCGTGCTGCTCGACGGCGAGGGCTGGGAAGACGTGGAATGGACGTTCGAACACGCGGATGTCGACGCCAGCGCCGCGATCGAGGCGGGCGCGACGACGGTCAATATCCCGGATACGGTGGGTTACACGGTGCCGGGCGAATTCGACAGGCTGTTCCGGTACCTGAAGGACAACGTTCCCAACATCGATGACATCAC
>JBNKWI010000275.1:0-555 GCA_050299695.1 Paracoccaceae bacterium
ACAGAAATAAGCTGGGGACGGCCCTCGGATCTGTCAACCGCGGCCCCCGGCCAGCCATGCTATGCAGCGCCCGGCATGGCGGTGACCAGACTCTTGGTGGCCAACCGGGGCGAAATCGCAGTCCGAATTCTGCGCAGCGCTCGGCGGCTCGGCCTCTCCACGGTGGCGGTGTACAGCGACGCGGACGCTCGTGCTCCCCACGTCGCCCTCGCCGACGAGGCGGTGAGGCTCGGGCCCCCGCCGGCGTCCGAGAGCTACCTCGTGATCGAGGCGCTGCTCGAGGCGGCGCGACGGACGGGGGCCGATGCCGTGCACCCCGGCTACGGCTTCCTCTCCGAGAACAGCACGCTCGCGCGGCGCTGCGTCGAGGAGGGGCTGACCTTCATCGGCGCCTCGGCCGAGCTGCTCGACCAGCTCGGCAACAAGGCGACCGCGCGCCAGGTGGCGGAGGATGCCGGCACGCCGCTCGTGCAGGGCATCAACAAGGCCTGCACGCTCGACGAGATCACCGCATTCTTTGACGGGCTTGGGGACAGCGCCGCCGTCATGATCAAG
>JBNKWI010000276.1:0-551 GCA_050299695.1 Paracoccaceae bacterium
CGCGTCGGTCCCGTCGAACACGGCGTTGGCCACGTCGGAGGCCTCGGCGCGCGTCGGGCGAGGGTGCTCCATCATCGATTCGAGCATCTGCGTCGCCACGATCACCGGCTTGCCCAGCCGCCACGAGGCGTCGATCATGCGCTTCTGGAGGATCGGCACCTCGGCCGTCTCCACCTCCACGCCGAGATCGCCCCGCGCCACCATCACCGCGTCGGTCGCCTCGATGATCTCGTCGAACTCGGTGGCAAAGACCTCGTAATTCGGATCGGCCTCGGAGACCGGCGCCGGTGCGGGCGGTTCGAGCGGCGCCTCACCCTCGGGCATCTCCGCCTCGTCGCCCATCTGCTCGTCGGCCGAGTCGTCCATCGAGACCTCGGCCTCGCTGGGGTCGTCCGTCGCTTCCTGGTCCTGTTCGGGCGAACTGTCGTCTTCCCGCCCCTCCTCGTCCTCGTCACCCGTGCTCTCTGGCTCGTCGGGCTCCTCCTCGGCCTCGTCGGGCTGCTCCTCGTCGTCGAGCTCGTCGGGATCGTCGCCGAGCTGGTCGCCATAGC
>JBNKWI010000277.1:0-550 GCA_050299695.1 Paracoccaceae bacterium
CAATAGACGGCCACCTCGTCCTCGGACTTCACGGCCGGCTCGCCGCAGGACGGGCAGCGATCGGGCAACTGGTAGGGCGCTGAGTCGGGGGGACGCAGATCGAGGATGGGTTTGACCACCTGGGGGATCACGTCGCCGGCGCGGCGCACGACCACCATGTCGCCGATGCGAATATCCTTGCGCCCGATTTCGTCCATGTTGTGCAAGGTCGCGTTGCTGACCATCACGCCGCCGACCGCTACCGGCTCGAGCCGCGCCACCGGCGTCAGCGTGCCGGTGCGGCCGACCTGGAAATCGACGTCCAGCAGGCGCGTCATGACTTCCTGCGCCGGGAACTTGTAGGCGATCGCCCAGCGCGGCGCGCGCGACACGAAACCGGCCTGGCGCTGCAGCTGGCTGTCGTCGAGCTTGAAGACCACGCCGTCGATGTCGAAAGCGAGGCTGTCGCGCTGCTCGAGCATGCGCCGGTAATATTCGAGGCAGCTGTCGATCGACTCGAGCTTTTCGATATAGCGGCTGATCGGAAAACCGATCTCGCGCAGGTAATGCA
>JBNKWI010000278.1:0-550 GCA_050299695.1 Paracoccaceae bacterium
CGTCGGGGTCGACGGGATAGTCGAACTCCCACCACCACTGCTGCCCGGTCACGTTGATGACGCACTCCGCATCGCTCGTGTCGTTGAGCGCGATCACCCGGGCAACGGTCGGCACCGCGATACCCGCCAGCAGGACCGCTGGCAGGGCGATGAACACATACTCGAGCCAGGCCTTGCCGTGGCTCTGCTCGGGAATCGGCTGGCCCTTGTCGCGGAACCGCACGATGATCACGGCGACGGCGACGAAGACGATCACGCCGACGATGCCGGCGATCAGGCCGATGATCATGTTGAAACCCTTGCGCGGGCGAATCGGCTGGATCGGCAGGCTGGCGGTCGAGACCACACGTACGTTGTCCACTTGCTGATCCCGGAGCGCTTTGCCGGCCACGGCCTCGCGCAGCCGCTCGATGGCGAGGTCCGCCTGATCGTCCAGCGCCAGCAATTCGACGTCCGTGATCGCCAGGTCATAGCCGCGAATTCGTTTCGGATTGGCGCGTTGGTAAAATTCGAGAGCCGCGTCGATCAGTCGATCCGCGGCCTCATTTTC
>JBNKWI010000279.1:0-549 GCA_050299695.1 Paracoccaceae bacterium
CTACGGTGCCGAGGAATACCTCTCCAACCGCCGCGTCCGCTGGACCTTCCTCGACGGTGATTGCCAGGACGGCACGTGGTACGAGGCGGGCGAGCTGATCTGTTTCGTCTATGACAATATCGACGACCCGCAATGCTGGCGCTTCTTCGATGAAGGCGGACGCCTGACCGCACGATTCTCCGGCCAGTCTTTGGCCACCGAACTTTTCGAGACCGCGCGGATGGACGAGCCTTTGCGATGCCTCGGACCGGAGATTGGCGTCTGATCTCAGCCAAAGTCGAGACCACCCCAATCTTTTGCGCGAACTGCGATGACAAGCCGTGGCCGCGGACGTAACGTCCCGCCATGAAACCGAAGATTCTCACGACCCTGCCAGACTACAGCCGGCTTCTGTTCTGGCAGGATGCCATCGCCGGCGTCACTGTCGCCATGGTGGCCCTGCCGCTGAGCCTTGCCATCGCCATCGCCTCGGGCGCCGACCCTGCGAAAGGGCTCGTCACCGCGATTGTCGCGGGGTTCCTGATCTCGCTCCTCGGCGGCAGCCGGGTG
>JBNKWI010000280.1:0-549 GCA_050299695.1 Paracoccaceae bacterium
CTTCGGTCATATCGCGGCGGCCCGGGCTGCGGCCGGCAAGCCGCTGCGGCTGCCGAACCTCGGGCGGCTCGGCCTGTTCCATGCCGCAGAGGAAAGCACGGGCCGCTTTGCAGAGGGTGGCGAGGTAGACGCGGAGATCGTCGGCGCCTACGGCTTTGCGGCGGAGCTGTCGAGCGGCAAGGACACGCCGAGCGGCCACTGGGAAATCGCGGGTGTGCCCGTGATGTTCGACTGGGGCTACTTCACGGAGCGCACGAATACGTTTCCGCCAGAGCTGCTCGACGAGTTGGTGCGTCGCGCCGATCTCCCGGGCGTACTCGGCAACTGTCATGCCTCGGGCACGACGATCATCGCGGAACTCGGCGACGAGCACGTGCGCACGGGCAAGCCGATCGTCTACACCTCCGCCGACAGCGTGTTCCAGATCGCGTGCCACGAGGATGCGTTCGGCCTGCAGAGGCTTTACGATCTCTGCGACATCGCGCGGGAACTCGTCGATAAGTACCGGATCGGGCGCGTCATCGCGCGACCGTTCGTCGGGGACGGTCC
>JBNKWI010000281.1:0-235 GCA_050299695.1 Paracoccaceae bacterium
CTGTCGCCCTGTGTGCTGCCACTGGTGCCGGGCTACGTGTCCTACGTCGCCGGCCGCTCGCTGGAGGACATCCAGGCGGGCGAGGGCTCGCGCCTCAAGGCGCTCGGGCTCGCGGTCACCTTCGTGCTGGGCTTCAGCGCCGTGTTCATTGCGCTTGGCGCCAGCGCCACCGCGCTTGGCAACCTGCTCCTGGCCTACCGCTACGAGCTCGGGCTGGTCGCGGGCGTGGTGGTCA
>JBNKWI010000281.1:245-547 GCA_050299695.1 Paracoccaceae bacterium
CCTGTTCGGCCTGCACATGCTGGGCCTGACCCCGATCGCCTGGATGAACCGGGACGCCCGCATCCACCTCGACGTCGCCGGCGGCCGCGCGGTCGGCGCCTTTCTTCTGGGCGTCGCCTTCGCGTTCGGCTGGACCCCCTGCATCGGCCCGGTGCTGGGGGCGATCCTGACCCTGGGTGCCAGCACTGCCGAGGTCGGCAAGGGGGCCTTTTTGCTGGCGGTCTACTCGGCCGGGCTCGGCCTGCCGTTCTTGCTGGCGGCCCTGTTCACCGGCAGCCTGCTGCTGCGCCTCAAGGCGCTTG
>JBNKWI010000282.1:0-544 GCA_050299695.1 Paracoccaceae bacterium
AATTCCTGCGGCGAATACCCTTCCTTCACCACCATGAAGGACGACACCGCCCGCGTGTGCCGCGTGGCATCCAGCCGCGCCGCCCCAAAATCGATCAGAACCGGCGTCCCGTCTTTTTCGATCAGGATGTTGTCGGGCGAGATATCACGATGAAGCAGACCGATCTTGTGAACCACTTCGATCGCATCGAGCAGTTGCAGCAAAATGTCCTTCACCCGCCGAGGCGTCAGCGCCCGGCGGTTCTTGTCCAGCACATCGAACAGGTCCTGCCCCTCGATCAGGTCCAGAACCATATAGGCGGTGCCGTTTTCCTCGAAGATGCGGTGAACCGCGACGATGTTGGGGTGACGCAGCTTGGCAAGGCTCCGCGCCTCCCGCATGAACATCTTGACCACTGACCGGATCGGCTTGACGTCGATGCTCTTGCGCGAAAACACACCCTTGCCTTCGCGCACGCAAAAATCGTCCGGAAAGCATTCCTTGATGACAACCGTGCGGCCCAGCACGTTGTCTTTCGCCTTGTAGGTAATGCCGAAGCCCCCGG
>JBNKWI010000283.1:0-541 GCA_050299695.1 Paracoccaceae bacterium
CGATCTACCCTAACCCTAGCCCCGGCGCCCCCTGGCTGCCGCACCCTGGTAGCCGCCCCTCAGGCCGCCACCACAGCAGGCCGCCGCCACCTTCGGCCGCCTCTCCGGGTCACCGCCACCCAGGCCGCCGCCTAGGTCACCACCCCTCAGGCCGCCGCCTCTCCACCCCGGGCCACCGCCGCCCAGGGCCGCCGCCACCTCTCTAGGGTTTTGGCCGCCGCCTCTCCAGGCCGCCGCCACCCAGGGCCGCCGCCTCCTGGCAGCCGCACCGAGGCCGTCGTCTCTCCAGCTGTCGCCACCCTAGGCCGCCGCCCCCAGGTCGCCGCACCACCAGGTCCGGTCGCTAGGTTTTCAACCTCTGCGCCAGCATGGGTACTACACCTGGAGACGCCGCCGCCGACGCCGCCGCCCTCAAAGCCAAACTCGACGCCCTCGTAAAGGACGCCGAGGAAGCCGAGGAGAAGGCGGTTGCTACACGCCGCCGTGCCCGGGCCGCACGCACCCTCCTGGAGGAGGAGCAGACGACAGCCGCCCTGGAGAA
>JBNKWI010000284.1:0-541 GCA_050299695.1 Paracoccaceae bacterium
CCTTCTTCAGGTCAGCCAGCAACGCGTTGAGGTTCTCTTTCAGCGCATCGACTTCAAAGTCGGCGCGACCGATCGCGCAATGAATGATGCCGGCCTTGTCCGTGCGATAACGGACCTGGCCCGCCTTGGCGTTCTTGACCGCGCCCTCGACGTCAGCCGTAACCGTGCCGACCTTCGGGTTCGGCATCAGGCCGCGAGGACCGAGGATCTGGCCGAGCTGGCCGACGACGCGCATGGCGTCGGGCGTCGCGATGACGACATCGAAGTCCATCTGGCCCTTCTTGACGTCTTCTGCAAGGTCCTCGAAGCCAACGATGTCGGCGCCTGCGGCCATGGCCTTGTCGGCGTTCTCGCCCTGCGCGAAGACGGCAACGCGAACCGTCTTGCCGGTACCGTTAGGCAGAACCGTCGAGCCGCGGACCACCTGGTCCGACTTGCGCGGGTCCACGCCGAGATTCACGGATACGTCGATGCTCTCGGGGAACTTCGCCGTGGCCAGGTCTTTCACGAGGCTCAGCGCATCATCAATGATGTACGCCTT
>JBNKWI010000285.1:0-537 GCA_050299695.1 Paracoccaceae bacterium
CTTCACCGACAGCGGTCAGGTCCTGGGTCTGGGCCACAGTCGGGCGATCAGCGCCGGTGACCTCGACGGTGACGGCGATGTCGACCTCGTCCTCGGCGACCACATAGGCGCCAACACCGTCTGGCTCAATGACGGGACCGCGACCTTCAGCGACTCGACCCAGACGCTCGGGAACGGGACCACCGACGGGACAGCGTTCGGCGACCTCGACGGCGACGGTCGACCTGAGTTGGTCGTGGGAGCGATCGGAGACGACGACGGGTGGACCGACCGCGGAGCGGTGTACGTGCTGTTCCTGAATGCGGATGGGACGGTGAAGGCGGAGCAGAAGATCTCCGACACCGCCGGCGGGCTCGCAGCGACCCTGGACAACGGCGACGAGTTCGGGCACGGCGTGGCCGGCCTGGGCGATCTCGACGGCGACGGCGACCTCGACCTGGTCACGACGCGCCGCGTCTATCTCAACGACGGGACCGGCCGCATGGCGCATCTCAACCACTGGCTGCCGGCGCCGCGCGGGCGCACCGGCGTCGCGGT
>JBNKWI010000286.1:0-536 GCA_050299695.1 Paracoccaceae bacterium
CGTGGCGGGTCATCACCATCAGCGCGTCGAAGGCCGGGTGGTCGTCGTTCAGCGTGCGCGGGTCGGGCGTCATGATGGTACTGATCGGTGCTTCCGGCGAATGCCCGGTGGCCAGGCAGCGGGCGCGCAGGTCGCGGTCGGTGACGATGCCGAGCAGCCGGCCGTGCGCCACCACCAGCATCGCCGCCATGGCCTGATCGCCCATCAGCGCGGCCACCTGCCGGATCGTCGTGTCGGGCGAGGCGGTCAGCAGCGCGCGGCCGAGGAAGGCCGCGAGCGGCATGCTCATCAGGTTGGGCCGGAACAGCACGCGGTCCGCCACGCTGTTGCGCACGTGGCGCAGCCGCTCCACGTGGGGTGCGCCGGCGAATATCCAGAGGAAGCACGGCGCGAAGGTGAAGAAGGCGGCGATAAGCCCGCCTGCAGGCCCAGCCGCGAGATAGCCGACGAAGACCAGAACCAGCACCAGCGGTCCCAGTGTCGTTTCGGCAAGGCCAAGGTCCGTCAGCATTTCGCCGGGCGTGAGCCAGCCAAAG
>JBNKWI010000287.1:0-535 GCA_050299695.1 Paracoccaceae bacterium
ACCCTTCCCATAGACCCACGCCTCGCGTATCCTCCCTGCCGGGAGGATTTCATCCGGTGTTCAAGGGCTTCGCCTTCGACCTGAAAGAGGCCAGCGGCGCGCTGGGCGATCTGGGCACGCTGCTGCCGCTGATGATCGCCGCTGTCGCGCTGGGCGGCCTTGCGCCGGTGCCGGTCCTGCTGGGCTTTGCCGCGTTCTACATCGCGACCGCGCTGGTCTACCGCCTGCCGGTGCCGGTGCAGCCAATGAAGGCGCTGGTCGCCGCGATGCTGGTGGCGCAGGTGCCGCCGCTTGCCGTGGCGATGGCCGGTGCGATGATAGGCGCGGTGCTCCTGATCCTGGGTCTGACGGGCTGGATCGACCGGTTGGTCCGGCTGGTGCCGCAATCGGTGGTTTCGGGGCTGCAACTGGGATTGGGTCTGATGCTGGCGCTGGTGGCGCTGAAGCTGATGGCCGGTACACCGGTTCTGGCGGCCCTCGGCCTTGTCGCGCTCATGGCCTTGATCCGCGCGGGCTTGCCCGCCGCGCTGATCTT
>JBNKWI010000288.1:0-535 GCA_050299695.1 Paracoccaceae bacterium
ACGATCTCCGTCAGTTGCCCGTCCAGGCCGTATGTGTAGGCCAGATCGGTCAGGGTGACGCCGGACTGGACGTGGGTCAGCGTCGAGAGGAGGCCGTTGGTATAGCCGTAGGTCGTCGCGCGGCCCGAGGTCGAGGTGAGCGATGTCCGGCGGCCTTCGCCGTCGTAGCCGAAGGAGTAGACGGTGCCCCAGGGCGCGGTGAGGTCGGTCAACCGATCTTCCACGTCCCAGGCATAGCTCGTGGTGCCGCCGAGCGAGTCGGACATGGACGTGCGGCGGTCGAGCGCGTCATAGGTGTAGGTCAGCGTGACCTGCGGTTGCGGGCCGACGGTGCCGTCGGTGGTGGTGGTCGCGAGGCGGGTGCGGCGGGGATGGTGGTGCCGGCGCGCGAATTCGGGGGGCACAACCTGTACACAGGCCGTACACAACCCGTACACTGGACAGCGGGCCAGGTGGCCAGGTGGCCTGGAAGTGGGCGGAGGGGCCAAGGCTTCGTCGGTCCGCGCTGCGTGACAACGAACTGAAAGTGTTTGCC
>JBNKWI010000289.1:0-534 GCA_050299695.1 Paracoccaceae bacterium
GTCTGCGCGCTTCGCAAGGGCGACGGATTCGGACGGATTGATCGAAGTGAGACAGGCAAAGGGCCGGCGGTGGTCCGGCAAGGATGCTGTCGGCAAACGGTTGGAGCGTGTCACGCACCGTGCCGATTCAGGGAACGCGGTGTTGAAACTCGTGCCCTCGAAGGGCGGCAGGCCAGGCATTAATTTGGCGCCATGGCCTTTGGCGTTGGGTCAGCTTCGGATACCGGTCGGCTGAATCGGTTCTTCCAGCGCCTCATAGGATTGGCCCGAAGCCACCAGGCATGTCATGCCGTTGGGCATGGTTACGGTGATCGTCCACGTGCCGGTTTCCAGCGAGGCGAAGACCTCGACGACCCGGCCCTGCGGCGCCATGCCGATCGACTGGCGGCTTTCGCCATAGCGATCGGCAAGCCGTTCGATCACGGTGTCACGGCTCCCGCAATTCTGGGTTTGTGCCGCCGCGGGAAGCGTGGAGGACGCCATCAGGGCGACGACGAATGAGACTGTCTTGACGTTCATGTCAGTCCTTTCTGG
>JBNKWI010000290.1:0-534 GCA_050299695.1 Paracoccaceae bacterium
CGTCAGAGATAAAAACCTTACCGGCTTTCTCGAGTACTTCTATAACGGATTCGGCCTGTCCGGCAGTCGACACACGGTACAGGATGTCATCCAGGATCCGGATCTGCTCGCGCGCCTGCAGCGCGGCGAGCCGGCCGTTCCCGACTGCAACTACTGCTTCGGCGAGGGCGGCGCGGGCACCTACTCGGACGGCAAGCTGTACACCCGCACCGGCCGGAAGGCGGACGTGCGCGCGGTGCTCGAGGTGCTCGTCGCCCACGGTGCGCCGACCGCGATCCTGTCGAGCTGGCGGCCGCACGTGGGTTCGAACAAGCTGCCCGAGGTCGTCGCGAGCCTGCGCGAGACGATCCGGGCCCCGGCGGCGGCCGGCCGACATGAGGAGCTCGAGCGCCTGGCCGCGCGGATCGCGGAGTCGCTGGGGGCCGAGGAGTTCGACACCGCGCGGAGTCGCGGGCGGAGGCTCTCCCCCGGGGAAGCGATGGCGGTGGCCCTCGAGGGGATCGCGGACCCGGGCGAGACTCCGGCGCCCCGCTA
>JBNKWI010000291.1:0-531 GCA_050299695.1 Paracoccaceae bacterium
CAAAGCTCGCCATCGTCTTCGGTAAACTCCGCCTCGCGGGGGCGTTGGTCCACCAGCGTGTTGTCGACAAGCGCGTGTTTGGATGTGTCGATCCAATGCGCCATGTTGGTGGTTTCGGATGTCACGATTGCCCATTTACCATCATGGCTCACGGCCATGCCTTCCGGCTCTACACCTACATCCACCTGCGCCACCACCGTATGGGTCTGCGTGTCCACCACGGTCGCCACGGAATCATCCTCGTTCGCGATATAGAGATGTCGGTTATCGGGGTGCAGTACGAATTGCTCCGGGTCTTCGCCGGACGGCAAATCGGCGACCAGCTTCCCGGTCTTGACGTCCATCACCTGCACAGCGTCAGAATCCGAAGCGCAGATGTAGAGAAACTTGTAGTCTTTCGAAAAGGTGATGCCGCGGGGGCGCTCACCCACCTCAATTGTGTTCACCACCTCCTCGGTTTTCGTATCGATAATGGAAACAGTGTTGTCTTTTTCGTTCGACACATAAAGCATATGCGCTTCAGCGGTCGCG
>JBNKWI010000292.1:0-530 GCA_050299695.1 Paracoccaceae bacterium
GCGCGGTTGGCGACGTCGATGACGTCGACCTCGGCGCGCCCACAGGACGGGCACGCGATCAGATCGACGTTCTTGCGTTCCCGAAGGCCGAGCGCTTCGAGCAGCTGGCGTCCGGCCCGGGCCTCTTCGACCGGATCGGCGGTGAGCGAGTACCGGATCGTGTCGCCGATGCCCTCCATCAGGAGGGTGGCGATCCCCGCCGTCGCCTTGACGAGCCCGGCCGGCGGAGGCCCGGCTTCGGTCACACCGAGGTGGAGAGGGTAGTCGGTGACGTCGGCGAGCTGGCGGTACGCCTCGACCATCAGCGGCACGCTCGACGCCTTGACGGAGATCTTGATGAGATCGAAGTCGACGTCGTGGAAGTACGCGATCTCCTGCTGGGCCGACTCGACCATCGCCTCCGGCGTCGGCCCCCCGTACTTGTCGTACAGCGCGGGGTCGAGGGAACCGGCGTTGACGCCGATCCGGATCGGGATGTTGCGGTCACGCGCCTCCGTGGCGACCGCCTTGATGTGGTCGGGCTTGCGGAT
>JBNKWI010000293.1:0-529 GCA_050299695.1 Paracoccaceae bacterium
GAGCGTCGCGTCGTCCAGGTCGGCGCCGCCCAGAAAGCCGCCCGAGAGCCCGGCCATCGTGACGGCCTGGATCGTCCGCCCCTCGCGCGGCCCGCCGGCCCAGTCGTCGAGCAGGTCCTTCAGCCGCAAACCGATCGGGACCTCGTAGTTGCCGGGCCGCCGCACGTCGCCCGACAGGCTGATGATCTTGGTGCCCTTGTGCTCGCCCGCGCCGAGGCCGGCGTACCACTCGGCCCCGCGCGCCACGATGGGCGGCACGGAGGCCAGCGTCTCGACGTTGTTGACCGCCGTGGGCCTGTCCTCGAAGCCGTGCGTCACCTGGTACGGCGGGCGGTTGCGCGGGAACGGGTGCTTCCCCTCCAGCCTGTTCAGGAGCGAGGTCTCCTCGCCGCAGATGTAGGCGCCCGCGCCGCGGCGCACGTACAGCTCGCAGGCGAAGTCGGTGCCGAGGATCCCGGAGCCGAGCAGCCCCGCCTCGCGGGCTTCCTCGAGCGCGCGCTCCAGGATCCGCTGCGTGTGCGGGTACTCG
>JBNKWI010000294.1:0-528 GCA_050299695.1 Paracoccaceae bacterium
CCAGTTTCGGTATTTATTTTCTCTAAGGTGATTACTTTGGGGAATAGTGACGTTTTCATGGTTGTGTTTTCAGATGAACATGGACAACTACCCCCACGTCACCATCGCTGCGGATGGGAGCCTTTGCTCCACGGGCCAGCATCGCCCGGGTTTTCCGCGAGTGTTGTACGACGCACTCCGCCAGCTCGGCTACGAAGGGGACGCTCCTGTCTACCGCGGCCGCATGTCTATGGCCCATGGCCAGGACAAGTGTGAGGTCAATGTGGTGATACCCCTCAACCCGATGGAGCCGTGGATGGCAACTGTCATCGGGGTCGAGCTGGACGAGACCGTCGAGCAGACGGCACAAGTCGCACTCACCTCCTTGTGCGAGAACCGCCTCGCCGACACCGCCGCGATGCCAATCGCGCTCTTTCCGATCCGCAACCAAGAGGATCCCGTGTGGAAGCAGCGCCTTGAGGCTGTGTCCAACCCCGAGGGGCCCCACTTCCACGCTGGCATGGCTGCATTGGCTGGGTATGCGCAGCA
>JBNKWI010000295.1:0-527 GCA_050299695.1 Paracoccaceae bacterium
ACCTGATCGCGATGATGCGCGCGCTCCGCGCCCGGGGGAATGCCGCGGGGCGACTGATCGCCGAGCACGAGGCGACGATCCCCGATCCGGGGTTCGATCCGGGCGCGGTGCCGATGGTTACGGTGCGCCGGGTCATCCCCATCGACTGGACCGACTACAACGGCCACATGAACGAGAGCCGCTACGGGCAGATCTGGTCGGACGGCACCGACGAGGTCTTGCGCGCCTTCGGGGCGGGGCCGGATATGGTGGACAGTGGCTCGACCTTTTTCACCGTCCAGAGCAACACCGCCTACCGCGCCGAGGCAATGGCCGGTGACCGGATCCGCTGCGAAACGACTGTGGCGGAGGTCGCAGGGAAGAAGCTGCGCGTCACCCACCGGATGATCCGCGAGGGGGACGAGGCCCTTCTGGCCGAGGGCGATCAGATCCTGCTTCATGTCGACATGGCCACACGCCGCTCGGCCGCGCCGCCGCCCGAGATGGCGGCGCGGATGGAGGCGATGGCGACCTTGCATGCCGGGGAG
>JBNKWI010000296.1:0-526 GCA_050299695.1 Paracoccaceae bacterium
CGCGGCGGAAGGTCTCGTTGACCGCCTCGTCGTTCTTCAGCCGGTCGGCGGGCTTCTCGGGATCGAGCCCGGCTGCCTCCATCGAGGCGAGACAGGCCGCGCAGACGCAGTCGGGGGTCAGGATAATGTCGAAGAACAGCCCCGGCGGGTCGTAGGCCTCGACCACCTCGCGCGCCTGGGCCAACAGCTCCTGCCGGTACGGCTGGTGGTTCAGGCAGAGCGTGTGCCAGGCGGGGCTCAGCTGCTTGGCGCTCGAGGGATCATCCGGGAGCGCGTGCTGATAGGCATTCGAAGCCGCCAACACCCGCCATTCGGGGTGGATGCGGGCGTTGCGCTCGTCCCACTGCACCGAGATGTAGATCGGCGCCTCGATGTCCGCGGCCTTCAGCGCCGCCACCATCTCGCCGAGCAGGTCCGGCCGGGCGAGGTTGGGGTGAGGCGCCCCGGCCTTCGTCGGGTAGTAGGACCAGCCGTGGTGGCACTTGGCGAAGAGGGTGATCGAATCGACATGCGCGCGCTGGAGGGT
>JBNKWI010000297.1:0-526 GCA_050299695.1 Paracoccaceae bacterium
CCTGTCGCATGTCGACGCGGCCGGTGAGGTAGAGATAGCGGTTGAGGAGGTCGCCGTGGCGGTTCTCCTCGGCGGTCCACGCCCGCGTCCAGACGGCCCAGCTGGTGGCGCTGGCGCCGGTCTCGTCGCGGACGAGCGTGGCGCCCCGTAGCCCGCTGCGCTGGCAGGCCAGCATCGACAGCCCGAGGGCCATCGCTTCGCCGATGATGACCCGCTCGCCGCCGCTGAACTTGCTCCCCTCGTCCTCGCGACCTCGCACGGTGTCGATGACGGTGACCTGGCAGCCCTCGAGCGTCTCGCGCAGGCGGCCGAGGTTCCGGCTCAGGGGCAGGAAGGCCCGCAGCCCGTCGTCGTAGCTGGCGAAGCCGATCGCGTAGTCCTCGACGACGAGGCTGATCACGCCGGTCAGGAGGTCGATGTTCGCCTTGGCCTCGTCGAGGACCGCGCCCATCGATCCCGTCTGGTCGAGGACCAGGGCGATGTCCAGGCCCACGTCGTTCATCTCGCGGATCCGGCTCGACACCGG
>JBNKWI010000298.1:0-526 GCA_050299695.1 Paracoccaceae bacterium
GAGGCTGGAGAAGTGATGGCGGACAGGCGCGCGCGGGTCCTGGTCGTCGATGACGACGCGACGACGCGGATGCTGACCGTCGAGGCGCTCGAGGCCGCCCGACTGGAGGTCGTCGAAGCCGCCGGCGGCGAAGCCGCGCTGGCCGAGTTCGACGAGCGCGAGCAGGCGGCCGCGGCGCTGCATTTTCTCGCGGGGGTGCTGGCGATCAGCGGCGTCGATCTGGTCGCGCGCCGGACCGAGCGTCGGGCCGCGCGCCGGGCCGAGCTCGTCGCCGAGGCGCCCGAGAATTTCATGATGCACTACCACATCGGCTCCGCGTTGCTCGCCGACGAACGGTTCGAGGAGGCCGAGCGCGAATTCGACGCTCTCCTCCCAGCCCGGGCCGGGCGCGCCGGGCGCCTCGGCCAGCATGTCGGTGACCGACATGCCCTCGAGAGCGGCGGCGCCGGCGATGGGGCCGCCCTCGGCGCGGAAGCCGCCGGGCACGTCGCCGAACAGGGTGACGAGGCTGCCGTTGCGCAGGATC
>JBNKWI010000299.1:0-526 GCA_050299695.1 Paracoccaceae bacterium
GACCCGGCGCGACCGGGGCTTTACCTGGCGGAGGGTGAGAAATTCACCACCGCGGTGGGCGCCGCCGACCGCGTTCTGGCGCGGCTGCAGGCGGACGGCCGGCTGCGCCGGCCACCATCCCGCGGATCGGTGCCGGCACCGCTTTCTGAGCAACTCGGCCGGCCCGGCAGCGGCGGTTCGCGGTGGCTGGCGCGCTTCGGCGGCCCGCAGCCCGCCGAACTGGCACGCCAGGAAGACGGCCTGGCCGATGCCGTGGCCGACGCCGTCGCCCCCGCGCGCGGCGCGCGTGAACACGTCGAAGATGTGCTCCCGATCGCCGGGCGACACGCCGCGTCCGTTGTCCGCGAAGTCGAACGTCCAGGAGCGGGCCGACTCGCGCGCCTCGATCCGGACGAGCGGCGCCGCCGCTCCCCGGTACTTGACGGCGTTCTCGAGGAGGTTGGTGAACAGGATCTCGAGCAGCGGGCCGTCGCCGCGGACGACCGGCAGCTCGCCGCGCTCCACCCGGGCGCCCTCGGAGGCGAGG
>JBNKWI010000300.1:0-525 GCA_050299695.1 Paracoccaceae bacterium
CGCTGCAATCGCGTGAGTGATGCTCGACTAAAGAACAAGGTTGCGAAATGGAGGGGACGATACGATTCGAACGTACGACCCGTGCCTTGTCAAGGCACTGCTCTACCTCTGAGCTACATCCCCTCATTTCACGAAAGTCGAGACCAATATGGTCGCGCTGGTGGGATTTGAACCCACGACCTTCCGTCCCCCAGACGGATGCGCTACCAGGCTGCGCCACAGCACGGCCGGTATGATTCTCAAGAATCACTCACGCGATTGCATTCTGCATAGACATTCAAACGGTAATTTCACTTTTCTCAAAATTGTATAGCTTTCGCTTCCATTGAGCGCAAAATTGCTTGAAATTCGAGGCGCGCAAGGCAAACTTCATGAATGTGGCAAGTGCCGAGTGAATGAAGTTTGTCCGACGCGCAACAAAGAATTTCATCGATTTTGCGCTCAAGGGCGATGTACAGCGTTCCCCATGGGAAGCTACGTCCTATTAGTACACCTCGGCTAAACACATTGCTGTGCGTACACCTA
>JBNKWI010000301.1:0-524 GCA_050299695.1 Paracoccaceae bacterium
CGAGCAGCTCGGCGAGCTTCAGCGCACGAAGAGCGACTTCCTCGGAAAGATCTCGCACGACTTGAAGACTCCGCTCGCGTCGATCCAGGAGGTCAAGCGGCTCCTGCTCGACGAGGTTCCCGGCGAACTGACGGAGAAACAGCGCCGGCTGTTGGAGCTGGGGCTGGCGAACGCGGACCGGCTGTCGGCGATGATCGAACGCCTGCACCAGCTCGATCCCAGGCCGTACCAGTACGGCAGCCAGATCGGCTTCTCGTTCTTCCCGCGGCCCAACGACCTCTTCCGCTTCGCGGAGTTCGCTATCGCCAACTACGCGGCCGGTCTCAAGGAGCCCAAGCGCTTCGCGACCATCCGGCTGAAGAACCGCTACGAGGGCATCGGCCTGGTGGCCGATATCTCGGACCAGGCCGCGCAGCCGGAGCGGGACGCGCTCTCGGCTTCGCAACACGTGGTCGCGCTCGTCGAGCACATGCGCGGCCGGATGGTGAACGGCCTGACCATCGCGCCGGACCTGCCCATCGCCG
>JBNKWI010000302.1:0-523 GCA_050299695.1 Paracoccaceae bacterium
GATCCTCTGGACCGAAGACCTCCGCGCCCGCGTCGGCACCGGGGCCAGGCTCCGCGCCCTCCTCGCCGCGCGCCGCATCCCCGCCGGCATCGGCCCCGACACCCCCGCTGCCGTGCTCTTCACCTCCGGCACCGAGGGCACCCCCAAGGGCGTCGTCCTGACCCATGGCAACCTCCTCGCCAATGTCAGCCAGCTCCGCGCCCGCACCGATATCGGCCCCCGCGACAGCGCCGTCTCGGCCCTGCCCCTGTTCCACAGCTTCGGCCTCACCGCCGGGCTGATCCTGCCGATGCTCGCGGGCATCCGCACCGGGCTCCACCCGTCGCCCCTGCACTACCGGGTGATCCCGGAATTCGTCTACCAGATGCAGGCGACGCTCCTTTTCGGCACCGACACCTTCCTCACCGGCTGGGGCCGCCGCGCCGCGCCGCAGGATTTCGCCTCGCTCCGCGCGGCCATCGCCGGGGCCGAGCCGGTCCGGGACGCCACCCGCAAGGACTGGTCCGAGCGTTTCGGCGTGCGG
>JBNKWI010000303.1:0-523 GCA_050299695.1 Paracoccaceae bacterium
GACGGGATCGCTGAAGGGGAGTTCGTCGACCGCATCTCGGAGACCGTCGAATAGGGTGTGCATCTGCTGGAGTCGTGTCATCTCCAGCCCACCTTCGCACATTCACGACGGTCGTGCGACGCGGTCGCCTCTGCTCGACCCGCTCGCTCGACGGGAGTTCACGATGCAGTTTCTCCACACGATGGTTCGCGTTCGCGATCTCGACGCTTCTCTCGACTTCTACTGCGGCAAGTTGGGCCTCGAGGAGGTTCGCCGCGTCGAGGTCGAGGCCGGTCGATTCACTCTGGTCTTCCTGGCTGCTCCGGCAGACCTCGAACTGGCCAGGGAGCGCCAGGCGCCGCTCCTGGAACTGACCTACAACTGGGATCCCGAGGAGTACACCGGCGGCCGGAACTTCGGCCATCTCGCCTACCGGGTCGACGACATCTACGCCACGTGTGAGCGCCTCGAGTCGGAAGGCGTCACCATCCTGCGCCCGCCCCGCGACGGCTACATGGCGTTCATCCGCTCACCCGACGGGATC
>JBNKWI010000304.1:0-523 GCA_050299695.1 Paracoccaceae bacterium
CGACACGTCCCGGCAGCAGGGCGCGGTCGACGGGTTCGTCGCCGATACGGACCGGCCGTCCGAACGCGTCGCACGTGATGCGGACCCGGTGGCGGGTGCCGTCGCGTTCGATCCGGTCGACGGCGACGAGCCGACCGAGGCCCGCCCACTCGAACGCCAGGCCGGAGCCGTCGGCGTGATGCTCGCCGACGCGCCGACCGACGTCGTCGTAGGCGTAGGTGGTGCTCTGCGCCGGGTTGTCGAGCTGGAGTGCGCCGTTCAGTTCGGTGGCGGTGCTGGCGCCATCAAAGACTTCGACCTGGCTTCGCTGGCCGTTCGCGTAGCCGTAGCGGCTGGCGGCGATCAGCGTGCCGTCCGGGAGCGAGACGATGTGGTTTCCGTCGCCCGCCAGGAACGTGTAGGGAGAGGGAGCCTCCAGTGGACCTGAGTTGCTCCACGTTGCCCCCAGATCGTCCGATCGCGAAATGCCCACTGGATACGTTTCGCGGTCCGGGACGTCGATTTGAGGTAGCGCCGTAAGATC
>JBNKWI010000305.1:0-523 GCA_050299695.1 Paracoccaceae bacterium
GCCGGAATACGTCTTCTACCGGGTGGGGTGCTTCACCAGTTTCGCCGCCGGCGTGGCGCCGGCCGGCGTCTCGACACTCTACGCCGAGGTGTCGATTGCGCCGGGCGAGAGGCCTTCACTTCCCGCGGTGGAGCGGCGGGTGCTGGACGACCTGATCGCCGCGGGCATCCTGCGGGGCCGGGAGGAAGTGCTGCGCAGCGAGGCGCTGCTCATCGACCCGGGCATCGGCTTCGCCAAGACCGCCACCCAGAGCCTGGAGGTGCTGGCCCGCCTGCACCGGCTGGCCTCCCTGGGCCGGCCCTTGGTCGTCGGCGTCAGCCGCAAGTCGTTCATCGGCAAGACGCTGGATCGCCCGGTGGAGCAGCGCCTGGAAGGCTCCCTGGCCGCCGAGGCCGCCGCCGTGCTCGACGGCGTGCGCCGGGTGCTGATCATCGCCTGCGGCACCAGCTACCACGCCGGCCTCGTCGCCCGCTACTGGCTCGAATCGGTGGCCGGTGTCGACTGCAGCGTCGAGATCGCCTCC
>JBNKWI010000306.1:0-521 GCA_050299695.1 Paracoccaceae bacterium
CATCGGGTCGATGGTCGCTGGCGCCAAGTACCGGGGCGAGTTCGAGGAGCGCCTGAAGGCCACCCTCGGCGAGATCAAGGCCGCCGATGGCCGGATCATCACCTTCATCGACGAGATGCACACGATCGTCGGGGCTGGAGCTGCCGAGGGTTCGATGGACGCGGGCAACATGCTGAAACCGCCCCTGGCCCGCGGCGAATTGCGCTGCGTGGGCGCCACCACCATCAAGGAATACCGCAAGAACATCGAGAAGGACGCGGCCCTGGAGCGGCGCTTCGCCCCGGTGGTGGTGGGCGAGCCCAGCGAGGAAGACACCATCGCCATCCTGCGCGGACTCAAGGAAAAATACGAGGTGCACCACGGCGTGCGCATCACCGACGCGGCCCTGATCGCTGCGGCGGTCCTCTCCGACCGTTATGTCACAGGGCGCCACCTGCCGGACAAGGCGATCGACCTCGTCGACGAGGCCGCTTCCAAGCTTCGCATCGAGATCGACTCGATGCCGGACGAGATCGACGTCG
>JBNKWI010000307.1:0-519 GCA_050299695.1 Paracoccaceae bacterium
GCTGGAGCACGGGTTGCCCAAGACCTCGATGCGGATCGAGGCGGCGCTGGACGCGTTTCTGCAGGAGACCGGGAGGACGCAGGAGGCGCGGTCGGCGCCGCGCCCGGCCAAGCCGCGGCCGCGCCGGCCCGGGGTACGGCCGCCCTGGACGGCGGCGCGGGGGGCCTGAGAGGGCCCGCACAACCCGTACACAGCCCGTACACAACCCGTACACCGGCGCGCCGCCGGGGCTTCCGGGGATGCGCATTGTCCGATGGGAGCAGATATCTGTCCGGCCGACGGTAGCGGCACCACTCGCCGGCGCGCAGGATGCGGGGACGTGCCCGGTCGATACCAGCGGCTGCGACGCGGCACGGAACCCGAGAAGAGGAACCGCCCATGCTGATCGCCCATGTCCGCTTTCCGGTCTCCACCGCGCATCGGCAAGCCGTATGCGACGCCCTGAAGACCGACCTCGAGACCGTTCGCGCGATGCCGGGATGCGTTGCCGTCTATCCGTTTCTCGATCTTGCCGACGAG
>JBNKWI010000308.1:0-518 GCA_050299695.1 Paracoccaceae bacterium
AAACGCAAGCAGCACGCGCCCGAGTTCAAGGCGAAGGTCGCGCTGGAGGCCCTGAAGGGCGAGGAGACCGCCGCTGAGCTGGCGAGCCGGTTCGGGGTGCATCCGACGATGATCCATCAATGGAAACGTGCTCTGCTCGAAGGTGCGTCCGGCGTGTTCGAGCGCGGCGGCTGGAAGAAGCCCGAGATCGACGAGGAGCAGGTGAAGGAACTGCACGCCAAGATCGGGGAGCTGGCGGTTGCCAACTCTTTTTTGGAACGAAAGCTCAAGCCCCGGGGCGGGAAGTGGTGAGGCATCGCGCCGCCATTGGTTCGAGGCCGATGCCGAACCGGCATGATCGAGCCTGATCATCCCAAACTGTCGATCGGCCAGCAGTGCAAGCTGCTGTCGATCGCGCGCTCGTCCTTCTACTACACGCCGAAGGGCGAGACCGAGCAGAACCTTGCCCTGATGCGTCAGATCGACGAGCGTCCTTCGGACCTTGAAACGCCGTTCTTCGGTGTCCGCCAGATGACCTG
>JBNKWI010000309.1:0-517 GCA_050299695.1 Paracoccaceae bacterium
TGTTGACGTGCTGAACGCAGAGGCGAGCGACTGTGTATCCCAGGAAGGGAGGCCGGCCATGGGGTTGTAGGAGCCGACCGACCCCCATGGTGTGCCCTCAGAGGTGCCAGCCGGAGGAGGAGGAGGCTGGTACGACAGGAGCGGCGGCTCGAGTGGAAGCTGCTGCTGGGCGACGAACGCCTGCTGCTGCTGCTGCGGTGGTCGAGGTATGGGCGCCAGAGGAGGATGGCGGGCACCGAACCACAGCTGAATGGTGCCCGTCCAAGGGTTGTAGACGGTGGGCCAGCCTCCGGGTGGGAGACTCGCGGTCTTGGCGCCTCCGGCCGGCGGCTGCGGCCGCTGCGGCTGCTGCTGGGAGCCGGTGCCGCTCCCACCGCCCCCGGCGCCGCCACTGCCACTGCCACCCCCACCGCCGCGTTTGCTGCGGCGGTTGGATTTGGAGCTGGTGCCATTCCCAGCGTTCGGTGGTGGTGGCTTGGTGGTGGCAGCGAGCGCAGCGGCCGGTGATGAGGGGCGG
>JBNKWI010000310.1:0-517 GCA_050299695.1 Paracoccaceae bacterium
GAAAGCGAGTCCATGAAGCAGGCCGCAAGACGGCCGAGGCCGCCGTTGCCGAGCGCGGCGTCGGGCTCTTCCTGGAAAATGTCGTCGAGCTCGATGCCGAGGTCCGCCAACGCGGCGCGGCACAGGTCGGTCATGTCGAGGTTGAGCAGCGTGTCGTGCAGCAGGCGACCGATCAGGAATTCCATCGACAGGTAGTAGACCCGCTTCACGTCGGTGTCGTAGATGCGCTTGGTGGTCTCCATCCAGCGATCCATGACGAACTGGCGTATGGCCAGCGTCACCGCCACGCACCAGTCGCGGGGCACCGCGAACTCGGGGTCTTTTCCGACGGAATAGACCAGTCGTTTCAGTATCTTGCGCTTAAGATCTTCTTTTGCGAGTACGTTCGTCATTCAGTCAGTCCTGCAGCATCACGCCTTTCAGCACGATGTCGGTGTAGCTCACGAGGCCGATGATCTTACCATTCTCCACGACCGGTGCGCGCGACAGGCCGAAACTGTCGAAGAGCTTGGTGCAG
>JBNKWI010000311.1:0-515 GCA_050299695.1 Paracoccaceae bacterium
CGGCCTGCCGATCCACGCCATCGGCGTGGGCGAGCAGATCGACGATCTGGCGCCTTTCGATCCGCAGGAATTCGCCGCCGCGCTGACCGGCCAGGCAACGACCTGACGATCCCGGCTTTGCCTTTGGTCGGAAACATCGCGGGCGGCGGCGGCAAAACCCGCTGGCGGCCGGACAATCGGCCTGGGTCGGGAATATGAGCGCCTGGCTGATCTCGCTCGAAGGCACCGAGGCCGGGCATCAGATGGCGCTGGCGCTGGCGCTGCTCTACTGGGGCCCGCAGCCGGGCGCGGTGGGGGTGACGCTGCCGGGGTGGCTGGCGGAGCGGCTGTCGACGACGGGCCAGCGCGAGGCGGTGCTCGCCCACCCCGAGGCGCTGTGGCTGATGCCGGTGGCCGTGCTGCCGCTGCTGCTGGTGATGCTGGGCAAGACCCTGGTGGATCTGCCCCGCGTCCAGCTGGCGCTGCAGCTGCTGGCCCGGGTCGCGGTGCTGATGGCGGTGGCCCTGGCCCTGGCC
>JBNKWI010000312.1:0-515 GCA_050299695.1 Paracoccaceae bacterium
CCTGGCGGGCCTTGCTCGCCTTGGCCTTGAAGCGGGTGACGAAGGCCTCGAGCTCCTTCTTTCGCTGCGCGTCCTTCTCGATGCGGCGCTCGAGGTGCTCGAGGTCGATCTCGACCGCGAGCGCATCAGCCTGTCGCTCAAGGCCACCCAGCAGGATCCGTGGCAGGAGTTCGCCGGTTCCCACCGGGTCGGCGAGCTGGTCTACGGCCGGGTCACCAAGCTCGTGCCGTTCGGCTCCTTCGTGCAGGTCGGCGACGGGATCGAGGGTCTCGTGCACATCTCCGAGATGTCCTGGACGCGGCGCATCAACCACCCCAACGAGATCGTCCAGTCGGGCGACGAGGTCGAGGTGGTCGTGTTGGACCTCAACAAGGACAAGCAGGAGATCTCGCTCGGCATGAAGCAGGCCGAGGCCAACCCGTGGGACCTCGCGGCCGAGAGCTATCCGGCCGGTACCGTGATCGAGGGCCAGGTGCGCAACCTGACCTCCTACGGCGCCTTCATCGAGATCGAGG
>JBNKWI010000313.1:0-515 GCA_050299695.1 Paracoccaceae bacterium
GATGTTGATCACGTGTCCGCGTCTTCGCTCCCTCATGCCCGGCAGGAAGCCGATCATCAGCGCGACGGGACCGAAGAAGTTGATCGCCATGCTGCGCTGGAAGTCGTGGAGGCGACCCACCGAGTCCGCGATCGACCGGTTGATCGAGCGCCCCGCGTTGTTGATGAGCACGTCCACGCCGCCCGTGCGCCCCTCGGCTTCGCGGACCACGGACTTGCGCTGGGCGTCATCCGTGACATCGAGGGCCCGGAGCCACAGGCGCTCGGACTCGCGGATGCCGAGCTCCGAGAAACGCTCCATGGAGCTGGGCCGCGCCGTCAGGATGAGGTGGCAGCGATCGTCGCGCTCGAGCGCGCGCGCGATGCTCGCGCCCAGACCGCGGCTGGCGCCGGTGATGAGGACGGTTTTCTGCGAGGTCATGGTCGTTGTTCCCGGTTGTCAGTGTAGCCAGGATGCGGGAGAGGCCAAGAGATGTATTGAACAATCGCGCCATTCTCTGTCCCGGCCTTAAGCCC
>JBNKWI010000314.1:0-514 GCA_050299695.1 Paracoccaceae bacterium
AGCCCGCCGAGTTGGCCGGCATCCGTCGGCGCATTGTCGATCCGGGCGACGGTGGCACGCTGATCGCCGCGCTCGACCGGGCAGCGGGCGTGGGCTGCCGTATGGGCGAGCCGGACCTTGCTCGACTGCCCATGGGATTCGAGGCCGAGGGCCGCCGCGCCGAGTTGTTGCGCCACAAGGCCATCGTCGCACGGACATTCGAAGACGATGCACCCTCCTCGGCGGTGATCGGCCCCGATGCGGCAAGCTGGGTGATGAAGACGACCGAGGCCCTGATGCCGCTTGTCCGCTGGCTTTGCCAGTCCGAATGAGCGCCTGCGGCGCACACCTTTTTTTGTGGATTGGGGCTCTGCCCCAAACCCCGGGATATTTCAGAACAGGCGAAGGATCAGCTGTCGAAACCGTTGTCGGCGCGCCATGTTTCCCAGTCCTCGGGCGTGTCGAGGTCGCGCGTCGCGCGGTCTCCGGGCAGCGGAACGAGGAGGATCTGCTCGTTTGCCAAAGCCGCGCGTCC
>JBNKWI010000315.1:0-513 GCA_050299695.1 Paracoccaceae bacterium
GGTAATGGAAGCCGCTTAGCGTTTGTTCACGTAGTGATCCTGAGGCCCGATTCTTCACTTAGCGGGTTCGCCTCAGAGAGAGTGCATCGATCCCGACGAGTGTGCGTATATCCTCCGGCGTGGCGCCGGCCTCGCGATGGGCGCGCAGGGAGGTGGCGCGGTCGGCCTTGGACATCTTGCGTCCGGCGTCGTCGACGATCAGCGCGTGATGATGGTAGGTCGGCGCGGCGACGCCGAGAAGCTCCTGCAAGAGGTCCAGCGTCTCCACGTCGAGGTCGTTCGTCGGCTCGTCGAGCACGAGCAGCGACGGCCGGTGCAGCGCGGCCATCACGAAGGCGAGCTTGCGGCGCATGCCGCCGGACAGGTTGCGGGCGACGCGGTCGCGCACGTCACTCGCCGCGGAATCCGGGTCGCGGGCGAGCTTGAAACTGACGCTGACCTGGCTGCTCTCGGCGCGGCTGATGCTGTTGATGAAATCGACGCCTTCGATGCCCGACAGCGCGTCCTCGATCG
>JBNKWI010000316.1:0-513 GCA_050299695.1 Paracoccaceae bacterium
AGTGCGCGAGCCGGCACACCGCGCCTTTCCGAAGATCATCGAGGATTGGGATATCGAACGTATCATCGGCGACTACGCACTCGCCGCCGAGCATATGCAGGCCGCCGGCCTCGACGACGTCGAGCACTTCCACCTGGGCGACGTCGAGATCGACCTGCGCGCCTACACCGCGATCGTCGACGGCGACGAGCACACGCTCTCCTCCAAGGAAGCCATGATCCTGCGCTACCTCGCCGAGCGCAGCGGCGAGGTCGTCTCGCGCGACGAGATCCTGGATCGCGTGTGGGGCTACGACGCGTTCACGTTCGGCCAGACCGGCTGGTTCAACGCCGATCGCATCCACCTGACGCCATCGGGTGCCGAGGCGATCGCCGACTGGCTGTCGTCGATGGTCGCGTCCTACGACGTGCTCTGAGCCAGTGCGGTCGAACTCACGGCTCGCGCATGAACGTGCTGAAGATGCCGGCGCGGCGCTCGTGATCTCCGATGGGGTCGTCCTCGAGCATGTGATCG
>JBNKWI010000317.1:0-512 GCA_050299695.1 Paracoccaceae bacterium
GGAGAGAAGAAGCAGGAGCGCAAGGAGGAGGACACCGAGCTGTACGTCCACGAGGTCTCCTACGGCCGCTTCGAGCGCACCTTCCGGCTGCCCCGCGGGGTGAAGGCCGAGCAGCTCAAGGCGCATCACGCCAACGGCGTGCTCACCGTGACCATCCCGGTGCGCAGCCTGGAAGATGCCAGCCGCCGGGTGCCGATCCAGATCGGCAGCACGCGGGGACCGTCCTCCTCCTGCAGCAGCACGACCGGGGAGTTGTGGTGGTCGATGGCGACGGTGTCCACCCGGACGGGCACCTCCGGGTCGGCGTCGTCGCCACCCCGGAGCCCGCAGGCCAGCCCGGCCGCGAGCAGCGCGGCCAGCGTCCAGAACGCGACGGGGTGCATCCAGCGCACGATCGCGCCCCCGGCGCTCTCCTGGCGCCACAGCACGCCGTACGCGTCGGCCAGTGCCGCCGGCCAGCCGACGGTCGCGAGATGCTCGAGCGGCGCCTCCCCGAACAGCAGCAGCGCGAG
>JBNKWI010000318.1:0-511 GCA_050299695.1 Paracoccaceae bacterium
CGGTCTTTCAAAAAAGGCCTCGATGGCGGTGGCAAAGAACTCTTCGTGACCTTCCGCTCCATAGGGGTCGATGACCGAGGGGCGGCCCGCTTCGACAGCGTCGAGATGGCGCTCGAACCCGTCGTCGAAGGCCTCCGCCCAGCGGTCGAAGCTCTGGCCGGGGGACAGGATCGGCACGCCGTCGCTGTCGCCCGAGAGACTGTCGAGCTGATGGGCGAATTCGTGCAACACGACATTATGCCCGTCGCGGTCGTCGAGCGCGCCCCGCTCGGTATCCGCCCAGGACAGGACGACCGGCCCATACTGCCAGCTTTCGCCGAACCGCACCGTCTCGCGTTCGGTGACGACATAGCCGTCCTGCTCGGTCTGTCGGGACCGGAAGGCGGCGGGGTAGATGAGGACCGTGCGCAAATGCCGGTACCAGGCGTCCGTGTTGACCACCAACAGGCTGGCCTGGGCGGCGATGGACAGGCGCATGGCGTCGGTCACTTCCAGCCCGTTGCAGCCGATG
>JBNKWI010000319.1:0-511 GCA_050299695.1 Paracoccaceae bacterium
GCTCGGCGCCCTCGCCTCGTGCACGCTCCGCCTGCCGCAGCAGCTCCACCATCCGGTAGAACTGCTCGGGGTTCATCGCCGCCGCCCACTCCCGCCCCATCTGGCTGCGGTCGAGGGTGAGCCGCTTCTCTACGAAGTCGGCGCCGTGAGCGGCGGCCAGGGCCGGGGCCAGCAGGGCAAACGCGGAGCTGCCGTCGGTCGAGCCATCGTCCACGAAGACGAGCTCCAGGTCGGGATGGGTCTGGGCGGTCAGGGTGTCGAGCAGCTCCGGCAGCTCTTGCGCCTCGTCCTTGAGGACGACCACCACCGAGGCGCGGGGCGGGCTCGAGGCCCGGCGCGCCGACGGGACCCGGCTACCGGTGCAGCCCGGACCGGGCGAGCTGGTGGTCAATCTCGGCGACATGATGCAGCGCTGGACCAACGACCGCTGGGTCTCGACCCTGCACCGGGTGGTGACGCCCGAGGCGCTGAACGACGCCATGAGCCGGCGCATGTCGGTCGGCTACTTCAT
>JBNKWI010000320.1:0-511 GCA_050299695.1 Paracoccaceae bacterium
GTCTTCAGAACCGGAGACAGGGAAGTGGCGGTGAAGAGGGCGGGAACATGAAAACCGTGCTTTGCCCGAGTCGCCATGGAGTGCTGGTTGACGACGAGGGGCACGGCGACAGCACCCTTAGGCAGCGGTGCCGGCGCAGGTGCAGGAGCTGGCGCCGTTGTAGAGCGAGGCCGGCGCGAGAAGACCTTCGTGATGACATGCTCCGGCGGTGGAGAACCAGGTGGCAGGCCGCTTCGGCCGCCGCGGAGTCCGGGAGGGACGTAGCGCTCGGTGGAGGACGTAGGGGCCGTGGCCGCGCGTGGCGCGGGTGAGCTCGACGGGGCCGCACGGGGCGCAGGCGACGGTGCCGCGCGTGGCGCAGGCGAGGAAGCCGCGCGTGGCGCGGGCGACGGAGCCGCGCGTGGCGCGGGCGAGGAGGTCGTCGGAGGTGCAACCGGCGCACAGCCGGGAGAAGGACCTGCAGGTAAGAGCTTGTGCGGCGATCCAATAGGAGCGGGTGCAGTGTCAGATG
>JBNKWI010000321.1:0-510 GCA_050299695.1 Paracoccaceae bacterium
CATCTCCACGGCCTTCAGCCCCGGCGCCTTGGCGATCCCCGGCGCCTGCCAGAAGGTGCGCACCGCGCTCCGGTGCTCGGGGTCTTCGATATCAAGATGCGCCGCCAACATATTGGCAAGCCCGCCCACCTCGCGGCCGCCCATCGCATTGGGCTGCCCGGTCACGCTGAACGGGCCCGAGCCGGGCTTGCCGATGCGGCCCGTCGCGAGATGGCAGTTCAGGATCGCGTTCACCTTGTCGGTGCCGCTCGAGGACTGGTTCACCCCCTGGCTGAACACGGTCACGACCCTCTCGGTCGCCGCGAACATCCGGTAGAAGGCCGCGATCTCGGATCCGCGAAGGCCGGTTTCCGAAGCGCGGTCGGTCGAAGCCGCCGCCAGCGCAGTCTCGAACCCGTCCACATGATCCGTAACGAAGGCGCTGTCGACGGCACCCACCTCGTGCAGATGGCCGAGCAGACCGTTGAACAGCGCCACATCGGTGCCGGGCGCGAGCTTCAGATGCAGGTC
>JBNKWI010000322.1:0-510 GCA_050299695.1 Paracoccaceae bacterium
CATTGTGTACGTCTCGACGGCGCCCGCGACACCAGGCGGCGGCGCGACTGGCACTGGTAAGCTGAGCCCGTATCCGCTAGGCGGTGCCGCCAAGAACGGAGGCACCCAATGCATGTCATCTCGCTGATCGCTCCGGCCGGACGGCTGGACCCGGCACTGGTCGCTTCGCTTCAAGGCGCGTTCGGGGCATTGGGTGATGCGGTCTGGCTGTCGCCCGACGAGGCTGCCGAGTTCCCGGTTGCCGCGCCGCCGTCCAATCTGGGCGAAGTACGGGACAGCATCGCGGGCATGTCGGTGGATCTGAACTGTCTGCCTGAGGGGAACCGCCGGAAGACACTGCTATTGGCCGACATGGACTCGACCATGATCGGGCAGGAATGCATCGACGAACTGGCCGACGAGGCCGGCGTCGGTGAGCGCGTGGCAGACATAACGGCCCGGGCGATGAACGGCGAACTCGATTTCGAAGGTGCGTTGCTTGAACGCGTCGATCTGCTCAGGGGGCTCGAT
>JBNKWI010000323.1:0-510 GCA_050299695.1 Paracoccaceae bacterium
ACCGACCGCACGGGCTGCGTCGCATCCTGCGACGATCCGAGCGCGATCTCGCCCGGACTGCCGGGCACGGCGTTTGCGAAGTCCCCGAGCGTCATGCGCACCGCTCGGCTTCTCGGACGCAAACCCCTCCTCGCGCTGGTCGGCGCGGCGGCGTTGATCGGTCTGTACGTCTTCGTCAGCCTCGACCGCCGCCCGCGCGACCCCCGGCCCCGCGTCGCTCCGGCCGACGTCCCCGCGGCCCTCGCCGAGCTCGCCACGCGCGACGACTTCAACGTGTTGTTCCTCCTCGTCGACACGCTGCGCGCCCACCGGCTCGGCGCCTACGGCTACGAGCGCGACACCAGCCCCAACCTCGACGCGCTCGCGGCGGGCGGCATCCGCTTCGCGCGACAGGTCTCCCAGTCGTCCTGGACGAAGTGTTCGATGGCCTCGCTCTGGACGGGGCTCTATCCGGCTCGCACGCGCGTGCTGCGCTCCCACGACGTGCTCTCGCCGGAAGCGCGCACGCCC
>JBNKWI010000324.1:0-509 GCA_050299695.1 Paracoccaceae bacterium
AATGATGCCGGCGTCGACCCGGTGCCAATTGCCAAAAAGATGCGCGACGAATTCAAGACCAACCTGATCAAGGTAACCGCGCTCAAGATCAACATGGACGGCGACGACGACAAGTACAGTACCCTCCTGGTCGACGGCTATGCCGACAATCCGGAGGCCGATCCGCCACCGGTCATTCCCTTCGACGTGATCAACGATGCGGTGGTTCGCGCCGATGCCGAGCAACTTCATATTATCTGCCACTGCTTCGGCGACCTCGCCGCCCGCCTGTTCCTCGACGCCGTCGAGCTGGCGAAGAACACAAACCCCGAGTGGGATCGTCGAGCCGTATCCTCGCATACGCAGCTCATCCACCCGGACGACCGCCCGCGCTTCGCCGAGTTGAACGCGACCTACGACATCACGGGTCAGTGGATGGCGCTCGATCCCTACACCGGCACAATCACGCCCGAGCGCCTGGGGGAGGACGCCATGGACGACGTCTTCCCGATCAAGGCGATGATCGAGGC
>JBNKWI010000325.1:0-508 GCA_050299695.1 Paracoccaceae bacterium
GGCATCTTGCCCGGGCTGGTGGAGGATGACAGGCTTCACTATATCCTCGGCATGGATGCCTGAGCCTTAAGCGGGACAGGCCAACCGAACAATCAGGGAAGAGAAGAATGGACGACAAGACGCAAACCGAACTCGAGGCGGCGGCGTTCCGCCGGTTGCTCGGTCATCTGCGCGAACGCACGGACGTTCAGAATATCGACCTCATGAATCTGGCCGGCTTCTGCCGCAACTGCCTGTCCAAGTGGTACCGCGCGGCGCTGGAGGAGCGCGGCGAGGAGATCACCTACGACGAGGCGCGCGAGATCGTCTACGGCATGCCCTACGACGAGTGGAAGGCCAAGCACCAGAGCGAGGCTTCGCCAGACCAAAAGGCCGCCTTCGAGCAGTCCCACAAGCACTGATTCTCCGGTAAAGCCGCTATCCACAGGAAAGCCGCCGCCGCCCGCTTGCCGGGCGCGGCGCGCGCGGCTAGTCTCGCGCCCCACCGTCAGAACCGACCAGAACAAGA
>JBNKWI010000326.1:0-507 GCA_050299695.1 Paracoccaceae bacterium
CCGCTTCGTCGAGCGGTCCGGCGCACAAAATGGCGTCGTTGCGGTCGAGATATTCCGGCGAGAACACCGTGGTGTCGCCGCGCATGCGCTCCAGCAGGACCTTGCGGCCGGTTTCGAAGTCGTTGTTGAGCCAGATGTCCTGACCGTAGTTGGTCGTCTCGACGATGATGATGTTGCGGAAGTCGGCCTCCTCGCCGTCCATCCCGACCAGACGACCCGAGCCCTTCATTTTCAACAGCGCCTGCCGAACCTCGTAGTGGGCCTTCTCGATCTCGTCGAGCAGGAGCACGCAGAATGGCTTGCTCTGGCCGATGTCGATCAGCTTGCCCTTGTAGGTGGTCGCGCCGAGGCCGTTCTTCTGCGCCTCTTCCATCGCGGCGAGGATCTCGCGGGCGAAGCCGCGCGGCAGGGGCTTGCGGCCGATTCGGTCCAGCTCGGACAGGCTGCGTGGCTTGCGCCGAGCCAGCTCCAAGAGCTGCGCGCTTCCCATGAGGTGGAAGGGAGGAC
>JBNKWI010000327.1:0-506 GCA_050299695.1 Paracoccaceae bacterium
CTGCGGCTGGTGGGCGACGTGCCCGGGTCGGGCACGGCCCTGACCGCCCTCGTCTGCGACCGGGACACGGAGCGCACGCTGCTGCGCCAGGAACTCCTGCGCATCGACCGCGAGACCGCCGTCCTGCGCCTGCCGCACCACGTGGGCACCGACCCGCGCTTCGCCACCAACCCCGACCGGCTGGCCCACCGCGACGTGCTGATCGCGCTGCTGATGGGCGAGACGGCGAAGCGCCCCGTCGCCGACCTCGCCGCCGCGCTCGACGGCAGCCGCTTCGACCGCGCCCGGGTGGATTTCTTCGCCTCGCACCCGGCCACGCCGGAACGGGTCCGCCTCGCCATCGCCGAGGCGGAGAAGCTCACCGGCATCCCGTTCACCGACGACGAGCGCGCGCTCATGCTGGAGTCGGTGAAGGAGCACCTGGAGAACTTCCAGGAGCTGCGCAAGCTGGAGATCCGGAACCACGTGGCCCCGGCGCTCCGGTTCTCCCCGCGCAGCCCGACCCT
>JBNKWI010000328.1:0-506 GCA_050299695.1 Paracoccaceae bacterium
TAGGCCAGGTGGGCGAGGTCGAGGGGCGCGATGCAGGCGGTCAGAACGGCCGCCAGTAGCACCGCCCCGGCGCGGCCGCCGCGACGAGCGGTCGGCGCCTCGGCGGCGAGGGCGGCGCCGAGGCCGACGGCCGCTGCCAGCGGCAAGGCGGCGATAGCCAGGGGAAGGCCGAAACCGCTCATCAGCGCCAGGGCCGCGAGCCCGGCGAGGGCGGCGTCGCCAAGCCGCGCGTCGACGGCGACGACGCGGTCGCGCTCGTCTGCGCGCTGCTCGGCCGCCCGCCGGCCGACGGCCCGCGGCTGATCCACGGCGCGCTGGGCGCGGGCGAGCGAGAGCGGGCCGGCGCCGAGCTCATCGGTGAGCAGGCGATTCAGGTGGCGCTCGCTGTAGCCGAGCCGGTCGGCGAGCCCGGCCTGGCAGCGTTGGACGCGTGCGCGCTCTGCGCCAAACGTCTGGGTTGCAACAGCGACATCTTCATGTACAGAGGCGACACGCCGTTCTGCAGC
>JBNKWI010000329.1:0-505 GCA_050299695.1 Paracoccaceae bacterium
ACGATGAAGACGGAGGACAGGAACGTCACCAGCGCCACGGCGAAGGCAACGAGAAGAATGGTTACTCTGGTCATTGGCTCGCTCCCGTGCCGGTCGCCGCGCCGGTTCCCAACCCGGTCCGGCCCTGATCCCGACGCAGTTCGTTCAGTGGCAGATAGGGCACGACACCCTGACCGCCGGCGCTGTTCTCATCGATGATGATCTTGTCGACATTGGCCAGCACCCGCTCCAGCGTCTCGAGATAGAGCCGCTTGCGGGTCACTTCCTCGGCCTTGGCGTATTCGTCGTAGACGGCGACAAAGCGGCTGGCCTCACCCAGGGCCTCATTGACCACCTGGGCGCGGTAGCCCTCGGCCTCCTGCAAGAGCTGCGCCGCCTCGCCTCGGGCGGCCGCCAGCCGCTGGTTGGCATAGGCGTCGGCCTGGTTCTGGAAGGTGTTGCGCTCCTGTTCGGCCTTCTGAACGTCGCGGAAGGCGTCGATCACTTCGGCGGGCGGGTCGGCCTT
>JBNKWI010000330.1:0-505 GCA_050299695.1 Paracoccaceae bacterium
ATATCGACGCACCGTGACAAGCCGTTCTTCGTCTACCTGCCGTACGCGATGCCGCACAAGCCGCTGGCTGCCTCGGAGGACTATTACACGCCGGAGACGCCCGACGATCTGTACGCGGACGTGGTCCGCGAACTGGACGGATCGGTCGGCCGCATCCTCGACGCGCTGGACGAGATGGGCCTCGCCGACAATACGCTCGTGATATTCACCTCGGACAACGGGCCGCACCAGGAGGGCGGCGCCAAGGTGGAGTTCTTCGACTCCAACGGGCCCCTGCGCGGGCTCAAGCGCGACGGCAAGATCGCCAAGCTGCGCATCTTCCGCGACGACGAGGGCCGCATGAACCGCTCGGTGCGCGATGCGGGCGGCGCGGCGCTGGTCGTCAGCCAGTTCACGCTCGCCGCCGACACCGCGCGCGGCAACCGGCCCGGCTTCTCAACCGCCGCGCCGCCCGGGGAGGGCGAACGGCTCTACGACTACTTCGCCGACCGGATGGCCGCCGAAG
>JBNKWI010000331.1:0-503 GCA_050299695.1 Paracoccaceae bacterium
CGGACTGCCGGTCCTTCCCCATGCCTTTCGCTCGCCTGTGGCGCCGGGTTCTCCCGCCCCGGAGAACGCTACCGCTGTCATCGACGTGATACGCCGTGCCGTCCGGTTGGTGACCGAAGGCAGCGCTTCGGCCCTGTGCACCTGCCCAATCTCCAAGCGCGAACTGGCGGTGAATGCCGAATTCCGCTTTCCCGGCCACACCGAGTTTCTGGCCGACCTTGCGGGCACCGACGGGGTGGCGATGCTTCTGGCCTCGGAAGAGCTGAAAGTCGTTCCGGCCACCATCCACATCCCGCTTTCGGAGGTGCCTTTCGGCCTGACCCCCGAGCACCTCGAACAAACCTTGCGCCTTGTCCATGCGGCCATGCAGTCGGATTTCGGCATCGACAGCCCGCGCATCGCGGTCGCCGGGCTGAACCCCCACGCGGGCGAAGGCGGCGTTCTGGGTCGTGAGGAGACCGACTGGATCGCTCCGCTGTGCAGCCGCCTGAGGGCCGACGGTT
>JBNKWI010000332.1:0-503 GCA_050299695.1 Paracoccaceae bacterium
CTCCTCGGGCGGCCCCTCTTCGATCCAGTTGCCCCCATCCATAATGAGGACCCGATCGGCCACGTCGCGGGCAAAGTGCATCTCGTGGGTGACGGCCATGATGGTCATGCCGTCTTTGGCCAGGCGCTCCATGACGTCCACCACCTCCCCCACCAGCTCTGGATCCAGAGCGCTAGTGGGTTCGTCGAAGAGCATCACCTTGGGTTTCATGGCCAGACTTCGGGCGATGGCCACGCGCTGCTGCTGGCCGCCGCTGAGGCGGGCGGGGTATTCGTCGCGCTTGTCCATCAGTCCCACCCAGTCGAGGAGTTCCTCGGCATAGGGGATGGCCTCTTTTTTGGACTGCCCCAGGACGGTCACCGGTCCCTCGATGACGTTTTCGATGACGTTCATGTGTGGAAAGAGGTTGAAGGCCTGGAAGCACATGCCCGTCTTCTTGCGGATCTCGAGGATCTGCTGGTCGTGTTCGCTGGTACGCTCGCCGGCGTCCAGACTGGTGCCAT
>JBNKWI010000333.1:0-503 GCA_050299695.1 Paracoccaceae bacterium
GACCGCCGGTGAAGACAAGCTCGGTAACTACGCCAAGACGGAGGGCAGCCAGCGCAAGTTCTGCACGAACTGCGGCGGTCATGTTTTCACCGATCACCCTGGCATGGGCCTGATCGACGTGTACCTCAACATCGTGCCCACCAAGGCACATGAAGGTACGCTGCATATCTTCTACGGCGAGAAGACCATGTCCGTCCCCGACGGCCTCCCCAAGTTCAAAGACATGCCCTCGGAATTCGGCGGCTCCGGCGAAACGCTGCCGGAGTGAACGTACCGGGAACGGCATGGCTGACAAGCTGACGACGGTCGAAGGGAGCTGTCACTGCGGATCGGTTCGCTGGTCCTACGACGGCCTCCCGGACAGCGCCACCGCCTGTAACTGCACGGTCTGCCGCCGCTACGGCGCGCTGTGGGCGTACGGTTTCAGAGATGAAGTCATCCATATCACCGGCCGCACGGAATTCTATGTTCGAGGGGAGGACATAGGATTTCATTTCTGTCCG
>JBNKWI010000334.1:0-501 GCA_050299695.1 Paracoccaceae bacterium
GACCCGCCCGTTCGGCCAGATGACCATCGCGGCGCAGGTCGGGCTCGCCTTCACGCCTGCTGCGCTGGCCGCCCTTCTCGGGCTGGCCCCGATCATGATCGGCATGGCGCTGAGCTCTGCCGCCTGCGCCGGGCTTGTTGCCATCCTGATTGCGCGCAACACGAAAATCCGCCTGTCACAGGCGTTCCTCTCGACCTTTCCGACCAGCCCGGTCGAAGCCGCGATCATGGCAGAGAGGCACAATTGCGATCCCGCCCCGGTCATTCTGGCCCAGACCACGCGTATTGCCGCCGTGGTGATCCTTGTTCCCATTGCGGTCTTTGCCATGGATGGCTGGCCGGATCGCACCGGCATGGTGCGTGGCGGCAGTTTCGATCTGTACGGCAACGGATTTCTGGCGCTCCTCGCCATCTCCGGTGCGTTGCTGTTCAAGCGCGTCGGGCTGTCCAACCCGTATTTCCTCGGACCTCTGGCATTTACCGCCGCCGCAAGTGCTATTGG
>JBNKWI010000335.1:0-501 GCA_050299695.1 Paracoccaceae bacterium
ATCACCCTGGGCAACAACGCGGTCGCAATCATAGACGGTCTGCGCTTCGAGCGAGAGAGCAACGACTTCAGCGACATGATCCCTGGCATCTCGATCCAGCTGCTCTCGGAGGGTCCGGCGGAGTTCACCTTCACGGTCAGCCCGGACAAGGACAGCATCAAGGCCAAGCTCCAGGATCTGGTCGATGCGTACAACGAGGTGGTCGGCTTCATCAACAGCCAGAACACCTACTCGGAAGAGGGCGGCGCCGGCGGGGCGCTGTTCGGCGACCTTGGCCAGAAGCGAGGTCGAGCAGGAAAGCGGCTTCGCTGGTATAGCTTTCGAAAATGCGGTTGAGCAGGAATGAATACACATTGTCCGTCACCAGCGGCGCCTTGCCGGTGTTGGCGAAAAACCACAACAGGTTGTCGATCAGCTCGTCCGAGGCGCCATCCCAGTTGATCACTTCCACGGGCAGGCTACGCCAGGCCGGAGCGAAAAAATGGGTGATGGTGCTGCGCT